>JBIIZI010000011.1:0-21633 GCA_044346375.1 Crocinitomicaceae bacterium | reverse complement strand
ATTTAATTACGACCAAGAATGCTATACTTCTTTACTTTGGGTCATGGAAGGCATTACCTCCTATTACGACGAGTTGCTGCTTTTGCGCGCCGGATTTTACACCAAAACAGAGTTTCTTAGTAAGTTGCAATCGCAAATCAATTACGTAGAAGGAAGCCCTGGTTCAAGGGTTCAGCCCGTTGCTCATGCGAGTTTCGATGCCTGGATCAAAGCCTACCGCCCCAACGAAAATTCCAGCAACACCACCATGACCTATTACTCGCGCGGTGCAGTTATCGGAGCTGTTTTAGATGCCTATCTCATTCAAAGATCAAAAGGCAAACAAAGCCTGGATGGCTTCATGCAACTGCTCTATCAAAAATATGCCCTCGACCTCAAACGCGGTTTTTCTGAGACCGAATTTGAACAAGAATTAGCCAATTATTGTGGTGAAGATATGCACGCGTTTTTTACCCAATATGTAAACGGAACCGCGATCATTCCCTACCAGCAATACTTTGAACCGATGGGTCTAAAAGTGAGCGATCAGACCAGTACCTTAACCAATTTTGGCGCTGCGTTGGAGCCAGGAGAGGTGCTAAAGGTGAGAACAGTTAGAAGCGGTTCAGCTGCCGAAGATGCGGGCATTAGCGTAGGCGATGAAATACTTGCCTGCGACGGTTACAGAATAGATAAGTCCGGTTTGGAAAACAAATACAACAACCTACAGCCAGGCGTTTCCATGGATTTGTTATTAGCTCGCGATGGAAAGTTATTTAGCACCAAATGCGTCATGAAAACCTATGCTAAACCTCAATTCTCACTTCAAATCAAAGATGCCAATGCTCCGTTGCTTACTTATTGGTTGCGCTAGCCTAATAGCGTTTGCACTCCAAGCGCAGCCTGTTAAAAATGTTCAAATTCCACCTGTTGCTGCCAAATACGCATTCAACGAATGCGAGCCTTCTATTGCTATCAATCCGCGCAATCCAGATGAAATCTCTGCCGGAACTGTCTTGCAGGGCTATCATTATTCGTCGGACGGTGGCCAAACCTGGAAGTCAAGTGCTTTAAAAAGTCCGTTCGGTGTTTATGGCGACCCTGTATTGCAATACGATCAAAGTGGCCGCTTGTATTATTTTCACCTTAGTGATTACGATAAAACAAGTCACCTAGACCGTATAGTCTGTCAGTTTGCCGACAAACCGGGTCAATTTTCGAAAGGTTCTTTCCCGAAACCCAACGGCACAAAAGTCCAAGATAAACATTGGGTAGTCATCGACCCCAAAACGAACGTACTTTACATGACCTGGACACAGTTCGATGCCTACGATTCTGCCGATCCTAAAGACACCTCCATTATTGTTTTTTCAAAATCTACGGACCGCGGTCTGAGCTGGACAGCTCCCATTCGGATTTCTAAATTCGGCGGCGATTGCCTAGATGGCGACAACACCGTAGAAGGTGCCGTGCCGGCTTTAGGGCCAAATGGAGAAATCTATGTGTGTTGGACCGGCCCGCGCGGCATCATGTTTCAAAAATCTACTGATGGCGGCCTCACGTGGTTGGCTGAAGAGCGCAAACTCTCAGATCATATTGGTGGTTGGGATATCCAAATCCCGGGCATCTACCGCGCCAATGGCTTGCCTTTTTTGATGTCTGACTTAAGCGGCGGGCCCAATAACGGAACACTTTACCTCAATTGGTGCGACCAACGCAATGGTCCCGACAACACAGACGTTTGGCTGTTGAAATCTTCCGATGGTGGCCTTACCTGGTCTGAACCAATTCGAGTGAATCAGGACAAAGAGCCGCGTCATCAATTCCTAACCTCCATGGCCATAGACCCAGTTCGTGGCGATTTGCATTTTGTGTACTACGACCGCAGGCGCTTTAAAGACAACCAAACAGATGTCATATGGGCTACCAGCACCGATGGTGGCCAAACCTTCAAAGAACAGCGCGTTTCTGCACAACCCTTTGTACCAAATCCAATTGTTTTCTTCGGAGATTATCTAGGTATTGCTGCTTATGATGGAAGAATTCGCCCAATTTGGCCGCGCATGGACAGCGGTAAAATCACCTTGTGGGTTGCTTTGATAGACCTCAACTAAAATGGATTTACCTCTAGATCCATCTTGGCATGCTATTTTGGTGGATGAATTCAAGGCCCCCTATTTTCAACTACTTGAACAAAAAGTAGCTCAAGCCTATTTGCTTTCTGACCCACTTGTATTTCCGCCTAAAGCAGCAATTTTCAAGGCTTTTGAATTGTGTCCTTGGTCTGAGCTCCGCGTGGTTATATTGGGCCAGGATCCATACCCGACCAAAGGCCATGCCCACGGTTTGTGTTTTTCGGTTGCATCTGATGTCCGGCCTTTACCCAAAAGTTTGGTCAACATATTCAAAGAACGCAAGTCTGACCTGCAACTTGAAGACCTACCAAATGGCAATCTCGAACACTGGGCGAAGCAAGGTGTTTTGTTGCTCAATTCCGTTTTAAGCGTTCAAGAAGGGCAGGCGGATAGCCATAAAAATTGGGGTTGGGAACAATTTACTGATGCCGTCATTGAAAAAATTGCCACCGAAAAAGAAAATATTGTGTTTATCCTTTGGGGTGCGAAGGCGCAGGCCAAAGCGCGTCGAATAGACAGTTCCAGGCACTTGATTTTAAAAGCGGTACATCCTTCGCCCTTGGCAGCGCACCGCGGATTTTTTGGAAGCAGGCCCTTCAGCAAAACAAATGCGTTTTTGCGCATGCTGGGCAAGCAAGAAATTCAATGGTAATTGCGTACCTTTGCAACGATGTTTCAAAACGACTTATTTCTACGCGCGCACCGTGGCGAGGCCATCGAGCGCTATCCAGTATGGCTTATGCGTCAGGCAGGCCGAATCTTACCAGAATACCGCGCTGTTCGCGCCAAGCTCTCTGGCTTTAAAGAATTGGTTGAAACCCCTGAGTTTGCAACGGAAGTCACGATTCAGCCGGTCGATCTACTAGGGGTAGACGCCGCTATCATTTTCTCAGATATATTAGTCATACCCGAAGCAATGGGGCTGCCTTACCAAATGATCGAACAAAAGGGTCCTTGGTTTGAAAACACCATTCGCAGCCAAGCGCAATTCGATCAACTCGATACCCACATCGATGTTCAAGACAGATTATCGTATGTTTTTGAGGCCCTCAAACAAACCAAAGCTGGTCTTAATGGCCGTGTTCCGCTAATTGGTTTTGCCGGCGCACCCTGGACTATCTTATGTTACATGGTCGAAGGTAAAGGATCCAAAACTTTCAGTGAATCCAGAAAATTGCTTTACACGCAGCCATTACTAGCACATCAATTACTACAGCGCATTACCGACGTCACTATTGCCTACCTCAAAGGGCAACTAATGGCTGGTGCCGATGCCCTCCAACTTTTTGATTCTTGGGCTGGCATACTCGGTGAAGACCAATACCGTGAGTTTGGCTTGCGCTACATCCAGCAAATTTGTTCGGCTCTTGAAGGAACGCCACTTACTGTGTTTTCTAAAGGAGCAGTGGCTTCATTGCCTGAAATCGCTCAGTTGTCTTGCACCACCATCGGCCTAGACTGGAACATGTCAGTGTCTGTGGCACGAAGTTTGGTTCAGGAGCAAAAGACTTTACAAGGCAATTTAGATCCTTGTGTGCTCTATGGTAGCCCACAAATGATCGAGCAAGAAACCAAAAAAATGCTCAATTCCTTTAAAAGTCAAAGACATATTGTAAATTTGGGTCACGGAGTATATCCCGATATTGATCCAGAAATGGTCAAAGTATTTATAAATACCGTTAAAAACTATGAAATTACAAACAACGCCAATTCGTAGCTTACTACTTGCATGCTCAATTCTTGTGCTTACACAGGGCACATTTGCACAAAAAGGCAAAAAGACCAACGAGAAAGAAATTATTAACATCACATTTGAAGGTGCCTCTGAAGACCTCACCGAGCTCAATGGCATAGACGCAGCTGGTAATGGCATTAGTTCACCAACCGAAATCAAAGCCGATTTATTTTCTAAATCTGCCAATGGTGATATCGGAATTCCTGCCAATGTTTACGGTACAGAAGAACCAACTTCTGAAAATGGTGGAAATGTCTATGCAGGTATCGTTGCATTTAAGCCAGGCAAATTAGCTGGCGAGCGTTCTTACATCACTATTCAGCTCATGCAAGGCAAAGAGCCAGTAACCCTCAAAAAAGGACTTACTTATTGCGTAGAATATTCCCTTTCTTTGGCAGAATCCTCCAAATTTGCCTGCAACAACATGGGTGTTTATTTCTCCAAAGACAAGCCCGGCAACGGCGAGGCAGGTGCCATTTACATGAGTGGTGACCACGTCATGAAGTCAACTGTCAATAAAGTCTATAACGGCTTTTTCAATTGGGAAAAAGTCTGCAACGTTTACACGGCAAAAGGCGATGAAAAATACATCACAATTGGCAACTTTGACCTCAACGACAAAACCACCAATCAGGCTGTTAAAAAACCAAAAGATGCTGAAGCAGATCCGCTCACACATGCCTACTACTACATCGACAACATCATCGTACGTTTGGTAGACAACACAACAGAATGTGCATGCTACAACGCTAAGCCACCAAAAATCGAAGATTCATTCTCTGATTTAGTTTTTGAAAAGACGCCAGAAATCAATGAGAAAATGACCATCGACAAAAAGATTGCTGCTCAAACCATCTACTTCCGCCAAGGAAAGGCTTCTTTGACAGAAAACGCAAGAGAAAACCTCAATTTTATTGTTGCGCAAATGAATGCAAATCCAAGTTTAGTGATCGAAATTACAGGTCACAATGACCCACTTGAAATCAAAGCAGGTGTAGAAAACGAAGCCTACCTTGATATGGATCGCAAGCGCGTTGCAGCAGGTGTCAAGTACTTGATAAACAACGGCATTGCAGAAGAAAGAATTGTGAAGGCTTACAAATCAGACACCATGCCGAGTACCGAAATTGAAGAAGACGACGAAGCAGATGTAAAAGACGCAAAAAACCGTCGCATCGAATTCAGAGTGAAACTCTAAGGGTCTCAAATTTGAAACAACATAAAAAAACCTCGGGTCTCCCGAGGTTTTTTTGTGCTCAAAAATCTGTAATAAAGAACAGTTGACTATTCAAGTTGGCTAATTTAGTTGTTTTAGAAAAGGATATAGTCTTTGTGTGGGCAAACCCATCACGTTAGTGTAGGACCCGCGTATTTCTACAATACCGATATGGCCAATCCAGTCTTGAATGCCGTAAGAACCAGCCTTGTCCATGGCCTCATGCTCCTCGATATAATGGATGATATCTTCTAATTTAAGTTCTTGAAAACGAACAGTTGTGCAATCGACAAGTTGGTGCTCAGCACCTGTATCCTTGATCACAACACCTGTATAGACTTCATGGGTCTGTCCAGAGAGCTGCTGCAACATTTCGATGGCATCAGCTTTGCTTTTTGGTTTGCCCAATACCTTGTCGTTTAAGAAAACGATTGTATCGGCACAAATGAGTCTTTCATTGGGCGCAATTTGTGGCCAAATGGCAGCTATTTTCTTTCGGCAGATAGACAACACGAGTTCTTCAGGGCTCTGTGTGGCATCAAAAGATTCATCTGCATCGGCAGTAACAACTCTAAAATCAAATCCGAGTTCGCTTAACAATGCTTTTCTTCTGGGCGAAGCCGAGCCAAGTACTAATTGCATCTTAAAAGTATAAACAAGTAAGTCCTAAAATAAGTGCGAGCGTCGGAAGCAAGCGCAGCCATTTTTCCAATAGAGTAGGTGCCAAAAAATAAGTGGCGAGACCTAATAAAAACAAGAATTCTAAAAGACCAAGAACTACTGAGGTATACAAACTAGGTAAGCTGAAATCTGAAATCAGTTTCAAGATGATAAAAAACACTGCTGGCATTTGAAGAACAAGAAGGGCGAGTAAAGTTGCTTTTTGACTGCCAATTTTACGAGGAATGGTATGGGCATCAATAATGCTGTCTCCGGGTATGTCGCGGATGTCTTTGACAATTTCACGGCTCAAATTGATGAAAAAAGCACAAATGGCTACAAAATAAATGAAGCGGTAGTCTAAGTAAGTCGACCACGTGCTTTCTTGATAAGGGGAAAAAGGCACATTGCGCTCATTGAGGACCTGAAAAAACCAACTTGAAAGAAACAATACAAGACCGGGTAAGGCCGCAAGGACGGCTGCACCCAAGACCAATTTACGCTTCCAGAAAGCACTATAAAACCATAGTAAATTGATGCTAAGGAGATGCACAAAGACAAAAAGCAACGTGTGGTAGTGCCAAGATAATATGACTGCAATAAAGAAGCCCAAAAAGTTGAGAATCCAGTTGGCTAAAATAGCCCAGCGTTTGTTCATGTATTTACTCAAAACGAGCGCCTCTGGCTTATTGATGCGGTCGGCTTTTAAATCAAAGTAATCATTGATAATGTGCCCTGCTGCCGCAATAATAAGCGTTGAAAATATCAACAAGCCATAATGAAAGGCATCAAAATCAATGACTTCATAGGGGTTCTGTTTGTGCAGAAAATAGGCGACACCTAACATAGCTATCAAAATAGCCAATAGGTTTTTGATACGGATCAGTCTTAAAAATGGAATCATGGTAATATTCTATAACTGGTTCGACGATTTTTTTGATGCGCAGCGGCAATCTGAGCTGGGTTCGTGAGTTTGGCAATGGCTTCGTCGCTAACAATTGGCTGGCTCGATCCATAACCTTTATAGGAAAGCCTTGCAGGGTCGATACCTTCCTGAATTAAAAACTGAATAACGGCTTTTGAGCGGGCATCAGAAAGCAATAAATTCTTAGCGGCATCGCCTTGACTATCGGTATGACCTTGGATTTCAATTTTAAGTTTTGGATTTTTATTGAGATAGACACTTAGGTTCAGGAGTTCTATTTTAGATTCTGGTCTGAGGGTGGCTTTCCCGAGATCGAAGAAGACATTGTTGAGGATGTTCTCAGCGGTCGAGCTCAGCGGGTTAAGTGGCATGTCTAGCTTGTAGCTTTGTGCTGTTTCACTATTTGTAAAGTCGAAATTGAGTGAGAAAGGATGGTATCCTTGGTGATTCACCAAGACTGCATAGCTTTGATTTACCGGAAGTGGAAGTGTAATTTTTCCATCGTAGCTGTCTGCCAAACCGTCGAAAACGATCTTTCCAGAGGCTAAATCGGTGAGTTGAATGTGTGCAGGTAATTTAACGTTACTGCTTGCGTCAAAGGCCGTGCCTTCAAAATAAAAAGTCTGAACAGCCTGAAGCTCTTTAGGGAGTTCAAACCAATAGATATCAAGGTTGCCGTAACCGCCCTGCCTATCAGATGCAAAAAACGCGATATCCCCTTGTGCTGATACCAACAAAGAGTTTTCATCGAAACGGGTATTGATTGGGTATCCTAAATTCACAGGCTTACTCCAATTACCTAGTGCATCTTGCTTGCTCATGAATAAATCGGAGCCGCCCAGTCCGATGTGTCCTCGGGAAGCAAAATAAAGTGTTTTGCCGTCGGGATGGATCTGTACTGATTCTTCGTTAGAGGTAGTATTGATCACATTTGGTAAACGTTCAGCTTCTGACCACTTGCCATTTGCTAAAAGATGCGCTACGTAAATGTCGCTATTCGATCTACCTTCTTTGGAACGAACAGCCCTAATGAAATAAAGGGTTTGCCCGTCTGCACTGAGCGATGGTTGGGTTTCCCAATTGGCCGTGTTGACTGCGCCAGGTAAGTTGCTTGGTGTGGTCCAGCGCCCGTTGATTTTTTCGGTGATAAAAAGATCACAAGATCCTTTGCCGGTTCGGTCTGCACCATAATTGACACCTGAAGGGTCTGTACAGGCCACAAATATAATGGTTTTGCCATCCCCGGAAATGGTAGGGGCGCCCTCGTTCCAGGTAGTGTTGATATTTGACGGCATGGGTTTGGCGAGTGTCCAAATGTTTGCTTTAGGGTCAAAAGAAGACACATAAAAGTCTTCTTGTTCGTCCTGATGCCCGTCTTGGATAGAAGGCAGGCGGCGCGTAAAAAGCAATTGACTGCCGTCAACAGTTAATGTGGGGTAGTATTCTGGAAACGGCGAATTGATGCCTTCACCTGCATTTTTTGGTTCAAAAGGCTTGGCGTTGGCAATTGCTGCTATAGAGAACTCAGCACAGGCCTTGATTTGATATGCTTGCCCTTGTAATTTCTCGATTGCATTGGGGTTTTTAAGAAAGATGTTTATGGTTTGAAGGGCTTCTTTGTATTCCCCAATGGTGAGCTGACAAACAGCTAAAAAGAAATGCGTACTGCCGCTAATGCTGTGTGTGGGGTCAATTTGCAACGCTTTTTTATAACAAAAAGCAGCATCGGCATATTTGCGTTGGTATTCTAAGAACTCGGCTTTGAGTAAATAAGCTTCCCAAAAATTGGGGTCTTTATCGATTGCAGCATTCAAAAGCAGGATTCCTTCTTGATAATTAGGTGCGCCTGTTTGTGGATTTCTGAGTTCCATTGGGGCTTTTTGCCCTTTTTCAAAAAGTTTGATGGCTTTTTTACTTGAACTCGAGTACGGAAATTGTGCAAATACCGTATGGAGTGATAAAAAGAAAAGGAAAAAGAGAAAATGGTTCAATCTCATGGAATCTGCATGTATTTATGCGTCTGTAACGAGATTTTCCACTTTTTGTTGCGTTTGATATAGTCTATGATGAGGGGAATAAAGCGTTCTTGCTTTTCCCATTCGGTCTGTAGGTAAAGCACACAATTGGGTGCTACTTTAGCAGCGTGTTGTTCGGCCCATTCGAAATCAGAAGGATGGGCAATCACAACCTTTAATTCTTGCGCCAAGATATAGGCTTCTTCGATGGGCGCTTTGAATTTTTTTGGTGAAAAACAATACCAATCTATCTGGCCTTTTAATGGATGAACACCTGCTGTTTCAATGGCAATTTCGTAGCCTACCTCGTGTAAAGCTGAAGTTAGAGCGCTTAGGTCGTGCATGGTGGGTTCACCGCCGGTAATGACTACAAAATCTGTTGGGGTTTGAGAAATGGCCTCCAGAATTGCATCTATGCGCATGTATTGACTTGGAGAGATATCCCAACTTT
Source organism: Crocinitomicaceae bacterium (assembly GCA_044346375.1). GTDB lineage: Bacteria > Bacteroidota > Bacteroidia > Flavobacteriales_D > Crocinitomicaceae > UBA952. The sequence continues at coordinate 12,517 of JBIIZI010000011.1, read as the reverse complement.
CTTTGACGTCGCACCAAACGCAGCCGACATCACAGCCGGCTAAACGAATAAAGTACGCTGCTCTACCGCTATGACTTCCTTCGCCTTGAAGCGTGTAGAAGTGTTCCATTACGGGTAAAGTTGTATTGTGTATCATTTGGTAAAGTTACCTAAAATGTTAAATTTGTTCTAAATCAAGAATATGAAAGCACACTTACTTACCATAATTTTACTTTTAGGTCCGAAATTTTACGCACAACAAATTGGTAATTCTGGCTTTGAAAACTGGGACAACTTAGGTTCCAACCAAGAAGAACCTACGAATTGGTCCTCATTCAAGACGGCCACCGGTAGTTTTGCCGCATTCGGTTCCAAACAAGTGGAGCGCTCAAGTACCGTTAGGTCTGGCGCAACTGGCAATTATAGTGCGCGAATTTGGTCAAAAAGTACCTTAGGGATTATGGCCAATGGCGTACTCACCACGGGCCGCATGAACATGGGTAGTTCCAACTTGAGTAGCCCAGACAACTACAACTATACGGTGTTGAACGATGCCGCTTTTTCAGAAGCACTTACGCTTGCGCCAGATTCCATCGTATTTTGGGCACGTTATACCGCAGGTGCAAGTGAAAAAGCGGGAATGCATGCCGTTATTCATGATCAATTTTCAGTTCAAGACCCTATCAATGCAGCCTCTGAACCATACGTTGTTGCCGATGCCGATTTCCAATTCTCGCCTACAAATAATAATTGGGTTCGTTTCTCAGTACCATTTACATATACTGTCAACACAGGGCTTGCGCCAAAATTCATATTGCTTACATTTACTACCAATCATATTCCTGGCGGTGGTAGTGCCAATGATGAAGTACTGATCGATGATGTTGAATTGATTTACAATACTATCGGTTTGGATTCAGAAGTGTCGAGTCAAAATTTTGGCGTTTTCATCGATGAAGAAAACCGGTTGGTATTAACGGGATTTGAGCAAGAAAACGAACTCGAAATATTCCGCTTAAATGGCCAGTTGTTAGAGGCTAATAGTGCCGATAAACTTCAAGGACGTGTGCTCCCTTCTGGGTTTTACCTCATTCGTTACGCCGGAACCGGCACAAAAATATATGTACCTTAGGTTGTCTTAAGGTGATAACGAAGCCAGTTCATGGCGCTCAGGACGGTCATTTCTAGATTGCGTTGACGGTTGTCTCCAAATTGAAATTTTTTGGCAATGGTACCAGAGGGGCTGCTGAGGCCTACCCAAACCAAACCAACTGGCTTTTCAGGGCTGCCACCTGTTGGCCCGGCAACACCAGTTGTGGATAAGCAATAGTCTACTCCCAAGATTCTGCGGCCATTTGCAGCCATTTCTATAGCTACCTCTTCGCTCACAGCTCCATGTTTGGATAAAGTATCGACATTCACTTGTGCAATTTTGACTTTTAGTTCGTTGGAATAGGTCAAAAGCGCGCCTTGGTAATAGGCGGATGCGCCTGAAATGCTGGCGATGTGTTGGGCTAGTAAGCCAGCGGTGCAGCTTTCTACGGTGCCAATGCTGGCATTTTTTGCTAGCAATTGTGCGCCAAGTGCAGCTTCCAAACTGCAGTCGTCGTAGCCAAAGATATGTTCTGGAATACGGCATTCTAATTCGTTGAAGAAAGCAGCTATTTGCACTTCGTTATCTTTACCGGTATAGGAGCTCAGCCTTAGTTTAACGACACCAGGGGAAGGAAGGTAGGCTAAGCCCAAGCCTGAAGCTCTAACGCGGTCTTCCCAGTCTGCAATTTGATCAGCTAAAAAAGACTCGCCAATACCTTGCGTATGCATGGTTTTGTGGTAAAGTGTAGCCCCTGCAAAACGCAGTTCAAGTAGCGGAAAGGCTTCTTCGGTCATGATGGTTTTCATTTCATACGGAACGCCTGGTAAGGAAATGAAAATGACGCCGTTTTGTTCAAACCACATGCCTGCGGCAGTTCCGCGTCTGTTTTTTAGAATGGTGGCTTTAGTAGGGAGCGCAGCTTGTTGAATATTGACTTCGAGCATGGGTTTGTTGCGGCTTGCAAAAAATCCTTCGATTTGCTCGAGGGTGGCTTGGTGGATTTCTAGTGGACTCTCGAAATACGAGGCTAGCGTATATTTAGTGAGGTCGTCTTTGGTTGGGCCTAAACCCCCTGTTATGATGATGCAATTGCTGCTGGGTAAAATACCGTCGAGTGCTTTGGTAATGGCATCGGGTTTGTCTTCGATGACAAGCGCGCGTTGAACTTGGTAACCACGGCTAGACATTTCTTGGCCTATCCAAGCTGCATTGGTGTTGATGGTTTGCCCAATGAGCAATTCGTCACCAATGGCAATAACTTCTACTTTCATGCTTTTTTAAATTTGGCAATAGATTCGATATGGCCGGTATGTGGAAATTGGTCCACTAAAGCATATTTTTCAAGAACATAGCCGGCATCTGTGAGGGTAGCGGCATCGCGTGCTTGGGTGGAAGGATTACAGCTGATGTAAACGATGCTATCTGCATCAAGAGCTATGACTTTTTGTAGTGTTTTTGGGGCGATACCTGCTCTTGGCGGGTCGAGCATGATGCGCTTGATTTTCCCTTGGAAATCAGGGTATTCACGTAGAAATTTGCCGACGTCAGCTGCAAAAAATTCCACACTGTGAATGCCGTTTTTGGCGGCGTTTTGACGTGCGTCTTCGATCGCTTTTTCTACGATATCCACACCAATAATGCGCACCGTTGAATTGCGCTTGGCCATCAATTGGCCAATGGTGCCCGTGCCACAAAAGAGATCCATTGCGATATCGCCAGGTTCGAAGGGGTCTTCAAATAGGTAGTCGAGCGCTTTGTCGTAGAGGAGTTCAGCACAGGCCGGATTGGTTTGAAAGAAACTTTCCATACTGATTTGAAAACGCAACCCAGCGAGTTCTTCTTCAATGACAGCCTGGCCAAAAACAAGTGTAGAATGCCCATTTTCGATTTTAGCACGATCGGCAACGTTGTCGTTGATGGTATGCCAAAGCCCAGCTATTCTGCCCGGGTGAAGATCTTGTATAAAATTGGCAAATGCTTGAATATCAAAATGTTCTATACCATCGTTGGAGGTAACCAAGTTGATCAATAATTGGTCATTCAAGAAAGACTTGCGGACCACGATATGTCTGAAAAAACCCTTCTTTTGAGGCGGATGCCAAGCTGGAAGCCCAGTTTGTTGTAAAAAAATACGGATTTCTTTGAGTTTGTTTTCCCAGACTTGATCGAAGAGACCGCTCGCTTTGTTGAGGCTTTCGACCTTCCACCATGTACCGCGTCTTTTGAAACCTAAAGCAAAGGCGTCGTCGAGTTCTTCGTTGGTTTGCAAGTCGTGTTCGATGCACGAAAAGCTGTATTCCATTTTATTGCGGTAGTGGTAGTGAGCGGGAGATGAAATGAAGCCATCAAATTTCTCGCTGCTGTCTTGGATGCCACTTAAGCGTGTAAACGTGGAGAGCGTACTTTCTTTTTTGTATTGCTCTTGTATAGAAACGGGAACATGTATGTAGGGGCCACCTGAGATTTCTTGATATTCAGAAACGGTCTCGATGTCGGCTCGCTTTAGTACTTCGAGTAATTTGGCTTCGGCAAAGGTTTTGCGTTTGGTTTCAATTTTTGCCCGAACGAATTGCCCAGGAAAGGTGTTGTCTACGAAAATAACGAATGGTCCTTTGTCGGTTTCTAATCTGGCAATTCCGCGGCCTCCAAAAGCGTAGTCGACAATTTGAAGGTCAATTTCTTGTGCGCGTTGTAGGGTCATATCATGCCGCGAATTACGCCGTTTTCGGCTTTTTGGATAAAGCCGATGATTTCTGCTCTTAGTGGACTTTCTGCCATGGTATCTTCTACCACCTTGATACCTTTTGAAACATTGCTATTCTGAACATAAAGGATGCGGTAGATGTCTTCGATTTCGCGCACTTGTTCTTCGGTAAAACCGCGTCTTCTTAGGCCTACCGAATTGACACCTGCAAATGCAAGTGGTTCTCTAGCGGCTTTGACGTAAGGCGGAACATCTTTGCGAATCAGGGAGGCGCCGCCAATAAAAGCGTGCTTGCCAATATGTGTAAATTGTTGGGCCGCTGCTTTGCCTTCTAGAATGGCCCAGTCGTCTATCGTAACGTGACCTGAAAGACCAGTGTAGCTCGCTAAAATCACGTTGTTGCCAATTTGGCAATCGTGAGCGATGTGGACGTAGGTCATTAGGAGGCAGTTGTCGCCGATGGATGTTTTGAGTTTGTCGTTGGTGCCGCGATGGATGGTGACACACTCGCGGATTTTTGTGTTGTTTCCGATTTCAACGGTGGTGTATTCGTTGCCGAATTTCAAATCTTGAGGAATGACACCAACACTAGCTCCAGGAAAAACATCGCAATCTTCGCCTATGCGCGTACCAGGGTAGAGCACAGCGTTGGAGTGAATGTGGCAACCATTGCCAATAATGACATCTGGGTGAATAACCGCAAAAGGATCAATGCGTACGTTTTGACCAATTTGGGCATCTAGCGAAACAGAAGCGAGGTTTGAAATCATTCTGCTTTGTCTTTGATGATTTGCGCGAGCATGCTGGCTTCAGAAACTACCTTGCCATTGACGTATGCGGTACCTGACATTTCTACTAGGCCTCTACGAATTGGGGAGTTGAGCACGAGCTCAAATACAACGGTATCGCCAGGGACTACTTTTTGCTTGAAGCGAACGTTGTCAATTTTCATAAAATAGGTAGAGTAGAGGTGCGGATCTTCTACTTGAGAGAGCGCGTAAATTCCACCAACCTGTGCCATGGCTTCTATTTGAAGCACTCCAGGAAATACAGGATTACCAGGGAAATGGCCGGTAAAAATGGGTTCGTTCATGGTGATGTTTTTCACGCCAATAATTGAAGTCGGGTGAATTTCCATGATTTTGTCGACCATTAAGAATGGATAGCGATGCGGTAGCATGCCTTCGATGTCTTGGGTGGTGTAGAGTGGGTCTTTGCTGAGGTCGAATATGCGGCCGGCTTGTTGTTGCTTTTTAATTTGCTCTTTGAGCACTTTTGCAAAGCGGACATTGCCCGAGTGGCCTGGGCGTGCGGCAAGAATATGCGCTTTGATGGGTTTGCCAACAAGCGCGAGGTCACCGACGATGTCGAGAAGTTTGTGGCGGGCAGGTTCGTTTTCGCATTGTAACTTGCTGCTATTGAGTACGCCAATGCCGTCCATGCTGACTTGTAGCTTTTCTCTACCAAGAACATCGGCTAGGGTGTCGAGTTCTTGTTGACTGACATCTGCGCGGTCTACAAGGACAATTGCGTTGTCGAGGTTGCCGCCTTTGATGAGGTTGTTTTTGGCTAGGAATTCGAGTTCTCTGAGAAAAACAAAGGTGCGGCAATGTGCAATTTCTTTTTTGAATTCGCCAATGTGATACATGCTGGCGTGCTGGGTGCCAAGCACTGGGGAGTTGTAATCTACCATGACCGTAAGGCGGTAGTTGACGTCTGGAATGGCTAAGAATTCGATGCCTTTATCGAGGTCTTCCCAAGGAATGTTTTCGGTGAGTTCGAAGTATTCGCGTACGGCATCTTGTTCTTCGTAGCCAACGGCTTCAATTGACTTCACAAATGGAAGTGCACTGCCGTCCATGATTGGAATTTCGGGCCCGTCGAGTTTGATCAGTGCGTTGTCTACTTGGCAGCCGTATAGGGCAGCAAGGACGTGTTCGGTGGTGTAAACACGTGCGCCGTTTTGCTCGAGGGTTGTGCCGCGCTCGGTTGACACGACGTAATCGACATCGGCTTTAATGATAGGATGGTTGTCGAGGTCGGTGCGTTGGAATTTATAGCCGTGGTTGGCGGGTGCCGGGCATATTTCTAAGCGTACTTTTTCGCCGGTATGTAAGCCGACTCCTTCAAATACAATGGCTTCTTTGATGGTGCGTTGTTGTTCTGTCATGCTTCTTTATTTTTAAGCAGCTCTTTGAGTTGGTTTTCTAAATCGTAAATTTTGTTGATGAGGCCCGGTAATTTCCGAAAGCCAAAATGGGAGCGCTTGTAATCGTTGATTGGAATGGCCGGTGTACCCATGAGGGTGTCGGCTTTTTTGACTGTGGATGGGATGCCTGATTGGGCCACAATTTTGGTGTGGTCTGCTACGCTAAGGTGCCCGGCAATACCTGTTTGGCCGCCGATCATGACGTGTTTACCAATTTTGGCCGAACCTGCAATGCCTACTTGCGCAGCCATTGCGGTATGCTGATCGACATCTACGTTGTGTGCAATTTGGCACAGGTTGTCTATTTTGACGCCCTTTCTGATGTAGGTGGAGCCCATGGTGGCGCGGTCTATGCTGCAATTGGAGCCGATTTCGACGTCGTCTTCGATGACTACATTGCCGATTTGTGGAATTTTGCTGTAAACACCATTTTCATCTGGGGCAAAACCAAAGCCATCTGAACCAATGACGGTGCCTGCATGGATGATGCAGCGTGCGCCAATTTGGCAATCTTTGTAAATATTAACCGAAGGATAAAGAATGCTGTGTTCGGCTACAGTAGTGTTGTCTTGGATTACGACGTGTGGATGGATTTGACAGTTGTCGGCAATTTTGACGTTGGCCCCGATGTAGGCAAACGCACCGATATAGACGTTTTCACCAACTTGAGCTGTTTGGTGAATAAAGGAGGGCTGTTCGATAATGGCCTCTTTTTTATTCATGCTGTCGTAGAGCGCGAGCAGTTGTGCAAAACACGCATAGGCGTCTGCAACTTTGATGAGCGTGAGCGCAGCAGGAAGTGCTTTTTGAGCTGTAAAAGTATTGTTGACAATGCAAATACTCGAGCCTGTGGTATAAATATAAGGCTCGTATTTAGGGTTGGAAAGAAAACTGAGCGCGCCTTCTTGGCCTTCTTCAATTTTGGCTAAAGCGCTAACGGTGGCGTCGGGATTACCGATGACTTTTCCGTTTAATAAACCAGCAATCTGCGCTGCAGTAAATTCCATGATTCAAAGTTAAAAATTCAGAAAGAAGCGCGGGCGCAGTTTTACTGAACTTTTAAACAATTTTTTGCCAAAATTTGTGAATTGCACTAAAAAGTGAGGCGTTCTTCGCTGAGGCTGTAAACTTTGATCTTGTCTTTGTACCAAATGCAAGCTGCGGTCACCTGAAGCTCAGGGCGCAGTGTTGGTCGAAATTTGATGACATGAATAGGTCTTGGTTGTTCCTTGAGCCTCGATTTTTCGTAATCAAAGTGCCCAGATAAAAGTTCTTTTTGCAATTGGATATCGTTAAGAATGCCAAGTGAGCGCAGCTGCTCTTTGATTGCTGGGTTGTCTTCGGAGTAAACCAAATGCTTTTGGACTGGCGCATGGATGATAGATGCTCCAAAAGAAAGACTTTTCATTTTTCTGTATTCCTTAATGTTTTTAACTTCAGGAATAAATTCTACGACGAAACTTTCGTCTGTCATGCGCGCAAGGCAATGCGCTTCTTTGTTTTTGCCGTCTGTGAAGGTGAGGTCATAGACTTTATGACGACCACTACGGATGCTTTTGGTAAAAGAGATATCGGCATCTTGCATGAGGCGGTAAAACTTGGCGTCGTTGAGTTTGTGGTCTTTGTAAAAAGAATTGACCTTTTGCATGTCGACGATCCAGACGCGCTTGTTCATGGCTTCTTTGACGCGGTTTTCAGGCATCCAGCTACAACCTCTGGTATTGAATATACCGAAGGTAAGGATGAGGCCGAGGCCGAAACCTAGGCCGTAATAACGAAGTCTTCTCCAGAATGATTCCATGGCATAAAAAAAGGGAGCGAACTCCCTTAATGAATTTTACATGAGTGCTTCGAGCTTTTCTGCTAGAACTGCTTTTGGCACAGCGCCTACTGATTTATCGACAACTTCACCGTTTTTGATAAATAAGATCGTTGGGATAGAGCGTACGCCAAATTGAGCAGAAACGCCCATATTGTGGTCTACATTTACTTTTCCAATTAATGCTTTTCCATCGTATTCGTTGGCCATTTCTTCGATAACCGGACCAATCATACGGCAAGGACCACACCATTCTGCCCAGAAATCAATGATGACTGGAATTTCTGATTTCATGACGAGCTCGTCGAAGTTTTGGTCTGTAATTTCTACTGCCATTTTATGTTTTTTAGTTTCGTTACTACTTTAGGAGCGTCAAAATTAACGCTTTTTTAATTCTTGGGCCAAATATTTTGCAGTGTAGGACACTTTTTGAGCCTTTTTAACCATTTGAGTAGGTGTGCCTTCAAAAAGAACCTGACCTCCGCGTTGTCCGCCTTCGGGGCCGATATCAATAATGTAGTCGGCGGTTTTGATCATGTCGAGGTTGTGCTCAATGACCAATACGGTGTTGCCTTCGTCTACTAGTCTTTGCAAAACCTTCAGCAATAGTTGGATATCTTCGAAATGCAGCCCTGTCGATGGTTCGTCCAATATGTAAATGGTTTTGCCGGTTGCGCGCTTAGCGAGTTCGGCCGCTAATTTGATGCGCTGTGCTTCACCGCCCGAAAGTGTTGTTGAAGATTGCCCAAGCTGCACATAACCCAAGCCCACTTCTTCCAAAGTGAGGAGCATGCGGTGTATTTTGGGCTGGTTTTCAAAAAATTGGCAGCCCTCTGAAATGGTCATCTGAAGGACATCTGCAATGGTTTTTCCTTTGTAGCGCACCTCCAGCGTTTCGTTATTGTACCTTTTACCATTACACTGCTCGCAGAGCACATATACATCTGGCAAAAAGTTCATTTCAATCAAGCGCATGCCACCGCCATTGCAGGTTTCACATTTGCCTCCAGCCACATTAAAAGAAAATCTTCCGGCTTTATAACCGCGGATCAAGGCTTCTGGCATGCTGGCAAACAAACTCCTGATTTCGTCAAAAACTTTTGTGTAAGTGACGGGGTTTGATCGGGGCGTTCGGCCAATGGGGCTTTGGTCAATTTCAATGACTTTATCGAGGTGCTCCAAGCCTTTGATTTGCTTGAAAGGCAAAGGGGAACGAATCGGGTCGTAGAAGTGATTCATCAAAATGGGGAAGAGCGTCTGATTGATCAATGACGACTTTCCACTGCCGCTGACTCCAGTGATAAAAGTAAAGGTGCCAAGTGGAATTTGGATATCAACATTCTTGAGGTTGTGGCCAGTTGCACCCTTTAATTCAAGGAAGTAACCGTTTCCTTTTCTGGTTTTTGACGGTACTTCAATGTTTCTTTTTCCATTAAGATACCCTGCAGTTACCGTAGCACTTTGCAACATTTCGGCGTATGTTCCGGCAAAAACAATTTGGCCGCCGTGGCGTCCAGCTCCGGGGCCGATATCCACAATGAAATCGGCTGCTTCCATCATTTCTTTGTCGTGTTCAACTACCAAAACGGTGTTGCCGATATCGCGCAGTTTGGTGAGGGAACGGATCAGTTTGGTGTTGTCGCGTTGGTGCAGGCCAATAGATGGTTCATCGAGAATATAAAGCACATTGAGTAGTTCGGTGCCAATTTGTGTGGCTAATCTGATCCTTTGTGCTTCGCCGCCCGAGAGGGTCTTGGCGCTGCGGTGCATGGTGAGGTAATCTAAGCCTACTTCTAGAATAAACCCTAAGCGCGCATTGATTTCTTTGATGATTTCTTTACCGATAAACAACGCTTGCTCATTGAGCATGTCGGTTAATTTGGCACACCAATCTTGCAGTGCTTGCAAGTCCATAATGGCCAGTTCGCCGATGTGTTGTTCGCCGATTTTAAAGTGTAGCGCTTCTTTTTTGAGGCGATAGCCCGAGCAGCTTGGGCAAGTTTTTTTGTGCATGAATCCTTGCGCCCAGCGTTCTATTGCTGTGGAAGAATCTTCGGCGTGTCGGCCCATAAAATGGAGCAGGCCTTCAAAGCGTTCTTGGGTATCTAAAGGGCCCAGTTCCATGTCTTCGTTGCCGTAGAGCAATAGTTCAATGAGTTCTTCGTCGATATCGGCAATTGGGGTGTGTAATGTAAATTGTTGGGCCTGCAAGATTTTCTCAATTTTGTCGAAAATCCAGGATTTTTTATAGACACCAAGTGGTGCGAGCCCGCCTTTTTTGATGGAGAGTTTGGGATCAGGAATGATTTTATCGCGGTCCATTTCGCTGACTTCACCCAGGCCTTTGCAAGTTGTGCAAGCGCCATAGGGCGAGTTAAAGGAAAATAGATTGGGTTCAGGTTCAGGATAAGAGATGCCGGTAGTGGGGCACATCAAGGATCTGCTGTAATGGCGAATTTGTCCGTTCTCTAGATCGAGCACCATAAGGGTGCCTTCGCCGAGTTTCATGCAGGTCTGGATGGTTTCCAAACAACGTTTTTCATCGACATCGCCGGCAATAAAACGGTCCACAACTATTTCGATGTCGTGTGTTTTGTAGCGGTCGAGTTTGATACTTTTACCTAGTTCGAGCAGATCGCCATCGACCCGAACGCGGGTGTAACCCATCCGCTGAATTTGCTCGAAAAGTTCGCGGTAGTGCCCTTTTCTTCCTTTGACTTTTGGAGCTAGGAGTGCTACTTTTTTGCCTTTAAAAGTACTTTGGATGAGCTCAGTGATATCGTGGTCGGCGTATTGCACCATTTTTTCGCCGGTCTGAAACGAGTAGGCGGTGGCTGTTCTGGCATACAACAAGCGAAAGAAATCGTAGAGTTCTGTAATGGTACCAACCGTTGATCTTGGCGAGCGGCCAACTGTTTTTTGTTCTATAGCGATGACAGGGCTGAGGCCGTCTATTTTGTCTACGTCGGGCCTTTCGAGGCCGCCAATGAATTGGCGCACGTAAGCAGAGAAGGTATCTAGGTAGCGGCGTTGTCCTTCTGCAAAAATAGTGTCGAAAGCTAAAGAAGATTTTCCGCTCCCACTGAGCCCTGTAAAAACAACAAGTTTTTGACGCGGAATTTCAAGGTGCAGGTCTTTGAGGTTGTGTTCTCTTGCGCCTTGTATGCGTATGAAATCGTTGGGATTGGTAGGTGTGGCCATTTTTTATTGAAAAGGAGATGCAAAATTGCCAAACAATTCTCCTAACTCATCTTTAGGCGATAACAATGGTTGTGCGGCGAGTTCCCAATCGATTTGAAGCGTGGGGTCATTCCATAGCAAACAGCCTTCTGCAGCTTTGTTGTAGGCAGCTGTACATTTATAACTAAAAATGGTGTCGTCTTCTAGGGTGTAGAAACCATGTGCAAAACCTGGTGGAATATACAATTGTATGGCGTTTTCAGCACTTAGAACTTGTTTGAAGTATTGCCCATAAGTCGGCGATGTTTGTCGGATATCAACAGCTACGTCGAGCACGGCTCCTTGGAGTACTTGTACGAGTTTGCCTTGTGCAAAGGGCGCTGCTTGAAAATGCAAACCGCGTAAAATTCCTTTTGAAGACTTCGAAACGTTGTCCTGTACAAAGCTTAAACCCCCGCAAATTTCCGCGTAGTTCTCCGCTTTGTAGGACTCAAAAAAGTAGCCTCTGTCGTCTTTGAAAACAGTTGGGTAAATGCTATATAAGCCTGCGAGTTTTTCTTCTTGAATACGTAACATAGCGACATTTTTGGATTGTAAAATTACATTAAATTTGTCGACAAACACCCGAAATGCTACGTCTTCTCTTGCTCTGTTTCCCGTTTTACTTCTCTGCTCAATTTGCGTTGCAAACCAACTTATTGCAGCTGGTCAACGACCCGCAACTCAAAGGCACTAAATGGAGTGTTTGTGCAATCGACCTCAATACCGGAGATACCCTTGCGGCTTATGATGCCGCCCAACAATTGCCTGGCGCATCAATTGTCAAATTGGTGAGTACGGCAGCTGCGCTCAATATACTCGGTCCGGAACACCGCGCTCAGACCCAGCTTAGTTTAGAAGGGCAAATGAAGGAACACGGCGTTTGGGATGGTAATTTGTACCTCGTTGGCGGTGGTGATGTTTCGCTCGGCTCGAGGTTCTTCAATGCGTCGGGAAAAGAATTGGCGTTCTTAGACGAATGGGTTGCCCAACTCCAGTCCAAAGGCATTCAATGTATCAATGGTGCCATTATTGCCGATGGAAGTTCGTTTGGTGCGTTTACTTGTCCTCTTGGTTGGCAACAACTCGACATGGGCAACTACTACGGCTGTGGTGCTTTTGGACTGAATTTTTACGACAACACCCTTAAATTGAATTTCCAAACAGGACCAGTCGGTACGCCCATCAAGCTCAAAAGCACTTTTCCAATCGAGAACAATTACCAGCTAACGATTCAAGCCACTTCAGCCGGCATAAGCTCCGATCAAACATTTGTCCACGGAACACCCTTTAATTACCAAAGGACCATCAAAGGAAAGTTGCCGGCCAATCAGAATGCATATGAGGTGAAGGCCAGTATGCCCGATCCAGAAAAATTACTTGCCGAATTGCTCTATCAACGCTTGCAGGCAAGTGGCATCCGCGTAGACGGCGGTTTTCAAACCGTCCGGACCACTCCCGGTTTTCGCAACACGGTATATCAATCAAGTG
>JBIIZI010000122.1:0-6318 GCA_044346375.1 Crocinitomicaceae bacterium | reverse complement strand
CTGCTTGCCCCTACTTCAATCCAGTTTGGAGCAGTTGTTTTGTTATTCAAAAGACGTGTTGGGTAAGAATCTTCGACATCTTTGTCTTTGGCATCGTTACCAGCAGCGTGCACAAGTAAAACATCTTTGCTACGTGCGTATTCGATGGCTGCATCTACGTAGTTTTTGTTTGGAGTCCAGTATTTACCAAAAGACATATTGATCACTTTTGCACCGTTGTCCACAGCATAAATAATGGCATTGGCTACGTCTTTGTCGCGCTCGTCGCCATCTGGAACTGCGCGCAAAACCATAATGCGTACGTTATCGGCAACACCATCGATGCCCATTCCGTTGCCTCTTGAAGCGGCAATAATTCCGGAGACGTGCGTGCCATGCATGGCGTCTGGACCTTCGTAGCGGTTGCAACCGTAGATTTTGCTCGTTAGGTCGTTCGGGTTGTCGCCAACAATTGCCATGCGAATAGAATCTGCGTCGCGCATAGACATGTCGAGTGCACCTTGCATTGACTTGAGCGCCCCTGCGATTTCGGTATTGAGTTGTTCTGCAGGAATCATCAGCAAGATGGATTTCATGCGGTTTTGAATGCGTTTGTCGGTTTCAGTAGCCGGTACAAATGCAGCATTGGTTTCTTTCGAAAAAGGAGTGCCAGATTGTTGCTCCACGCGTTGCATGTAATCAGCTAACATGCGCACGTTTTTAACCGAACTTTCTTTTTCTTCGATGTCTTTTTCAAAAGCGATTTTGATTTTTTCATAAGTAGCAAAACGCGCGAGTTCTGAACTCGGGATATCTTCTGCTTTTTTACCTTTGAAATAAGCTGTTTCTGTACGGTACATGCGTGCAAGTTCCAAAGCCTCTTGCCCGATATCTTCGGTGGCTCCACCGAGGAAAGACCAACCATTGACGTCGTCGATGTAACCGTTTTTGTCATCGTCGATGCCGTTGTTTGGAATTTCGTCTTCGTTGACCCAAATAACATTTTTCAAATCGGGATGATCGGTTTCAACACCAGAGTCAATAACAGCAACAATTACAGTTGTAGATTTTTTTCCAGCCGCGTTGAGCATTTCGTATGCTTTGGTTGCACCTGTACCGTAAACGCCGTCGGCTTTAGGATCTTTGAGGTACCAATTGAGGTTTTCAGGACCTTCTGTCTCGCTTTTTTGAGCAAACGAAACCAAAGATAGGCCCACGAAGGAACATAAGATAAAGTTTTTTGTCATGAGTTTTTTGTTTGAGAGAACGAAAATACATTTTATTTCTTGCCAACGGAAATCTTGTTGAAAAGTTACTTTGTGGAGAAAACGTTCAAAACAATGTACCACATGTTACATTTTAAGCCAGAACAATGCGTTATTTTTGCCCAAAACTATCATCATGAGTCAAATTGAACGCATTTCTTGTCTAATTATCGGATCCGGCCCAGCGGGCTACACAGCTGCTATATATGCGGCCAGAGCCGACATGAAACCCGTTATGTATCAGGGCATGCAACCTGGTGGGCAACTTACTACAACCAACGAAGTTGAAAATTTCCCAGGTTATCCTGACGGCATCACAGGCCCCGACATGATGCTTCAACTAGAAGCACAAGCCAAGCGTTTTGAAACAGACGTTCGCAGCGGTTTTGTCACTAAAGTAGATTTCTCAGGCAGTGTTCACAAATGCTGGACCGAAAACGGACATGAAATCCATGCCGACACCATTATCATTTCAACAGGTGCATCTGCCAAATATTTAGGCCTTGAAAGCGAGCAACACTACCTCAAATTAGGTGGCGGGGTTTCTGCTTGTGCAGTTTGCGACGGATTTTTCTACAGAAACCAAGAAGTCGTAATTGTAGGCGCTGGCGACTCCGCTTGCGAAGAAGCACACTACCTTTCTAAGCTTTGTACAAAAGTAACCATGTTGGTGCGCCGCGATGAATTTCGCGCTTCCAAAATCATGGCAGACCGCGTTAAAAACACGCCAAATATCGACATCCGCTTCAATACCGAAACCCTAGAAGTATTGGGCGATGGCCAGTTGGTAACTGGTGTGCGTGCAATCGACCGCAGCAACAACCAAGAAAGCGAAATACCATGCACGGGTTTCTTTGTGGCTATTGGTCACCAACCCAACACCGCTGTTTTCCAAGACTACATCGACCTCGATGAAACGGGTTACATCAAATACGCCCAACCAGGAACGAGCAAAACAAATGTTGCGGGCGTGTTTGTTGCTGGCGACGCCGCCGACAAAACGTATCGCCAAGCCATTACTGCCGCCGGAACCGGATGCATGGCGGCTTTAGATGCAGAACGCTATTTAGCAGCAAAGGGTCATTGATTCATAAAAAAAGCAGTGCTCAACGCACTGCTTTTTCGTTTAACAACTTTATGAAGTGGAATCCCTTGGGGCTATACCCTTGGTTGTAAAAGAATTTATGGGCTTTGAAATTACTCGTGTAAGAATCCAACGCGAGCATATTGCAGTTTTCCTCTTTTGCCTTTTGCTCCAGGATTTGAAAAATCAAATCCCCTACTCCTTGGCTGCGGTGGCTCGCGCAAACCACAATATTATCGAGCTCTAAATACTTGCCCACCCATAGTTTGTTACCGATCCAAACACCACAAATTGCAATGCAAAGTTCGTTGTCGTAAACCGCTAACTGACTATAATTGTGTGGCAACATCAAATCGAGTTCTGCCGCATATTGCTCAGCTGTAAGGCTCGGATAAAGTTCTTGTAGCACGTCTAGATGTGCCAACATTTGTATTTTTTCAGATAGGAATTCAGTGCGTAGCGCCATTTTTTACTTTAAATAGGTTTCAAATAATTCAAAAATCCGTCGGTATTCGTCTGTCCAAGAAGAAGTATACTCAAAACCGTGGCGTTCTACTGGGTACAAAGCCATCCACCAATCTTTTTTACCGAGTTCGATAAGGCGCTGATTGAGGCGCACGACGTCTTGAAACTGGACGTTGTCGTCGATCATGCCGTGCAAGATCAATAGCGGATCTGCAAGGCCTTCTGCAAAGTAAATGGGAGAACTTTGACGGTAGGCTTCTGGATCCACAGCGGGTGTATTTAAAATGTTCGTGGTGTATTCGTGGTTATAGTGTGCCCAATCGGTAACAGAGCGCAAAGCCGCGCCACAGGCAAAGGTTCCGGGTTCGGTAAAAAGCCCCATTAGCGTGATAAAACCACCATAAGAGCCTCCATAAATTCCTACTCTATTGCTGTCTATGCCATATTGCGAAACCAAAAATTGTTTGGCATCGACATAATCTTGTAAATCTCGGCCACCCATGTGGCGATAAATGGCTGTTCGGTAGTTGCGGCCATAGCCCTCGCTTGCGCGGTAATCTACGTCGAGTACGGTATAGCCTTTTTCGATGAGCATTTGGTGGAACATAAACTCTCGTTGGTAATAGCTCCAGTAATAATGCGCATTTTGCAAGTAACCGGCACCGTGCACAAATAAGACCGCAGCGCCATTTTTGTTTTGCGCCTTAGGTGTGTACATGCGGGCGTAGACAGCCACGCCATCAGAGCCTTTAAAGCTCAAGACTTCGGGTTTTTGCCACGGATAAGTGCTGAATATTTCTGTAGTTGAAGTAGTTAGTTGAACTTGATCTTTTGGATTTTTGAGCGAACAAGTAAAGATTTCCCAAGGTTGGATAGCAGTGCTGAAACGGTAAGCTAGTTGCTTTTCGTCTGGTGAAAGTTGTACTTCGTAGGCGCCTTGTTCTGAAAGTAGTGATTTAATCTCTAGCTTTTTGAGATCCAACTTGTGAAAACTACGCGCCCCAGGATGATACATATTGGTGTTCAGGTAAAAAGAATTGCTATCCTTTGACAAGAGCGCCTGATGGACCTCATAGTTGCCGCTTGTGAGTGCAATCTTGGTTTTGGTTTGAAGATCCAAGGTATACAAGTGAGAATAACCCGATGCTTCTGACTGAAAATAGATGGTTTGAGCATCTCGGAGCCAACCGAGTGTACCTGTTTCAAAGTTCCAAGAAGAAATCCCTGGCCCGCCTATCCATGCGCTGTCGTGTTGGTGTTCCAATTCTTTGATTTGGCTTGTTTCAAGTTCCAAGCAAACTATCCAGCGGTCTTTGTTGTCGGCGCTACGGATATCGAGTAAAGCCAGATGTCTGGTTTTGGCAAAAATAGCCGGATGAATGATCAGCGCACGGTCATCGGCATTCATTTGGGTGAGCCCAGAAAAATCGAGTTCTACCAAAGAATCCGAAGCTAAGTTATGTAAATACAAGCGCTGGGTTGGTTCTTCATTTAGCACTTTTGAACGCGCCTTTTCGTTGTAAACATGCGCATCGGCCGATATAAAATGTGGCACTTCTGTAGCTTTTTCTTCAGGCTGTTGTTCTTCTTTGAGCAGCACAAAACGAGCCGTTGGGTCCACTTGTAGGGCACCTTGCTGTTCAAATGAAATGAATTTAACTCTAGGTAAATCGAATTTGGTGCTTTGTAATTCTTGCTTGCGAACACTTTCAAAAAATTCAAGTTCTGTTTGAGACAAGCCGTCGGACGAACGCTTTTCAGATGCTGCTTTTTGGTAGCTTACTAAATTTTTTGCCAGGCCATTTTGAAGGTCAAATACAAACAAACGCTGACCCTGCTGAAAAACTACAGTTTGTGCATTGTTTTGAACTTGTAAGTTCCAAATCGAATTGGTAAACAAAGCATAGGACCTCACTTGATTCGTTTGGACATCTAAACACTGTAATTTTTCGTCGTGAAGTCGAATGTAATTGAGTTGCCCTGCGCCGGGTGTCCAAACCCAACGGTTTTGCCATGCATTTTTGCTCAATATTTTCGTTTGTTTTTGACTGAGGTCATGGCAATAATATGTTTTCTGTAAGGAATCTGGGTGCTTTTTCCAATAATAGATAAGCTTTCCATCAACAGACCACTCAGGGGCCTCAGGCAAAGCGCCCACAAAACCTGGGCCTTTCATGATTTGATCAAGTTGGAGCTGTGCCAGACCCTTTGTACCAAGACAAAGAACAAAAGCAAGGAACACGGTAATTTTCATTCGCTAAAAATAGAAATAATTGTACTTTTGAGTCAAAGAATTGGCATGAAGAAATTGCTTTACATGATATTACCCGAAAGGGCCTACTTATTTACCTTGCATCGGTTCTTCTACCTGCTCTATAATTTAGGTCTTCTCAAGAATAAAGAAGCCTTCAAGTTTCATTATTTCATTCAGCGCATCATAAAGCCGCAATTTGTCGTGATCGACATCGGGGCCAACCTTGGTTATTTTGCTAAAAACTTCGCCAAACTAGCCAAAGACGGCAAAATCATTGCGATTGAACCCCTCCCGCAGTTTCATGCCGTATTAGCTCATTTTATTGGCCAGCGCGAAAACGTAGAGCTACACAATGTGGCCCTGGGTAAGGAATCAGGAAGCATCACAATGGTACTACCACAAACCAATGGCATGATGCGCACAGGTCTGCCTCACATCATGCGCCCAGAAGAAAAAGCAACCTCTGAACGCACTCAAGATGTGCAAATGGTCAATACCACCGATTTCTTTGGCACCTTTGAGCGCATCGACTACATCAAATGCGATATCGAAGGCCATGAATGGGAGGTTTTTCAGTTACTTGGTAACGTTTTACAAGAAAAACGCCCTGTGGTTCAACTGGAAATTGACGTTAAAAACGAGCAACACTTATTTCAGTTTTTTAGTACCCTGAATTATGTGCGTTGCGGCTTAGATGGCTTGGTTTGTAAAATAGAAACTGATCAACACTTTGGTGGTGATTACCTTTTTGTTCCGTCAGAAAAACAAAACCTCATTGCTCAATGGAACGCTTAATATCTCTACTTTGCCTTTTATTTACGGTCTTGTGCCTGAGTTACATGCTCATAGGTTGCCAAAAGGGCACCGGTGAGTTTCGGATCAAAGGAACCGTAACAGACAACACTTTTAACCAAGGACTCGCGGGTGCTACCGCCGCTCTTTACAAAGTTCCGATAGGTACCTCCGACGAACTTTTTGTGAAAAGTGTTGTGCTTGCTGCCAATGGCGCTTATGAGTTTGTTGTACCCCGAGAAAAAATGGAACGCTATATTTTACGCATCGATAAGGATTTGTATTTTCCGATAGAAGAAGACATATACTACTCCGCTTTAAGCATCAAGGACCCCAATATTTTCAATCTTTCAACAAACGCTCAGTCTTGGGCTAAAATACACTTCAAAAACCTGAATCCTTCACCTTTAGATCATTTTAGATATATCAAGCAAGAAGGATTAGCAGCTTGTTTGAGTTGTTGCCCCATTACTGCTCAG
>JBIIZI010000121.1:0-6326 GCA_044346375.1 Crocinitomicaceae bacterium | reverse complement strand
TCAAGTAAAAACTTTGGTACTCGAAGCCGACTCCGCTCTACTTTACGCGAGCAACTTCAGTGTGGGCGTAAATCTCTTTTTTGAACTCAACCGGCAATTAGCAACCCTCATGAAAGCGCACAATGCATATCATGTCAAGGTTTCGGAAACACATCACGTACAAAAACTAGATGCTCCTAGCGGCACGGCAGTTAGCTTACTCGACGACATCATAGCCATTCATCCGAACTATACAGGGTGGTCGCTAGACGCGCACTCGCAAGAACAAATTCCGGTTGTAGCCCACCGCAGCCCAGATGTTCCGGGCACCCATGAAATCAGCTACAACAGCGATATCGATACCATCCGCATAGAACACATTGCCCACAACCGCAAAGGCTTTGCTTTAGGCGCAGTTTTGGCCGCAGAATTTATTTACCAACGCAAAGGCATCTTTACTATGTCCGATGTCTTAAAAACTACCTTATGAGTTTCATTTATTTCTACTTACTCATTCTTGCGCATCCTTATTTGGCACAATGGCACCGTTTATTTCCAAAACTTGGACGCAAATCTTGGGAAGCACTCGTACCCGGCTACAATTACTTTATTCTCTATAAAGAAGTGCTCAACAAACCTTGGTGGTCCTTACTCCTCGTGTTTCCAGGCGTACATTTAGTAATGTGGATGACCATCAATGTCAGCTTGCTGCGCCGTTTTGGGTTTTACAGCTTTACAGACACCCTTCAAGGCCTCTTCTTTCCATACTTATTATTTGCCAAAATTGCCAAAGACGATGCTTTGCAATACGGACCCGCCACCAATTGGGCAAACTCTAAAGAACTCGAACAACGCAAATGGGGCGACCACATCATCCTTTTCATGGCACTTCCTGTCATTGGTCACCTCATCGCTATCATCTTGGATAAAGTCTCTAGAGACAAACCAGGCAGCAAACCACGTGTCAAAGAATACGGTGACTCCTTTGTTTGGGCTTTGGTAGCTGCTGCCGTTATTCGCACCTATTCATTTGAGCCTTTTCAAATCCCAACTGGCTCCATGGAAAAAACAATGGTCGTTGGCGACTTCTTATTTGTGAACAAACTCGCCTACGGTTCTAAAGTTCCGATCACGCCCCTCTCCTATCCATTGGTGCACAATATTGTTCCGATTGTCAATATCAAATCATACCTCAGCTGGGAAAAAGGAACCTATACCCGCTTGCCAGGATGGAGCAAAATTAAGCGCAACGATGTTGTGGTTTTCAACTTCCCGTCTGGCGACACCGCCATTTTGGACCCTCGTACACCTAGCGGGCTCATGGGTCACGACTTCCATGGCCTGATCAATCAAGAGGCATTCAGCCAATTCATCAATAGTAAAAGCAACCAAAACCTATCACAACTCGATTCAATAGGTCAGCAGAAATTATATGCCGAATACATTAGCGGTTTTGAAAACTGGAAAAATCGAGCGAGAGCCCATTTTGCTGCTGGAAATTTCCCGCTGAATTCTCAAGAATATGCCGCTGGCATGACCCACGGAGGGCTTATTTTCCGACCTGTAGACAAGCGTGAAAACTACATTAAACGCTGCGTAGGCACACCGGGTGACATCCTCGAAATTCAAAATTCCGTATTGTATGTCAATGGCAAAAGAGCTTATGTCGCACCAGGACAAGCCTTACTTTACCGCATCGAAAAAAACAAAGTAAGTTTTCCATCTGTGGAAGAAATGCTGAGCCGCTATGGACTTGAAAACTCCTCTGACGGAGCCCGCACCGACTTCGATGCCATCAATGACCCACAATTTTATATTTTGAACCTCACCCGTCAAGAAAAAAATAAAATTGAAGCAGATTTCAAGATTAAGTTAGCTAAAATTCGCTATCCACAATACAGCGATATGGCTACCAATACCGCAATTACAATTAGCCCAATGCAGCGCATTTCTAATCTAGATCAATTTCCTAAAGATTTAAACGTAAACAACACCATGACCGATTTTCAGCGTTTTCAAATTCCGAGAAAAGGTCAGCGCATTGCGATCAACACTCAAAACATTGCTTGGTATAAGCGCATCATCAGCGCCTATGAAGGTCATAAGTTAGCCATCAAAGGAGATAAAATTTACATCGATGGAAAGCGCGCCACAAGCTACCGTTTTGCTATGAACTACTACTGGATGATGGGAGACAACCGCTTCCATTCAGCAGACTCACGCGTATGGGGCTTCGTACCCGAAGACCATATCGTAGGTAGGGCTTCTTTTATTTGGTTTTCCAAATCGCCATTTGTAGATTCCTTCTTGGGTATCCGTTTTGACCGCATTTTCCGATTCGTGGACTAAACATGTCAATTCTACCGAGCGCATACTTCCCCTCCCTCGCTTACGTTCGTGCTTTGCTTCAAGACCCTCATTTGGTGCTTGACCTCAACGAGCATTTTGTAAAACAGAGTATCCGCACACGCGCTGAAATTCTAAGCGCCAATGGTGTCATTCAACTCAATGTTCCTATTTTGCACACAGCAAGCAAACAGACCCTTGAGGCTCTTCAGATAGACTACAGCAAAAACTGGCAAGCTGAACATTGGAGAGCCATCGAAAGCGCATATGCCAACTCGCCGCATTTTGAACATTATGCCTACGACCTCAGACAGCTCTTTGAAGCAAAATATGTGTATTTACACCAACTCAATAGCGCCATTTTAAATTGGATCAACAGCGCCCTAGACTTGCAATTACAAATAGCCTATAGTATGGGGTATTCAGGGCAAACGCCTACTGATAAAAAAGCTTGGTTGGGCAGAGAAATAAATGCCGCAGAAGCGTACCAACAAGTGTTCAAAGGAAAGAATGAGTTTGTTCAGAATTTGTCTGTGCTCGACGGACTAATGAACGAGGGCCCCATGCTCAGGGCTCATTTTGTGCCAAGATAAACGCACCACCACCGGATGCAGTGCGTTTGCATCAGTGGCGAGTAGATCTCCGTTTGCAGCAAAGCTAATGAGCTTTGGGTCGTTGATTTGCTTAGGTAAATGCTGACGAGACATAAGCACCCCGTTTTGATCCAAAATGACAACCTCGCCAGACTTTGACAGCAAATACAACTCGTTTGACTGCGGTTGAATGGCCATAGAAATAGGCTCAAAAAGCAACTCTTTACTATCAAAGGAAAAAAGTGGTACTTGACTCAACTGGCGTTTGGTAATATTGAAAGTTTGACAAACGAAATGTCTTTCGCCGTTTTCCAATAAGTTGCTGTGCAGAAGTAGAATGCGCTTTAAATTGGGATGATAACAAAGCAATTGATTGGCACCTTCTTCGTTTTGGAGGGGGTAAGTTTGTTCGGTTTCTGCAGCGTAAGGAGCATTCAGAAAGTGTAATTCTTGAGCGGCATCGAGAAATACAAGGGTAGAATCGAAACCGGCAATTTGCGTCATTTTCTGACCTTCTTCTAGGGTCATGAGCGGAACAAATGTGTTGGCTGTGTTGTCGTAGCGAACGATATGCAGGGAGTCTTGACTGATGGCAAAAGACCGCAGAGAGTCTAGGGTAGCAAGGGCAGTAAAAGGCTGTACGCCCATTGGAAGGTACTGAGGAGCAGCAGGATGCTCGAAATCTATGTAGCCTTGGTCTTTTTGAACGCTACTGGCAATTTGCTCGTAATAGTTTTGAATGCCTTCGCGCTGAATGGAACGCGCTGCAATAAACGAGATGGTCGCAAGTACGAAGGAAAAGAAATATTGCGTGCGTGACATAGCTTAACAAATTTAGATGAAAAACAAACACAACAACAAAAAAAGAACGAGAAAAAGGCCTTATTTTTGTTGGAACAAAATTTGTTAGCACCCTGACCATGAAATATATCAGTCTACTTTTCTTCGCCATAAGCCTTTCCTTTCAAATGAACGCCCAATTTAGTTACGGAGGAGGTCTAAGTCTCACGCGTTTTTTCAATACGCAAAGTATTCAAAACCAAAGCCTATCCATGCCTGGCCTCCATGCGCACATAGAAATCCCAAGAAGTGGTGACGTCACGCTTTATGGCAGAGTGAGTTATTTGTTCCCAAAAGCCAACTACGACACCCTCACAAGCTACGTTACGGCAATTAACCCCAACGCAAACCCATACATTTTAGCTGTAAATAGCCGATTCAAAACCAGTTACTTCACGCTTGAAGGTGGGAACAGGTATTACATTGGCAACGACTACGACAACGGTTTTGCAGGCTATGGCGGTTCGGGAATCGTTCTAGGTTTTGGCACAGTGCGTAAAGCTTATAATCCTAAAGATGTAACCGGTCAGTATAATTGGGAACAAACCCATCAAACAGACCCTAGCGAAATAAATGAAGGGCGCATATTTACATTAGGCGGCTATTTACAAGGTGGTTTGAAATACACCATACCTGCAATTGGCACCATCTATACAGATGTAACCCTCAATTATTTACTTTTGGCAAACGCCAACAACAATACCGCTGCGTCTACAGAATACCTCTCGCCATTGTTCTTCAATTTCGCAGTAGGCTTCAAAAAAGACCTTTATTAATTGCCTATAATACGAGCAACTGCTCTAATTCAAGCAATAGATTAGCTGGTGGCACATTTGCATCCATAATGACATCTGCTCCACGATAACAAGCTTCACGCGCTAAAAACAACTGCTCAAACGCAGGCCAGTCATGCAGTAGTGGTCTGTGTATCTCATTTTGTATGCGCGCGTACAAAACACCTGGCGGCACTTCTAAATAAACCACCAACCCATTCTGCTTCAGGCGCAACAAATTGCCCTCAAAACAAGGTAAACCACCACCACAAGCCACAACTTTCGGCCCACCCGGCAACCCTATGAGTTCTTGTTGCTCTAAGCCTCGAAAATGAAGTTCACCCTGTTCACGAAAAATCTGTGAAATAGAACGCCCCTCTCTTTGCTCAATGGCCGCATCGATATCAAAAAAAGGAAGGGCAAATTGCTGCCCCAATAAACGGCCAACCGTAGACTTGCCACAGCCCATCATTCCTATTAAAAAAATAGTTTTATTAGCCATCATTAGTGTATTGGCAATCAGGTATTTGCCTTGTCGCCCTTATTTTTTAGCAAATTTACCATATATTTCTTTGTTGTATCCAAAGAATAGTTGTATATTTGCACCCTCAAAACGGCAGATTCCGTAGCTCAGCTGGTAGAGCAATACACTTTTAATGTATGGGCCCTGGGTTCGAATCCCAGCGGGATCACAAGAAAAAGTCCACTTCGAAAGAAGCGGACTTTTTTGTTTTTAAGCGTTTGAAATTCATTTCAAAAAGATTAAAAATAAAAGTCCGTTTTGCGAAGCAAAAAGACTTTTTCTTGTGATCTGAAAACAAGATCGCGCGATGAAAGCGCGCGACTCCCAGCGAAATGAAGATTCAAATTTGAAGTGACCGAATGAAATGAATGCGCAGCATTGCTTCAAAAAAAAGAATCTCAAGAATGTGCTTTTATCCACTGCACGTCGGTCCAATGGGATCTTTAATCCCAGCAAAAAGACTTTTTCTTGTGATCTGAAAATAAGATCGCGCGATGAAAGCGCGCGACTCCCAGCGAAATGAAGATTCAAATTTGGAGTGACCGTTACCCCTACTTTAAGATTTTAACGCTTTGCATTCCTTGCACAGTAGTGATTTGAAGAATATACATTCCTTCGTGCAATGCACTTGTTTCCAACGAGTACTCTTTTCCTGTAAGCTCTGAAATACAAATCAACGTACCGTCGGCTTGATAGAGCTCAATTTTTTGGAGTTCTGCGTTACTTGTGATCTGTACCTGATCTGCAAATGGGTTTGGCGCAACTTGAACAGTTACAGTTTTGAACGCGGGATCCGAAAGAGAAGACGAAGGCGGGAATCTTGTTGGTGTCGATTCATAACAATCGCTTTGAATGCGCATCATGTCGAAATAAAGTGCTCCGGTGTTGCTAATTGTGCTTTGCGACACGACCAAACCGGTTTGCAAAGAGACGCCATAAATAGCCAAGCCCGTGCCGGAACCACTGATGAAATAGTAAATCATATTCACCGGGTCGATAGTTGAGCTTCCGTTGACTGAATAGGAATTAACCCCTATGGCTTGCGTACTGATTTTTGTCACCTCACCAGTCATCGCATTCACTTTACCTAGATGAATGGTATTAGCACCGCGTACCAAGCCGTACAAAGTTGTGTCGGCGCAGCTGTAAGTGAAGTTATCGAAGTTCTGACCGCCGTTTGGAAAGGTTAAGGTAGGATTAGAGAAAATACCACCAGTGTACATATCTAAACCCACCAATTGAGCACCGTTTGAATAATAAAAAACCATTTGA
>JBIIZI010000119.1:0-6424 GCA_044346375.1 Crocinitomicaceae bacterium | reverse complement strand
CTTGTGCAACTGCTTGCTTCACAATAGAAGCAGCGCGTGCTAAATCTTCGTAAGATGAGTTTGTACATGAACCAATGAGGCCCCACTCTACTTGTAAAGGCCAGCCATTTGCTGTTGCCTCAGCACGCATTTTGGATACAGGTGTACCGCGGTCTGGAGTAAATGGGCCATTGACGTGTGGTTCGAGTTCGCTTAGGTTGATTTCGATGAGTTGATCGAAGTATTTTTCTGGCTCAGCGTAAACTTCGGTGTCGCCTGTGAGGTGCTCTGCAATGGCATCGGCTGCCTTAACGACTTCTTCGCGGCCTGTTGCTTTGAGGTAACGGCGCATGGAGTCGTCGTAACCGAAAGTTGATGTAGTGGCGCCAATTTCGGCACCCATATTACAAATAGTTCCTTTTCCTGTACAAGACAAAGAAATGGCACCTTCGCCAAAATATTCGACGATAGCGCCGGTTCCGCCTTTAACCGTAAGGATGTCGGCCACTTTAAGGATGACGTCTTTGGCGGAGGTCCAGCCGTTGAGTTTGCCAGTGAGTTTGACACCGATGAGTTTAGGAAACTTGAGCTCCCAAGCCATGCCCGCCATGACGTCTACTGCGTCGGCACCACCAACACCGATGGCTACCATACCCAAACCACCTGCATTTACAGTGTGAGAATCGGTACCGATCATCATGCCACCTGGGAAAGCGTAGTTTTCGAGAACAACTTGGTGAATAATACCTGCCCCTGGCTTCCAAAAACCAATGCCGTATTTATTGGAAATAGAAGACAAGAAGTTAAATACTTCGTTGTTTTGATTGAGTGATTCTTGTAAGTCTTTGCTTGCGCCAACTTTCGCTTGGATAAGGTGGTCGGCGTGCACTGTTGAAGGCACAGCAACGCGTTTTTTACCTGCTTGCATGAACTGCAAAAGCGCCATTTGGGCTGTTGCATCTTGCATGGCAACGCGGTCTGGTGCGAAATCGACGTAGGACTTTCCGCGCTCTGAAGCAGTGGTGGCTTCTCCTTCCCAAAGGTGGGCATAAAGGATTTTTTCTGATAAAGTGAGTGGACGGCCCACTACCTTACGAGCAGCAGCAATACGAGCAGGGTAACGCTCATATACGCGTTGGATCATGTCGAGGTCAAAAACTTTCATAGTGCGATATTGTGATTTTTAATGCGCACCAAATTTACGGATTTAAAACTATTTACACTCGTTCCCTAAGCTAAAAATATACAACAAATAGGCGCTGCTTTTGATACTTAAAGAAAATCACTTAAATTTATCTATTACCAAGATCATATGGCAAAGCGAACAAATGTTAAAACAGACAACCATGAAAAATAGCTTAAGCATTTTGATTGTGCTGTCCTTAGCATCTTCTGTTTACAGCCAAAATATTGACAAAAATGAAGCTCCCGCATATAGCACAGAAATAGTCATCAAAAACAAAGCTGCTTATTCCGAGCATTTTATTGAAGGGCTTCAAGAACTTGGTTTTCAAAAAATAGAATTAAAAGACAGCTTGGTCATCATTGATCAGAAAGACACCGTTCAATTTTCTTGTACACCAAAAATAGGAGAAACTCGCGTATACACGGGCAAACAAGGGAATTTAGCAATCGCAGTTACTGTAAAACGCAGCAATTACACTACTGTTGATTATCAAATTGAAATGGTTGAATTTGGCAAGACAAGCCATACCCAGGCCGGGCAAGCAGACATAAGTTCAGGTTTCTTTTTTGGACCAGAATCAAACATAGATGAGCAAACAGGCGAAGGATATTTTGTAACAGAATATACGGATAACAGAGCAAATAACTGCGCTACGCACATCAGAATTGGTGACGAAAACGAACTTGCGAAAATCATGAAGTATTGTAATGGAAAGATTAAAGACATTACACTTGATAACTTTACAACGCTGCATAGAAAGTAAGCGTCCACTTCTTAAAACAAATTATGTATCAGCTTTATTCATTGCTTATTTTGGTATTACTTTCAGGAAGCGAAAACGTCTACCAGCGCGGAAAAGCTTCTTATTACGCCCAATCGATGAACGGCCAGCGCACCTCTTCAGGAGAGCGTTACTATTCAGATAGTTTGACAGCCGCACATGCGCGCTTGCCATTTGGAACAAGAGTTGAAGTGCGCAATCTCAAAAATGATTCGGTAGTTGTGCTGCGCATTACGGATAGAATGTCGGCATCGAGTAGCCGCATTATCGACGTGAGTTGGGCTGCGGCTAAAAAACTTAATTTTGTACGCGACGGCTTGGCAAATGTAGAGCTACGCTTACTAGATTCCATACCACAAAAATGAGTAGTTTACCTCTTCAAGATTTAAAAATCATTGATTTATCGACCGTACTTGCCGGCCCATCTGTTGCTACTTTTTTTGCTGAACTCGGCGCGCGCGTTGTCAAAATAGAGCACCCTCAACATGGCGATATCACCAATACATGGCGCTTGAAGCAAGAGAGCAATTTGTCCCAACAAAGCGCTTATTATGCCAGTGTCAACTATAAAAAAGAGTTGGTAAAATTGAACTTGGCACATGATGTGGATTACCGCATTTTTTTAACTGAACTCCAAGATGCAGACATCTTACTGATGAACTTTAAAAAAGGTGATGATCAAAAGCTGAAGGTTACACCTGCTGAACTCTGGAAAATCAAGCCAGACCTACTCATCGGGAAAATCACTGGTTTTGGCTCAGACAACGACCGCATTGCCTACGACCTCATTTTACAAGCAGAAAGCGGTTTTATGTCCATGAACGGCACACCAGAAAGTGGTCCTGTTAAAATGCCTGTTGCACTTATTGACATTCTCGCTGCACATCAGCTCAAAGAAGGCTTGCTATTAGCACTTTTGCAACGCCAACAAGCAAAAGGTCAAATAGTGAGTGTTTCGTTATTCGACGCCGCTATTTGCAGTTTGGCTAACCAAGCATCGAATTTCTTGATGGCCCAACAAACCGCGCAGCGCATTGGCAGTCTGCATCCGAACATTGCACCATATGGCGAAATTTTCGAGACGCAAGATGGTCAACTCGTTACTTTCGCTATCGGCTCTGACCAACATTTCATTAAACTTGTTTCCTACCTCGGTCTAAATGAACTGGCCAACGACCCCCGTTTTTGCTCGAATATGGAAAGAGTCAAAAACCGAGAAGCGCTATACAAGTACATAGCAAGTATGACGTCCATGAAAACGTGTTCTCAAATGACATCTGCTCTACTAGAACTGAACGTTCCAGTCGCTAAAATTAAATCCTTAGACGAAGTTTTTGCAGACCCAAAAGCACTGAGTTTGGTGAAGGAAGAGCAAATCAATGGGCAAAATACCCGACGCGTTTCGCAAATTGCCTTTAAATTTGAAGCATGATCCGCAGCCCGCAAACCCAAACCGAATGGACAGCCTATTTTCAATTGCGCTACGCCATTTTACGCGCGCCTTGGGGGCAGGCCAAAGGTAGCGAACAAACAACGGATGAATCCCAACATCAGCACTTCGCTTATTTTGACAACAAAAATCAGCTTCTTGGCGTTGGGCGCTTGGATCTACTAGACCCACAAACTACACAAGTTCGCTTCATGGCGGTGGCTGAACATCAACAAGGAAAAGGTATCGGCAGGGCACTCATGGAAGAAATGGAAAGTGTTTCCAAAGAAATGGGCAGCCAAAAAATCATTTTACACGCCCGAGAAGTGGCACTTCCGTTTTACCGACAACTCGGCTACCAGCTCGATGCACCCTCCCACCTGCTCTTTGGTGAAATCCAACATTTTTTGATGCACAAACTGATCTAATGCATGACTGAAGACGCATACGTATTACAAGAATTCTATAAAATCATTACACCAAATAAGGTAGGGCTTTTCGAAAAAATCGCACCACAAAGAAGTCGTCACTTGGTAGTAGGGCTAGAAAACATCCAACAAGATCACAATGCATCGGCCATCATGCGCACCATGGATTGCCTTGGCTTTCAAGAATTGCACCTCATCGAGAAGAACAACAATTACCAATTTCAGCGAGATATCGCTTTGGGCGCTGCCCGCTGGCTAGATGTAATGCAACACCAACAAGAACCCGAACCCGTTTTAGATAGTATTGCACACTTGCGGCAAAAAGGCTACCGAATTGTAGCCACGAGTCCGCATATCAAAGCGAGTACGCCACAAAACATCGACCTCACACAGCCAATAGCGCTGTTTTTTGGAGCCGAAAAACATGGCATCTCTGAAGAACTCAGCGCCAACGCAGACGCCTTTTTACATATCCCGATGCATGGCTTTACCGAAAGTTTCAATTTATCGGTCTCGGCTGCACTTGTTTTAAGTGCCATGAGAACGCGCTTAGAAGCTAGTTCTATGAACTGGTTATTGAGCCCCGAAGCGCAAACTGAACTCAAAATTTCTTGGTGTGAACGCATTTTAAATGGCGGCCCTGAACTTGCGCAAAAATTTCGTGAGGAATTTAAAAAAGTTTGATAACTTTGAGTGTACACGTATCATAAACAAACACTTATGGGAAAAGGAGACAAAAAAACAGCAAAAGGAAAACGCGCAATGGGTTCTTATGGCAAGACCCGCAAACGCAAAGAAGACGCACCAATTGTTGTCGTAAAAAAAGAAAAGAAAGAGAAGCCTGTCAAGGCTGAACCTAAAGCAAAGGCTGCCACGGCCACTAAAAAACCGGCCGCCAAAAAAACAACCACAAAAAAATCTGAATGATCCAAAGAGCTGCTTTCGCAGCTCTTTTTTTTTGCAACTTTGCAACGCATTAGCAAACATTAATCAACAATTATGAAACACAATTTTGGCGCGGGCCCTTGTATTTTGCCGCAAGACGTCTTTAAAGAAGCAGCTGCGGCTGTTCTTGACTTTAACGGTTTATCTATTCTTGAGGTATCACACCGCCACAAAGATTTTGTGGCCGTCATGGACGAAGCCATGGATTTAGTCAAAAAAGCCTTGAATGTCCCAGAGGGCTATTCAGTTGCCTTTTTACAAGGTGGCGCCACACTCGGTTTCACTATTGCCGCACTCAACATGCAACGCGAACACAAACGCGCTGGCTACATGAATACCGGAACCTGGGCAAGTGGCGCAATTAAGGAAGCTAAAAAAGTTGGCCTAGACGTCAATGTGTTCGCCTCTTCAGAAGATCAAAACTTCACCTACATCCCTAAAAACTATACAGTTCCAACCGACGTTGACTACATTCATTTCACGAGCAACAATACTATTTACGGAACGCAGTTCAAAGACTTTCCTCAAACCGACTTGCCATTGGTTTGCGACATGTCTTCAGATATTTTTTCCAAAACCATCAACGTTTCAGATTTCGACCTCATATATGCAGGTGCACAAAAAAATCTCGGGCCAGCCGGCGCCACACTTTACATTGTCAAAGATGAAGTTTTAGGCAAAAGCAGTGCGCAATTCATGCCCACCTACCTCGACCTCAAACAACAAGTTGAAAAAGAATCGATGCTCAATACACCACCTGTGTTCAGCGTGTATGTGGCAATGCTGAATCTGCGTCATCTTTTAGCCAATGGCGGCGTACCTGCCCAACAAGTGCTCAACGAAGCTAAGGCAAACCTTCTGTACTCAGAAATAGACAACAATCCGTCCTTTAAAGGCGCCGTAGCAAGCGAAGACCGCTCTCAAATGAACGTCACTTTCTTGCTCACCGATGAAGCCAGAAGCACTGAATTTGATACCATGTGGAAAGCAGCAGGTATTGTTGGTTTACCAGGGCACCGTTCTGTTGGTGGTTACCGCGCTTCTATGTACAACGCGCTTCCACTTGAAAGCGTGCAAGTACTTGTCGATGTCATGAACGAATTCAATAGAAAAGGTTGATATGAAAATTTTAGCTAACGACGGCATTTCAGATTTAGGTAAATCGCTTCTAGAAGCAGCCGGCCATGAAGTAAGTACCGCAAAAGTTGCGCAAGAAGCGCTTGCAAACACCATTAACCAAGAGGGTTTTGACGCTGTACTCGTGCGCAGCGCAACCACAGTGCGCAAAGAAGTCATCGATGCTTGCCCAGGTTTAAAGCTCATCGGCCGCGGTGGTGTAGGCATGGACAACATCGACGTAAGCTATGCCCGAGACAAAGGCCTTACTGTTATCAATACACCTGCCTCTTCTTCTCAATCTGTTGCAGAACTCGTTATGGGGCAACTTTTCTCGATTTCCCGATTTTTGAACGACTCCTTCAAAAACATCGAGACCGGTGATTTCTCTACCCTCAAAAAGAATTATGCCAAAGGCGTTGAGCTCAGAGGCAAAACACTCGGCATTATTGGCTTTGGACGCATCGGCCAAAGTTTGGCGGCCTACGCTTTGGGTGTAGGCATGAAAGTGATTGCCATTGAACGCAAAGCGCGCATTCAGCCAATAACACTTAAAATTG
>JBIIZI010000118.1:0-6618 GCA_044346375.1 Crocinitomicaceae bacterium | reverse complement strand
GCAATGAATTTAGGTAAATACATATTTGGAACCAGAGACTTTTTACTTGATAAGGTAGAGGAGCAGGCACGCGTTGGGCAGTACCGCGCCTATAATTTGCTTGCCTTGATGTTTTACACATTGGTTTTGGCTTGCTTTATTTCAGGGGTTGTTTATGGCTTGGTACTCTTTAATGATTGGCTAATGGCTATTGGCATGGGGCTGCTTCTAGGCCTGATCAGTTTTGTTTTATTGATTCTCGTGCTGTTTTTAAATCTGACCACAAATCATCAAGATTTATACAATAACATGACCAATATGTCTCAAATCTTCAAGCAATACGAAGGTCAAGATTTTACGCACATGTCCGATGAAGAAGCGCTTAAAAGAGTTCACGAACAGAAAATGCTACTTCGCGAAACCAATCATACACCTTCTTTTGACCACTTCCATGTTTCTGGTATTTTTAGTTCGGCCATCAAAGTCGTTTTAATCTTGGTTATTTCATGTGTGGTTGCCAATGCTTTTGAACTGCTCATGTTCCATAAGTCTTTGAATAATACGCTTGCCCAAATTGAAGCGAGCCCCATGCTACATGCCGCAGCGGAGTTGCGTGATTCAACAGGAAACATCAATTCTTTGTCGGCACAACAGCAGGAGAAACAAGTTTTGGCACAATGGACACTCGACATGCTCAAAGAAGAACCAGGAAAGCCATTCAAATTGATCCATTCGCAATCCATACTTATGGCTTTTGAGGTGCTCGATTTGTCTATTCACAAGTACAAAATTTTAATGGACGTTCTGTTTGCTTTGTTGTTTTTGGTGCCTTTTGTCTTAGTTAGAAAAAGTCATGAATACGGTGGGGGTGAATTGCTTAAAGAAGCTGCGCTAATGGATATCTCAATTTCTTTTTATGCGTTTTTAATTACCCAACGCGAGAGCCAAAAAATCACACATCGCATCAGTACAACCTATGATTATCAGGCTTTAGTTCAAATGAATCCGAAGAGTTCATGAGTAGTGGTAAACGCATATTAGATATTGGTAATATGATCTTTTGGATCATCTTACTCATCATTGCTCTCATGTTATTGCCTTTCTTTAAAGAAGGATTTTACAATGATGAACATATTGACGAATGGATAGCCCAATTCGATACCTTAAGTCCTCAGCCAAATCCTGAGCCAGAGCCGAATCCGGCCAATGACACCATTCCTACTGTGAGTCAGGATACCATCACGACGCTAAGATGGCGTGATTTCGACGGCATCTGGCGATACATTCAATACAAACACCCTAAAAATGCTTTGGATAAAGCTGAAAATAACCGCTTAAATGGTTTTCCTGGTCCGGGTATTTATAACCACATGTATACGCACGACAAACGCTTTTTGAAAGATTTGATTCGCAAAATGAAAGGACATATCCGAAGGGAGCACTTAGATTACATGCAATCTTTAGAATATGTATGTTCATCTATTCAGTTTTATAAATACACGCTTGTCACCAACGATGAACCTTGCCCATGTGAAACAGACTTTGGTACTTTTGATCAAAATTGTTCCTACAAAACCGGTTGGGGTTGTTGTTCAGGTGTCGATCCTTGGGCAGTGTATTCTCCGTTTGAATTTATTTACCTTCATACAGGAGATTGTGATACACGTTCACTCACGGCATTTACAATTCTCAAAGAAATGGGCTTTGATGTAGCGGTAATGGGAAGTGAGTCAGAGCGACACAGCGTATTAGGAGTAGTCATACCTGGCCGCATGAATTCCAATTTATCAATGGGTACCAACACTTTTGGAAAGCGTTACTTACTCTGGGAATTAACGAGCCGATATTGGCGCTTAGGTGATCAAGTTGAGGGTGATGATTGGGTAGCTGAACTAGAATAAACATTTAAATTTAATAACTATGAAAGATCTAATTAATATTCTATTGCTTGTTGTCTTAGGGGTTGTGTACCTCATGAGTTTTACAAAAATACAGGCAGCTTATTTTAATAAATTATCGCCAACCCGTACCAACGCAATTTCGATACTTTATATTTCCTCTATTTTGGCGGCAGGATTGGTCTTGTTTGACATTTCAAAAACCATGACCGATGCCTATAACTTCTTCTACGGACAAAATGATTTTGGTTCTGCTTTTCTATATCTTGGACTCTATTTTGTTGGCGCTTGGGGATTTTCTATCGGATTATTTCACGCTAGTTTCTTTTTGGTATCCAAACTCACCAAAGAGGATGAAAAAGCAGAATTGATCAAGAACAACGTTGAAATTGCCCTTGTACATGCGGCTGTTCTTCTTATGCTTTCGTTAATGATTGCACCTGCGCTTTCATCGTTTGCCGGTGGCTTTATTCCATATCCAGTACTTCCATTTTAATAGCTATGTGGATCGAAGCCTTGAGCATATTGGTTGCTACTTTAGCCACCATCGTTTACTTTTTTTTGTGTTATCGGGTATTTATACCGTATCTCCACAAATTCAATTATCCTTTTAATAACGCCACCAAGTTTTTGTTGGGCTTGTCTTTTCTTGGCTCTGCCATTGTGCTTTATTTTTTTGGGGGGCCAGCAATGCATGCGTTTGTTTCCTTAGCTGAGCAATCACTTTCAAATGCCATTTTTGTCTTTACGGGTCTTTTGATAGTTGCCATGATTTATTCTATTGTCTTGTTTCGATTTGCGGGGCTTGTGGTTCAGGTTACCCTCAAAGAAAATGAGAAGGCTGAGCTAGCCAAAAACAACTTTCAAGTAGCCGGATTTCATGGGGTTGTCCATATTTTCTTTGCGCTTTTACTCACAGAAAAAGTAGTGTTGGCTGTACTGCAGCTATATGTCAACAAATAAAAGAGCTATTGACGATGCATGTGCTAAAAACGCTTCTGCTACTTATTTTGTTTGGTACCTCTACCCAGGCTTGGTCTTTGAAGGTCAATCCTCCTGTTAAAGCAAAAGACACAATTGAGGTAGGCCTTTGGGTCGAGGATATCTATAACATTGATTACGTCGACAGAACCTTTGAAGCGGTTTTTTGGATTTGGATCAATTCCAAGGAGGAATTTTACGAGCTCGAAGAGTATATAGACTACAATAATGCGGTTGAAAC
This sequence comes from Crocinitomicaceae bacterium, assembly GCA_044346375.1. GTDB lineage: Bacteria > Bacteroidota > Bacteroidia > Flavobacteriales_D > Crocinitomicaceae > UBA952. The sequence continues at coordinate 3,519 of JBIIZI010000118.1, read as the reverse complement.
CAATTGTTCGATGCTTTACGAAGAAAAACTAGAAGATGGTCGTTACCACGCAGAATGTAAAGTGAGGGCAAAATTTTTAAATAAATTCAAGGTCAATAGCTTTCCTTATGACCATCAGGTTATCCATATGAACATGGAGTTTATTAAAGAGCCAGCAAACCTGTGTTTTGTCAAGCTGAGTCCGGAAAAACTTTGCAACTTTAGTCCGGAGAATATTGAAGATTTTGAAGAGAAAAAGTTCGAATCAGATTTATCTCTATACGTCGAGAATTACAAAACTAATTTTGGCAATTATAACCTCGGTAAGTCTGCTTCATACAATCGTTTAGAAATTGACATTCATCTCGATAGACACTCCAATACGATAGCGCTCAAGCTTTTCATAACGTTGCTCATCGCTTTTCTTTTGGCCTCGAGCAGCATACTTTTGCCACTAGACATGAGCGAAGAGAAGTTTGCACTTATCGTAGGCTCTTTATTCACGGCCATTGGTAACAAATACATCACAGACGGCATGCTTCCATTCACAGGGAACTTCAATTTATCCGACTCACTGCACATGCTGACTTTTGTATTTATTACAATCATGTCATTTTATGCCGTCATCGAGCAGCGTTACCGAATAGACCGTTCCAAAAAGTGGGACATGTTTATCTTTATCGGTGTTCAGGTAATTTTTGTTTCATCCGTTTTTATTGTAATCAATCAATTTAAATGAATTCCAAACGCGATCATTTCATAGATTTTTTAAGAGCTGTTGCAATTTTGCTGATGTTCTTTGCGCATCTGCTGCCTCATTTTACAGCGACAGGCCTTGATACTATTTTTGCACTCCGTTTGGTAAGTTCTTTCCCTGCACCACTATTTCTTCTTCTGACCGGCCTTAATTTTTCAGAAAACCAAGGATTGAAGAACGTTTTGTATAAATCTCTTGTCTTCCTTGGTGTTGGCGCCTTTATGGATGTCGTTATTTGGGGGATTATCCCATTTTATAGTTTTGATGTTTTCTATGTAATTGGCTTGGGGTATCTCTTGCTCTATTTTTACAGTAAATGGAGGCTCTTTTGGCAAATTTCGGCCCTCTGCTCAATTGTCCTTGTAGCGCTCTTCCTTCAAGTCAATTATCAAAAAAATATCCCTGAGGTAACATTTTCTCAATTGGATGCCTACAAGTTTAAGGAAGTACTTCAAAATCTTATATTCAATGGTTGGTTTCCATTGTTTCCATGGCTCTTGTTTATTTTACTTGGTTTTACATGTAAACAATATCAATTGCTACAGCGCTTTAAAAATGCATTCAGCTTTCTTATAGGGCTGGTCATTTTATTTATAAGTATTTACTTTTTGTCAGAATCCGCCTTATTTCAACCCGATTTTGCAGTTGAATTGTTTTACCCTGCACAATGGGTGTATCTTCTTTTTGCACTTAGTTTTATTCACGTGTTGTGGTTTTTTAAACCACTAATGAAGCAGCATAAATTTTTGGTTGGCTTACAGTCCTTCGGCAGCTATAGTTTGTTACTGTATGTCCTCCACCTGGCAGCGCTGCATATTTTTAGCGAGCAAATTGATATTTTCATTCAATATAACATGAATCCCTTTCTTCAATTAGCCCTTGCTTTTATTGTGCTTGTTGTCTTGATGCTCTGTTATTGGCAAGTAATTTTATGGTTTAAGTCAATCCCGTTTTATCAAAGAATCAACCGTTTTCTTATCATTCGCATGTTTTTACACTAATACCTAACCTATGGACCTCAACTTACTACTCGCAGCACTTTCACCCGCTGCAATTATCATTTACATCTTTTTTCAACACGACCATCAATACAACAAAGAACCCTATTCACTGTTGGTCAAGTGTTTTTTCGCCGGCGTGCTTTCAACCTTAGTGAGCTTATTGTTTTCACAACCTTTAGGTCTACTCGGTTTCAATAAGGGCGTCGAAGGCGCATTTTATACTTCATTTTTCCTTGCGGCCATTCCTGAGGAAATCGCTAAGTTTTTAATGTTGCATTTGGTTGTGAGTCGGGCACATGCTTTTGATCATTATTACGACGGCGTGCTTTACGCTGTATGTGTTTCCATGGGTTTTGCCGCCTTCGAAAATGTACTTTATGTAAGCGATGGGGGCTATAATGTTGCCATTACGCGTGCCATTTTTGCCGTTCCGGGCCATATGTTAGACGCCGTTCCAATGGGCTTTTTTTATGCCTTCTCTCGTTTTCAACCAGAGAAAAAAAATTATTATTTAGCGCTTTGTTTGGGCGTGCCAATTTTACTTCACGGCACCTATGATTTTGGCTTAATGGCAAGCGGCGTTTTAGCTAAATATGATCCAGGGTCTGCTCTTCTTACTATAATAGCTTTATTGATTTTTATCATTTGGACTTGGCGCTACGGACTTAAGAAAATCGCGCATGCCAAGCGTTTAAATTAACAGCTCTAACAATGGAAAAGAAAGATACCCTAGATATAGAATTCGGACAAAATCTCAAAAATTTTATCCCTGAATTATTCGCAAGAGGGCTCATTATGATATTTGTCCTATTGGGCTTAAATTCTGTTGGTGACGACCCAACGCAGCATTTATTCTTTGTCATTTTATTTCTCGTTTTTAATGTTGTTCTTTTCTTACTAACGCTTTACGGAACAAACAGGCGAAAAGTAAGTATTTTGAATTTCATTGACATGCGCTTGAAGGTAGATGAAGTATACGGGAGTAGTCAGGTCAATTATTCTTCGAATTTTAACAATACGGCTTTCTACTTTTATGTCACGCTATCTGCCATGGTATTTCTTTTTTCTCTTTTGATATTTGTCATATTGAGATTTATCCCCAATGCCGAAGCGGGTTCTTTTCTCATTATTTCTCTTATTGTCTCGGTCATTTATGGCCTTGTTCTTAGGTTTTACCGCATGAATTTCATCAGTAAAGGAATTGTGGCAGTTACGCATAATGGCCGCAAATTTGACAAAGAAGAAGTGACTGCATTCATGGCTTTTCTGTATGATGAAAAAACAGAATCGGAAGGCTATTATGTCAATGATAGCTTATTATATGATTTAGAGAGGAATGCCAATATTTACAAACAACGTGTAGAAACGCTTTTGATCGAGGCCGTTTTTATTGGAGCGCTAACCTTTGGAACCTTTATACAACTTACGAGTCCAGAAAGTATTGGCTCTTTTCGAGAAATCGATGAAATAGAAATGAATGAAAATGGCCTTGACCTCGATAGCATCAGTAGGGTCAAACATGCTGCCGATTTTGATTCCTTATTGCCACATGTAAAAAACGGAAATTTGCAAACGGCTTCAAAGCCAAAACAAGCGCCAAGGTCTAATGGATGGAAAGGGAACGCCAATAAGAAGAAAGTTAAAAAGGCAAATCCATTTCTTACAGCCTATTCAACAACCAAGAATAACTTGACGGGCTATATCCATAAGCTCACTAAAGTCCACGACACCGATTCTCTTCAAAGCCAGGGTATTTTTCAGGGTTGGGCATTACAACGTCAT
>JBIIZI010000010.1:0-22955 GCA_044346375.1 Crocinitomicaceae bacterium | reverse complement strand
ATGTCATCAATCAAAGGAAAAATCTCTCAAGTAATCGGCCCAGTTGTGGACGTCCGATTCGAGCGCGGTACTGCGCTACCAAACATTTATGATGCATTGGAAGTATACAAAACTGACGGCACACGCGTCGTTTTGGAAGTTCAGGCTCACGTTGGAGAAAACGCAATTCGCGCCATCTCTATGGACTCCACCGATGGTTTCATGCGCGGCATGGAAGTTGTTTCGACTGGTATTCCAATCAAAATGCCTACTGGTGACCGCATTAAAGGCCGCTTATTCAATGTAGTAGGTGAGGCTATCGATGGCATCAACGCCATGGACAACGCAGACGGCCTTCCAATTCACAGAGAAGCGCCAAAATTCGATCAATTATCTACAGCTACAGAAATCCTATTCACAGGTATCAAAGTAATCGACCTTATCGAACCATACGCAAAAGGTGGTAAAATTGGTCTTTTTGGAGGTGCAGGAGTAGGCAAAACAGTACTTATCCAAGAATTAATTAACAACATCGCAAAAGGACACGGTGGTTTATCCGTTTTTGCCGGTGTAGGTGAGCGTACCCGCGAAGGAAACGACTTACTTCGCGAGATGTTAGAGTCAGGAATCATCAAATATGGTGACGACTTCATGCACTCAATGGAAGAAGGTGGTTGGGATCTTTCTAAGGTAGACCTCAACGAAATGAAAGAATCTAAAGCAACATTTGTATTCGGACAAATGAACGAGCCTCCAGGGGCACGTGCTCGTGTAGCGCTTTCAGGTCTTACTATTGCAGAATATTTCCGCGATGGTGACGGCGAAGGACAAGGTAAAGACATCCTTTTCTTCGTAGACAACATCTTCCGCTTTACACAGGCTGGTTCAGAAGTTTCTGCACTACTTGGTCGTATGCCATCTGCAGTAGGTTACCAACCAACATTGGCTACCGAAATGGGTGCCATGCAAGAGCGCATTACTTCAACTAAAAACGGATCAATTACTTCAGTACAAGCGGTATACGTACCTGCCGATGACCTTACCGATCCAGCTCCGGCAAACACCTTTGCCCACTTAGATGCTACAACTGTACTTTCACGTAAAATCTCCGAATTAGGTATCTATCCTGCGGTTGATCCACTAGACTCAACTTCACGTATCCTTACCCAAGAAATCGTTGGAGAAGAACATTACAACTGTGCACAACGCGTTAAATTAACTTTACAACGTTACAAAGAACTTCAAGACATCATCGCTATCTTAGGTATGGATGAACTTTCTGAAGAAGACAAAATGATTGTACACCGCGCACGTCGTGTACAACGTTTCTTGTCACAGCCGTTCCACGTTGCCGAGCAATTTACAGGTATCCCTGGTGTACTCGTAGACATCCAAGACACCATCAAAGGTTTCAACGATATCCTCGATGGCAAATATGACAAATACCCAGAAGCAGCATTTAACCTAAAAGGCGGTATTGAAGATGTAATTGCTGCCGGTGATAAAATGTTAGCAGAAGCTTAGTCATGATATTAGAAATCATCACACCAGAAGCAAGCCTTTTTAAAGGAGAGGTGAGCAGCGTTAGTCTTCCTGGTCTCGACGGTGTTTTCCAGGTTTTAAATAACCACGCACCCATTATTTCTTCATTGAGAAAAGGCGAGCTGCGTTTTGAAGCAAGCACTCCTGTAGAAGCCAACGCACACCTAGAGGTGTCAGGCACTACGGTAAGTGTCCAAATCAAAGGTGGTGTGGCTGAACTTAACAACCAAAAATTAATCGTTTTAGCTGAATAAAACGTTCACAACATTACACAAAAAGGGATTGGTTTCACCACTCCCTTTTTTTATGACATTTTCAGCAAAAGATTGTGTATTTTCGTTTAACTAAATGAGCACTATTAACAACCTTGATTTACAGAATATTCCGCGCCATGTAGCATTCATAATGGATGGCAACGGGCGTTGGGCTAAAAACAAGGGTCAGCACCGCTTATTTGGGCATGCTGCTGGTGTAGAATCCGTAAAGGCGGTCATTCAAACAGCCCGAGAACTCGGTGTCTCTTACCTTACGTTATATGCTTTTTCTACTGAAAACTGGGCGCGCCCAAGTGATGAAGTGGAAGGTTTAATGAATTTATTAGTCGACGCTATCGCAAATGAAGTCGACGAAATGCATGCCAACGGCGTGCGTTTACTTACTATCGGTGATATCCAAGGCCTTCCGGGCAATTGCTATGAATCTTTATTGTTGGCAATGGACCGCACCAAAGACAATACGGCCCTCACTTTAGTACTAGCCCTTAATTATTCAGCCCGACAAGAAATCATCAAAGCGACTCTTGCAGCTCATCAACTCATGCAAGATGCACAACTTTCTAGTGCTGACTTATCAGAACAAGTTTTTTCGTCCTTGCTGCAAACCAAAGACATTCCCGATCCAGAATTACTCATTCGAACGAGTGGTGAATGCCGCATTAGTAACTTTTTGCTTTGGCAATTGTCTTATACAGAGTTGCTTTTTACAGATACCCATTGGCCAGATTTCCGTCGCGAAGCATTTATTGATGCCATCGCTAATTTTCAGAAGAGAGAAAGGCGTTTTGGAATGGTATCTGAACAAATTCAAACCACTAAATGAATAAAATACTCTTCTTCGTGCTGTTGTTTTGTGCCGGTTATGTGCAGGCCCAAACGCCAAATAATTTAGGTGGCCTAGATTTCGATTATGCCAATCCGCAAACTTTCGAAATTGGCCCTGTAAGGGTTATTGGTGCAGACAACTACGATCATCAAGCCATCAAGCTCATCGCAGGGCTCCGCACGGGTCAAAAAATTACTTTACCGAGTCAGCAAATCAACAAAGCTATTCAGAATCTGTGGGCAGAGGGCTTGTTTTCAGACATTGCCATTTATGCCGAAAAAGAGATAGGGGGTATTGTGTATTTAGTCATTGAACTCAGTCCAAGACCAAAGCTTTCTAAGTTCAGATTTGTAGGGGTAAATAAACGTGAAGCCGATAAACTTCGTGAAGAGATTTCACTTTATGCGGGAAAAACAATCACTGAAAACCTCGTTTTTGAGACCAACAACAAGATCAGGGGTTATTACCGCGACAAGGGCTTTTTGCATGCAAAGATTCAGATTGACCGTCAGATGGATACCCTCATTAACAATTCGGAAATCTTTATCATTAATGTCAATAAAGGCATCAAAATTGGCATTAAAGAAATCGAATTTGTGGGCGTTACTTCCGTGCCCATTTGGAAGTTGCGCATGGCCATGAAAGATACCAAACAAAAAGGCCCACAACGTCTGTTCAAGCGCTCTAAATACACGGAAGGAAGTTACGAAACCGATAAAAAAGCTTTACTTGCTAAGTTCAATGCCGAAGGTTTGCGCGACGCCGCCATAGTCCGCGACTCCGTCTATATGCTCGACGACAAAAACATGAAAATCCGCATTGAAATCAATGAAGGAGAAAAGTACTATTTTGGCGACATCGAATGGATTGGCAATTCAAAATACCGCTCTAGCTTCTTGGATACTGTTTTAGGTATTAAGCCTGGCGACCTCTACAACAAAGACTTGTTTAATCAGCGCCTTTATGGCAATGGCGATGGCCGCGATATCTCATCGCTATATATGGATCGCGGTTATTTGTTTTTCCAAATTTCTCCAGTTGAAACTGGTGTCAAGGACAACAAAATCAACCACCAAGTAAGGCTGATTGAAGGAAAAGAAGCACACATTGGAGGAGTAACGATTCGCGGCAATACTAAAACGAATGACCATGTCATTTTGCGCGAAATCCGCACCAAACCAGGCGACCTATTTAACAAAGCAGACATCATGCGTACGCAGCGCGAGTTGGCACAGCTTGGCTTTTTTGACGAGCAAGGTTTTCAGGTGAATCCAAAACCAAACCCCGCAACCGGAACGGTTGACATCGAATATGTTGTTGCTGAAAAATCTAGCGACCAAATTGAGCTTTCTGGTGGTTACGGCGGTGCAGGCCCAAACACCTCGGGTCGAATCATTGGAACTCTTGGTTTGTCTTTCAATAATTTTTCTACCAAGAACTTTTTCAAGAAAGACGCCTGGAGCCCGTTGCCAGGTGGCGATGGTCAAAGACTCACCATTAGGGCACAATCAACAGGGCGCTTCTATCAAGGCTATAATTTCTCTTTCACCGAACCATGGTTAGGCGGAAAGAAGCCAAATTCCCTCACTTTTTATGTGACCAACTCTTCTATTTCAACAAACGGTTTGCTGCGCACCAACCCTGACTACAACGGCATTTCTATTTCAGGAGCTGGTGTTGCTATGGGGCGCCGTAAAAAATGGCCAGATGACTACTTCGTTGCTTCATATGAACTTTCTTACCAATATTATGACGTGCAGAAATATTCATTCTTTCCTCTTTTCCAGAATGGTTATGCGAATGATATTTCTTTGAAGTATACCTTACAGCGCAGTTCTGTGAGCGCTCCAATTTATCCGCAAAACGGTTCGAATTTCACGTTCTCGGCAAAAGCAACGGCGCCTTATTCTATGTTTGGTCCAGAAAAAGACTACTCAAGTTTGTCGCAGCAAGACCGCTACAAATACCTGGAATATTTCAAACTGAAGTTTACAGGTGAGTGGTATACGCCGCTTAGTGCCGACAAAAAACTTGTCTTGATGTCGCGCTTTGGCTTTGGTTATATGGGTGCTTACAACAAATCTAAAGGCATTTCTCCTTTCGACCGTTTTATCATGGGTGGAAGCGGCTTAACCGGAATGGGTGCCAATCAAATTGGAGGTCGTGAAATCATCGCTTTGCGAGGTTATGAAGACCAAACAATTTCTTCGGCCGGAGGCGATCCAATTGTGGCTAAATACACTTTGGAATTGCGTTACCCGATCTCGCTCAATCCGCAAGCAACCTTCTACGCACTTTCTTTCTTGGAGGCAGGCAACACCTATCCGAGCTTTGACAAATTCAATCCGTTTAATGTGAAGCGCACTGCTGGTGTGGGTATCCGTGTCTTTTTACCGATGTTTGGTATGCTAGGTCTAGATTACGGTCTTGGTTTCGATCAACTCGATTCTTGGTCGAGCGGTTTTGGAAAGGGTTCAGACCTCGATATCAATGCCAAAGGTTATTATCCTAAACTTACATTTACAATCGGGATGAACCTCGGAGAATTGTAGCATTAACAATAAATTGGTAACTTCGTCGTTCTAAGCACGCAAATGAAACTCATGAAATACTTCGCGCTACTTATTTTGGTTTTTGGCATGCGATTTGTCAGTGCTCAGACCTACGCTTTTATCGACTCAGACTACATCCTTGAAAATGTACCAGAATACGCCGAAGCAAAAGAACGCCTAGACAAAATGGCTGAGCGTTGGACCAAAGAAATCGAAGACCGCTACGCGACTATCAAAGATCTTAAAAGTAACTATGACCGCGAAGAGGTGCTCCTTCCAAAAGAGGAAAGAGAAAAAAGAAAAGTTGAAATTGAAAAACTTGAAAAGGAAGCTATTGACCTCCAAACCCAGCACTTTGGGTCTAACGGCGATTACTTCCAAAAGCGTCAAGAACTGATTAAACCAATTCAAGACCGCGTATTTACCGCCATGAAAAAAGTGGCAAAAAGAGAAGGTTATGCTTTTGTTTTTGACAAAGCAAACCAAAGTAATTTGCTCTATGCAGAAAAAGAATTCGACATCTCAGATGAGGTACTCGAAGAAATGGGAATAACTAAATAAATATAAAAATGAAAAATGTATTACTCGGTCTGTTTGTTGTCATCGGATTTAGCTCTTTTGCTCAGACCAAAATTGGCCATGTAGACTCTCAAAAACTTTTGGATACCTTGCCTTCACGCAAAGACGCTATCAGAAAAATTGATTCAATGAAAACTGCGGGCATGGATGAACTCCGTATCATGGACGCCGATTTTCAAAAGGCTTATCAAGATTACATTACCAACCAAGCAAGTAAGTCACCAGCTGAACGTCAGATCATCGAAGGTCGTTTGATGCAGAAACAACAAATGTTAGAGGCAACGCAAGCGTCTTTGGAAGAAGGTCTTCAAATTGTCAGTGAAGAATTGAACAAACCAATACTAGACCGCGTTCAAAAGTCAATTGATATTGTAGCTGAGCGCAAGAAATTGAATTATGTCTTAGATGTTTCTGCTACAATGTATTCAAAAGGTGGTATCGATATCACTAGCGAAGTCATTGTTGAGTTGCTTATACTCGACGCAGCCGCGAAAAAATAAATCAGTACTTTCTGAAATATGAAGGGCAGCCGTTGGTTGCCCTTTTTTCGTTAGTTTTGAAACGTGGAAAAGCAAGGTCCAATAGGTGTTTTTGACTCAGGCTACGGTGGTTTGACCGTTTTAGCTGAGCTGCGCAAGAAACTGCCCAATCAGGACTTCATTTATTTTGGAGACAACGCAAGAGCACCATATGGCAATCGCTCTTTCGATGTTGTTTATGAATTTACACTTGAGGCGGTTAAGTTTTTATTTGAGCAAGGCTGCCCTTTGGTTATTTTAGCTTGCAACACGGCTTCTGCAAAAGCCCTTCGAACCATTCAGCAAAAAGACTTACCTCTAATTGCTCCAAACAACCGTGTTCTTGGTGTTATTCGGCCAAGCACAGAAGTGCTCGGAGAACGCACCAAAACAGGCCATGTAGGCGTTTTGGGAACAACAGGCACCATAGCTTCTCAATCTTTTCCAATAGAGCTATCCAAATTTGCACCAGATACAGTAGTGCATCAGCTTGCTTGCCCAATGTGGGTGCCCCTCATTGAGAACCAACAACACGAGCATCCGGCTGGCCGACAGTTTATTGCTGAAGATGTTCGGGCTATATTGGCGAAGAGTCCGCAAATTGACACCCTCTTATTGGCCTGTACGCACTATCCTGTTTTGCAACGACAAATAGAAAATTTAGTTGGTCCGTCTATACAAGTAGTGCCACAAGGTCCTATTGTTGCCGAAAAATTAGAAAGCTATTTAATAGCGCATCCGGAAATAGAAGCGCGTTTGTCAAAAAATAGTGCAGTTGCTTATTTTACATCTGAAGCAACAAAGGTTTTCGATGAGCGCGCAACATCCTTTTTAGGTGAGCAAGTAAACGCGCTTCACCATAGTTTTTAGAGCTTTAGCTTTCCTTATTTCTGATCAATTGACTTTTCGGCTCATGCTGGTGAGCAGCGCTTCATTGAGTGCCTTTTGGTGTGCTGGGTGAGCAGCGTAGTAGCGCAAGCTTTTTTCAAATTTAGCACGGGTACAATTGGCTTTTCGAAGCGTTTTGTTGACAGAAGCGTCTAAAGCTTTTTTGTATTGACTTGGCACACCAAACTTACTTTGGTAATAGGTTTCGATGATCGTAATTTCTTCGACTAGACTGCTCATTTCATCTAGTGGCAGAATACCAGTTGGCATCTTGTTTTGAGAACAAGCATACAGAAAAAGAAGAAAAAAGATGAGGGAAAACGTTTTCATCGAGGAATAAATAGAAGTCGCTTTCCGAGACTGTTTTCTATGATTTGTCCGTTGTTATAAACACAATTACCATTGACGTAAGTGCTGTGTATATGATGTGAAAACTGGTGTCCTTCAAAAGGAGACCATCCGCATTTGTAAAGCAGGTTGTTTTTCTCAACAGTTGCGCTAGGTGTTGGATGAACAAGCACTATATCGGCTGCATATCCTTCGCGGAGGTAACCACGTTCTTCAATGCGAAATAAGGTAGCAGGTGCATGCGCCATCTTTTCAACGACGCGTTCTATGGTTATTTTGCCTTCCTTAACTTTGTCTAGCATGGCTAATAAAGCATGCTGAACAAGCGGACCACCAGAAGGTGCAGCACCATATGCTTGCATTTTTTCTTCGATGGTGTGTGGCGCATGATCGGTAGCAATGACATCTATGCGGTTGTCTAGCAAAGCCTCCCAAATACCCTCTCGGTCTGTGGCTGTTTTGACAGCAGGGTTCCATTTGATGAAGTTGCCTTTAGTGGCGTAGTCAGCATCTGAAAACCATAGGTGGTGTATACACGCTTCAGCGGTAATTTTTTTTTGTTCTAGAGGTAAGGTGTTCTCGAAGAGTTGGGTTTCTTTAGCTGTTGAAATGTGAAGTACGTGCAAGCGCGCGCCAAATTTTTGTGCAAGTGCCACTGCTTTTGAAGACGACAGATAGCACGCTTCTTCACTGCGTATCAGTGGGTGGGCACTTACCGGAATTTGATCGGCATATTTTTCTTGAAAAGCAGCTAGATTTGCCCGAACGGTATGCTCGTCTTCGCAGTGGGTTGCTATTAGCCCCCCAACGCGTGAAAAAAGGCCTTCTAAGACACTTTCTTTATCAACCAACATGTTTCCTGTAGACGAACCCATAAAAACCTTTATGCCGCAAATTTTTGTGGTGTCGGTTTTGAGTACTTCTTCGAGGTTGTCATTAGACGCTCCCATGAAAAAGGAGTAGTTTGCAATTGCGGTTTGAGCTGCAATTTGATATTTGTCTTCTAGTAATTCTTGGGTAAGCGCATTTGGAACGGTATTGGGCATTTCCATGAAGCTCGTGATGCCTCCAGCTACAGCGGCTCTAGATTCAGTGTAAATATTGCCTTTGTGGGTGAGGCCGGGTTCGCGGAAATGAACTTGGTCGTCTATGCAACCCGGAAGAATGAGTAAACCACTTGCGTCAATCTCGTTGACTGCTTCATTGACAGTGATTTGAGCAGCAATTTTTTCAATTTTACCGTTTGAAATGAGGATGTCGGCATTTGTTTTTCTGCCTTCGTTAATAAGGGTTCCGTTTTTAATTATCGTTTTCATTTCCATTTCATTTTGCGCATTTGCCAAACGCCAAAAAAGGCTTCTTTGAAAATACCGGTACTCATTTTAGATTCACCAATAACTCTATCTACAAAGGTGATAGGAATTTCTTTGACTTTGAAGCCGAGTTTGACTGCGGCATATTTCATGCAAATTTGAAAGGCATAACCCTTGAAGGGAATGCGGTCTAAAGGTATTTTTTCAAGTACCTTGTGGTGGTAACATTTAAAGCCAGCGGTGGTGTCTTTGATATTGATCCATAAAATGAGTCGGACATAAACGCTTGCAAAATAGCTCATTAAAATGCGCTTAACAGGCCAATTCCGGACTTTTCCACCCCGAACATACCGCGAACCAATAGCGCAATCAGCCCCGTTTTCACATGCAGCAACAAGGCGAGGGAGGTCGGTAGGGTTGTGAGAGAAGTCGCAATCCATTTCGATGATGTAAGTGTAGTCGCGGTCGAGGGCCCATTTGAAGCCGTGAATATAGGCGGTGCCTAAACCCAATTTTCCAGGTCTTTTTTCTAGAAAAACAGTGGGGTGTCTTTCCATGAGGGCTTCTATTTGGGCAGCAGTGCCGTCAGGGGAGTTGTCGTCGATAAAAAGTATATGATAACCCTGCTGTAGTTCCATAACTGCCAAAATCATTTTAGAAATGTTTTCGAATTCGTTATAGGTAGGAATAATGATGAGGGTTCTAGGGTTGGCCATATCTAATTTGAACGAAATTAACGAAGAAAAGTGACAAAAAAAAACCGCCACATGGACGGTTTTTAAATAGATGTAGTTAAAGACTATGCTTCTTCTTCTTCTTCGTCGTCTCCGGCATCAGCACCTTTAACAGCTCCACGAGCCATTTTGACTGAAACAACCACTGCGTTTGCAGGATCTAGGATTGTAACACCAGGAATTTCAATGCTGTTTACACGAATAGACTGACCAATACGAAGCTTGGTGATGTCTAAGGTAATAGCATCTGGCAAAGCGCTAGGCAAACCAATACATTGTAATTGACGGAATACGGTCATGAGTTTACCACCCGCCATTACACCACGAGATGAACCAGTGATGCGAACAGGAAGTTTCACACGAACCTCTTTGTTTTCGTCGAGTTCGTAGAAATCGACGTGTTGGATGGTGTCTTTAGTTGGGTGTTGTTGCAACTCGCGAATGATACCTACCGCTTTTTTGCCTTCGATGTCGAGAGCAACCTGATAAACCTCAGGAGAAAAAACGATTTTGTCAATTGCTGTTCGCTTTACTGCGAAGTGAGTTTGCTCACCTTGACCGTAAAGCACACAAGGAACTAGGCCTGCATTACGCAAAGCCGCAGCATCCTTCTTCCCTACGTTCGCTCGGAGCGAACCGCTCAAATGTGCTGTTTTCATGTTATATATTTATTTAAGAGATTACAAAATGTGAACTAATCGATTCGTTGTTGACCAAGCGCTTAATGACATCTGCGAAGAGGTCGGCAACACTCACCACGCGAATTTTGTCGCTGTGTCTTTGGAGTGGAATGGTGTCGGTAACGATGAGTTCGGTGAGTTTAGAAGCGTTGATGCGCTCAAATGCTGGCCCGCTTAATACGGCATGGGTGGTAAAAGCACGAACACTTTTAGCGCCTTTTTCAATGAGTAAGTCAGCAGCAGTGGTGAGTGTGCCCGCGGTGTCGCACATGTCGTCGATGATGACGACGTCTTTGCCCATGACATCGCCAATGACGGTCATTTCGGCAATTTCGTTGGCTTTTTTGCGGTGTTTGTGACAAAGTGCTAAACCACAATTTAGGTTTTTGGCATAGGAGTTGGCGCGCTTTGCACCACCGGCGTCAGGAGCTGCCACAACTAAATTTTGTTGATCAAGTTTTTCTACTTCTTTAAGGAAGAGTGTCGAGGCAAAGAGGTGGTCTACAGGAACCTCGAAGAAGCCTTGGATTTGGTCTGCGTGGAGGTCCATGGTCATGACGCGGTCTACGCCTGCAGCCATGAGCATGTTAGCGACAAGTTTGGCGCCAATTGCTACCCTTGGTTTGTCTTTGCGGTCTTGACGTGCAAAACCAAAATAGGGAATAACAGCGATGATTTTTCTTGCAGAAGCGCGTCTAGCGGCGTCGATCAGCAATAAAAGTTCAAATAAGTTTTCGGTAGGGGGCATGGTGGACTGCACGAGGAAAACATCTTGCCCTCTTACTGTTTCTTCGAATGATGGTTGGAATTCACCATCGGAAAAAACACTAACATTGACGTCGCCCAAAGCTGCGCCAAATGATTTAGCGATGTTGGCTGCGAGTTGTTCGGAAGCCCTGCCTGCAAAGATTTTTACGCCCACGATACTTAAAATTGGATGCAAAGGTAAGGAATTAAGAACTAATTTTGTAATACAATGAGTCAAAAGCTACAATATTCCTTGTTCAAACGCCTTTTCGCATTTGCCAAGCCCTATAAAAAATACCTGGTTGTAGCTGTAAGCGCAACAATTTTGTTAGCAGCGCTATCGCCTTCAAGACCATACGTTATTGGTCAGCTCATTGACCGCTATCTCTTAAAAGCAAAAGACCCCAACATGTTATTGCTGGGCTCTTTACTCGTTTTAGTTATGCTTTTGCTAGAAGCAGTGCTTCAGGTAGTAGGAACTTATTTTTCAAATTTACTTGCGCAGTCCGTCATCCGCGACCTGCGTCAAAAGGTTATTCGCCATTTTATGCAGCTGCGTGTGTCTTATTTTGACAAAAACCCAGTGGGTGCAATGGTGACACGCGTTGTTTCGGACATGGAAGCAATTACAGAGGTGTTTTCTTCCGGCATGATGGATATCGCAGCCGACTTACTATCATTGATACTCATTGTAACATTCATGTTCTTAACAGATTGGCAGCTAGCTTTGATGACACTTCTGCCTGTGCCAATTCTGATTTTCGCCACCCGTATTTTTGCCCGCGCTATGAAGTCGTCTTTTCAGCAAGAAAGACAGGCGGTCACTAAACTAAATACTTTTGTACAGGAAAGACTCACAGGCATGAGCTTAGTGCAGTTGTTTAATCGCCAGGAACAAGAAGCTGGTCATTTTGATCAAATCAATTCGGAACACAGAGCGGCGCACATCAAAGCCGTTTGGGCTAATTCAATTTTCTTTCCGGTCGTAGAGCTACTCAGCTCTTTGTCAATTGCCGCCTTGCTCGTTTGGGGCGCATTACAAGCTGAAGGTAAAACTGATGCGCAAATTCAGAACATGTTTGGTGAATTATTTGCTTTTGTGTTTTGGATCAGTCAATTGTACCGCCCAATCAGAATGCTGGCCGATAAATTCAATGTGCTACAGCGCGGAACTGTTCGTGCGGAGCGCATTTTTGCCGTGCTTGACGAACAAACCGATGTTCAGGACAAGGGCAGCCTTACTAAAGTAGATTTCAATCAAAATTTACGCTTCAAAAATGTCAATTTCTCTTATGTAGCCGACCAACCCGTTATCTCAGATCTTAATTTAGAAATTACTTATGGCCAAACCGTTGCAATTGTAGGTGCCACGGGTTCTGGCAAAACTACACTAGTCAATTTATTGGGTCGATTTTACGAGCATCAAGAGGGCCAAATTTTAATAGGTGAGGTGCCTATTGAGGCAATCGAATTACAAACTTTGCGCAAGAATATTGCAATTGTATTGCAAGATGTTTTTCTTTTCTCTGACACTGTTTTTAATAATATCACTTTGGGAGACCCTTCCATTACTCTAGAACAAGTGATCAAAGCCGCAAAAGACGTTGGCGCACATGAATTTATCAGTGCGCTTCCCGAACAATATGCGCACAAAATTGGAGAAAGAGGCGGTACACTTTCAACCGGGCAGCGCCAGCTCTTGTCATTTATTAGGGCCTACGTATATCAGCCATCCTTGTTAATTCTCGATGAAGCAACATCCAGTGTGGACAGCGAAAGCGAGCTTTTAATACAGCGCGCTACTGAAAAACTTACAGCTGGCAGAACCTCAATTGTAATTGCACACCGCTTGTCAACAATTCGCCAAGCCGACCGCATCATTGTAATGGAAAAAGGCCGCATTATTGAACAAGGTACCCATGAAGAATTACTAGCTTTGGGCGGCCACTATAAAAACTTGTCCGATAGACAATATTTCAATCAGGAAGCATGAAACGTTTCAAAATCGGTGGAGTCCCAGAACATTTTAACCTACCGTGGCGCTTGGCCATTGAAGAAGGAAAGTTTAAAGCTGCAGGAATCGAACTCCATTGGTCTGACATGACCGGGGGCACCGGCCAAATGATCAAAGGACTTCAAGCTGGATCATTAGATATAGCCGTTCTTTTAACAGAAGGAATAACCCGCGCTATTTTGAAAGGCCTGGATGCCAAAATCATTGCTGTTTATGTGCAAAGCCCTCTTTGCTGGGGAATTCACGTCCCGACAAATCAGTCTATTCATGAGTTAAAAGACCTTGATGGTGCTACTTTTGCTATTTCAAGAGAGGGTTCGGGTTCTCACTTAATGAGTTTTGTACTTGCCCAACGTGAAGGTTGGGAGTCAAGCTCATTGTCATTTGATGTGGTTGGCGATGTATATGGCGGGCTTTGGGCGCTTAGTCATGGAGAGGCACAGGGCTTCCTTTGGGAAAAATATACTACCCAACCATTTGTTGATCAAGCCAAGTGCAAACGCATCGGTGAAGTATATACGCCATGGCCTTGTTTTGTGATCGCTGTAAGAAACGAAGTCTTGGCTTCCGACGAAGCACTTTTAAAGGTGGTTTTGTCCATCGTCCAACAGCGTGCGTCTCAACTCAAACAAGCACCAGATTCACCTGAAGTTCTCGCCTGGCGCTACGCTTTAAAAAAGGACGAAGTCGCATCTTGGTTAAGCGAGACCGAATGGTCTAATTCACCAGACATGGAACCTGCCCAACTTAAAAATACAGTTGATACACTGCTCGAATTGGAGTTAATTACTGCAGAAGAAGCTACGGATTGGCCAACTAAGTTGCTCTGCTGAAGCAAAAACCAGCAAGATTTATCTAAAATTAACGACAGTCACCTATTTTTGATTGGCCCTCATTTACGCCGTACTTGGGTGAAAACCAACTAAATAATATAATTGTTGTTCTTTGCGTATCCACGCATGCTCAGTAACTGACGCGTTTTGTTCATTTGCGTGTGAACAAGTCAGCAATTGAATTATATTCATAGAACTAAACTTTGCAGTATGATTCCACTTATACCTCAATTCGACAATAATTTTTGGTGGGCAGTTGCAGCAGTGCTTGCAATTGCCAGCATTATTTTTGCTGTTTTTTTAATGGACCGCAAAAATTAAAAGCTTTTTAGTGCGCGCTGAACGTCTTGATCATGGTTATTCATGACTTGATAATAGCCGTTTTCTAAGAAAAGATGTCGGGCAATTTCTGCCTTGAGCAACTGCTTTATATTTTCTTTACTGTGTAAAAACTCGTTGCGCTGCAAACGCACGTCAAATTCTTTGGTAGCAAAGCTTGTAAATTTATTCAGGAGTTGGTCTGTGACTTGAAATTGCGTCAGGAATTGTTGGAGACTATAATTGAGCTTGGCCTGATTGAGGTAGTCAAATGCAAAGGCGTTGAATACACCGCTCCACTGCAATTCGGAAAGATACAATGAGGTGCCTGAGGTATCACCGGCAATGAAGACGTCTGGCATGATGCCCCCGCCGCCGTATACTGTTCTGCCTTTGCGCGTTTTGTATTTGAGAGAATCTACAAAAATGCTGGAATCGGGTTTAAAGTATTCTTCGGCATACGCCTTTTGTTCTTCAGCGCGATACGCTTCGTAGCCTTTTTTGTATGGTCTTTGAATGGATCTACCTGATGGCGTGTAGTAGCGCGCAACCGTGATGCGTAGATTACTGCCGTCTTTTAATCGTTTGTCTTGCTGAATAAGTCCTTTGCCATAAGATCTGCGCCCTACAATTTTTGCGCGGTCGTTGTCTTGTAACGCGCCTGCTAGAATTTCACTTGCCGAGGCCGATTGGGCGTCTATGAGCACCACCACCTTTGTTTTTTCGAGTATGCCTGCTTCGCTTGCATAATGTTTCTTTTCCTCGCTGTGTTGTCCTTTTGAACTTAAGATGAGGTAGCCATCTGGTAAGAATTCGTCAGCAATTTGAATGGCGGCATCCATGGTTCCACCGCCGTTGCCGCGTAAGTCTAGCAGAAGTTTGGTCATTCCTTTGGCTTGAAGTTTCTGGGCAGCAATATGGAATTCTTGTGCGGTTGGCAGTGAAAATTGTGCAATTTGGATGTAGCCTGTTTGCTTGTCTATCATATAATAAGCGGGAACAGTTGCTATAGGAATGGTGTTGCGCACCAATGTCTTTTGAAGCTTTTTTCCTTTGCGGTAAATCGTAACTTTCACTTGTGTATTTGGCGCCCCTTTGAGCCGCGCCATGACTTTGTCGTTGCTGATAGATTTACCAGTAGAAGGCTTGCCATCAATAGCAACGATGCGGTCTCCGCGTTTTAAGCCCCCAGAGAAAGCCGGAGAGAGCGCATTGACGTGTGTGACACAGATTGTGTCGCGAAAGAGCAAGAAACGCACTCCTATGCCCCCGAAAGCCGCATTTGTTTGTTCGTCTAGGAACTTGAGGTCTTTGGCTGAAATATAGTTGCTGTGCGGGTCTAGTTTGTGGAGCATTTCGGAAATCGTCTTTTCGAAGATTTCTTCTTTGTTGATTTTATCGACGTATTGTTCGTCTAGCACTTGAAAGATCTGTTCGAGCTTTTGTAATTCTTTACTTGAATTACTCGAACTGCTGAAAAGCTCACTGCCTATCCAAATGCCTAATGCGCCAATGGAAGTGAGTAAAATGGGTAGCCAATAAAGTGGTTTTGGGCCTTCTTCAGACATCGTCTATATTTTCAATTTGTGATACTTCTAAGCCAGCTGATTTCAGAAACTCTACTCCGGAAAGGTCTTTGTAGGCCTCGCGATACACCAAGCGCTTGATACCGGATTGCAATACGAGTTTGCTGCAGTCTTTACATGGTGAATGGGTAAGGTAAAGTGTGGCGTCTTTACAATTATTGGTTGAGCGCGCAACCTTTAGAATGGCGTTTGCCTCGGCGTGTAAAACGTACCAATGGGTTTGGTTGTGCTCGTCTTCGCAGCAGTTGTCAAAGCCAGCAGGGGTGCCGTTGTAGCCGTCAGATATGATGATGGCGTCTTTAACGATAATGGCACCAACTTGTTTTCTTGTGCAATGCGAGAGGAGGGCCCAACTTGCAGCTAAGCGCAAATAGGCTTTGTCGTAACGGAGTTGTTTAGGGTCTAGATTATGCGCCATGTCTGATATGACCACCGAGGTAGCCTGTAAATGCAAATAGAATAAATGCAACAATACCAACGACAAGTGCAAAGAGTTCGATTTTTTTGGCGCTCTCCCATTTTGCACGCTCGGCCCATAGTCCGATGATGGCGGTTGCGGTTAACAGAAATATAAAGAAAAGCGAGTTTTCTGCCATTTCTTCATGAATATGAATCACTTTGTGAGATATACCACGCACATGTTCGATGCTTTCTTCAGCTGGCTCACCAGTAAAGTAAGCAATAACACCGCCAATGCCACTGATGAGCAAAATAATATAAGCACTAAGGGTGGTTTTTAAATTTGGTTTGAGTAGTGCTACAACTAATAATAGAATGCCGAAAAGTGATCCGAGTATTGGAAAGTGATTGCTAAGTAAGTGCAGGTAGGCCATGGTTTGAAATTTTATGTTTAACGAAAGTTACACAAAAATCAGTGACCATAGTAAGGAGAGATCATTAAATAGACCACAACACCGGTAATTGCAACATATAACCAGATTGGAAATGCGAATTTGGCCCATTTTTTATGCTTTTGGTAATTGCCTTCCCAAGCGTGTAAGTAGGTGAACAGTACAACTGGAATTACGGCTACACTTAGTGTGATATGCGATAGCAACAAAATGATATACGCCAATCGAGAGGATTTCACATCATTGAGTTCGATTTCATCTAGTTTGCCATTGGCATCCAAATCACCATAAATCGTGGAGTCGGAGGTCATGTGGTAAGCCACATAGCAAAGCAAGAATAATACACTAAGGCCTAATGCAACTTGAATTGTTTTTTGGTGTAAAGCCACCTTGCCATTTTTGATGAAGGTAAGCGCTAGAATGAGTAAAACGGCAGTAATACCATTGATTGTAGCGTAAATTGGCGGCAGAAAGGAGAAGTCTACGCCTTCTACTTTAATGCCAAAAAGTGCCGCAACTGCAATTGGTATCACGATAGAAACAGCAATAATCCATTTGCGCAGGCTTGTTTTATTGGGCGTCGAAGTGGTATTCATAGGTGAAAAGTGTTTGGGTGTCGTTTATTAACCGTTGAAATTCTTTTTTGTTGATGCTGAGGTCTGGCTGCACAACTTCGTAAACGCCGCGCACGTATCCTTTTTTGTCGACCAGGGTAAAAGCTCCTGAGTGTGCATAGCCACCCAATGCTTCTTCTTCGCGTCCGGCAAAAATGAGGAAATTTTCGATACCTAATTGATGGGTAAATGCTTCATTTCCGCTGAGAAAGGCCCAGTTAGAGTTGGTAATGCCAAGTTTGGCTTTGTGCGCTTTAAGTTTGCTAGGTGTATCGTTGGTGGGGTCAATTGTAAAGGATAAATACTGCAGCTCTTTTTGGTAGGGAGCAAGTGCTTTGGCAACGTTCTTTAGTTGCGTATTCATGATAGGGCAAATACTTGGGCAGCTGGCAAAAAAGAATTCGCTGATCCATACTTTACCTGCGTAGGTTTTATTGGTCACCAATAAGGAATCTTCATTTAAAAAGGTAAATGTTGGAATGCGCTGATAGATGGTGTCGGTGGTGGTTTTGCCGTTGTGTTGACGGTAAGAAACATCGTAGTTCCCTAAATAGGGAAGGCGTCTTTGGCTTGTTTCTGTGCAGGAAAGCGCCAGTATGAGACAAATGAAAACCCAGTTAATTTTGTTTTTTAGCACGTTCTTTATCGTATTGTTTGATCAAAAGTGCGAGGTGTTCTTTCATTTTACGAATCATGCCTTCAGTATGTCCGTTGAGTACCATTCTTAAGTGGTTCTGTTTGTCGACCAACAAAATAAGTTCGTTGTAAGATATACCGCCAAAGTATTTTTTATCCTTGACAATTAGCTTTTGCCCGTTATTGGTAAGGTTGTAGAAGGCTTTTGGATCGGCATTGACGAGTTGCCATAGTTCGGGGTCGTAACCTTCAACGCGGCTGCGCAACATGTCTTGAATGTCAAGTAATTGTTCTTCTGAAACTGGATTACCTAGAGAATCGACAACAATAGAAAGAAGGCGCACCTGCTTTAGTTTTTTGCGTTTATTGGTGCGTAGATCTTTGTAAAGATTTTGGGTGAGCGGAAAGAAAGCCAAACCACAACTGTGCGGGCAACTTGTTTGAAGCGTGGTTATAAGTACAATTTGGTCCTGGTAATCTTGGAGTGATAGTTCTTGTTTGCCTTTGTGGTTGTAAACAGAAAAGGTTGGTGTTTTCACCAACCCGTAATCTGCTAATTTTTTAAAGCGGTGGTCGCAACCACGCGTAGCCATGAAAATTAAAAAAAGCGCTGGCCCAAAGACAAGAGATAGTGCTAATATGGATCTCTTTTTACTGCGGGTTGCGGTTTTATCTTCCATGAATTATTGCCACATAGTTTCCCAAACCTTGCCAACAGCGGTACCTTCCCAGAGGGCAATGAATATCAGGTACAAAACAAAAATAAAGTAAGGAATAAGGATCACGTTGCGCAAATATTTGCGTTCGTCTCCGAGGTGCATAAAGACCATAACGATGTAGCCCGCTTTGAGAAGCGTAAGCAAAATAAAGATGATTTTTACGGTGGTCCACCAATCAGAAGATTGTTTGATACTTGCACCGATAAAAACTTCAATGATGGTTATCAAAGTCAAAAGAATAGTGACTTTGTAGATTTTGCTGCGGATTTCTTTTCCTTTAGCTTCGTCGTGGTGTCCGTGAAGGGAATATTCTATGAGGTCGTCTCTTTCCATGATATCTGTAGTTTAAGAGAATTACAATAAATAAAAGAAGGTAAATACAAAGACCCAAACGAGGTCAACGAAGTGCCAGTACAAACCAGTTTTTTCAACCATTTCGTAGTGACCACGCTTGTGGTAGGTTCCGGATAACACACCAAGTAAAATGAGGATGTTGATGACAACTCCTGAGAATACGTGGAAACCGTGGAAACCTGTAATGAAGAAAAAGAATTGTGCGTATTGTTGTGGACCGTATTCGTTTTGTTTCATGTTGGCACCGTAGATAACGCGGTTTTTCTCACCAGCGTAAAGCGACTCATAATAAAGTTGCTCAGCTTTTTTGCCCGTGATTTCTTTGCCACCAACTTGGTAAAGCTTACCGCTTTTTTTGATGATGAGCTTCATGTCGTGGTCTTTTGCTTTGTTGATTTTAGCAACAGAACCATCGGCTAAATGAATTTTACCGTCTTCTAAATGACCTTTTTCAGCAGCATGCTGGAATTGGTGCATGAGGTCTTCTTTGATGACAGTACCTACTTTGTGTTTTTTACCGGCTTCAAGAACAGTAAAGCTGTTGATTTCACCAAAATGACCTTTTACAATGGCAACAGAACCATCGGAAAGTTCGATTTTACCGAACTCAGAACCGTGAATGAAGTGAGACCATTCCCAAGCTTGTGAGCCTAAAAAGAAGAAACCACCAATGACAGTAGCGATCATCCATTTGGTAACTCCTTTGCGGTCCATGCGGTGACCAGCTTCAACAGCTAATACCATAGTAACCGAAGATACGATGAGGATGAAAGTCATGAGGGCCACATAAAGTAGCGGATAGCCATGACCTAAGAAAGGCATGGAGTTAAAGGTTTCTTCACCGATCGGCCAAGCATCTTGGGCGTTGTGGCGCGTAAAGCCATAAGCAATTAATAAACCGCTGAAAGTGAGTGCATCCGAAACAAGGAAGAACCACATCATTAGTTTGCCATAACTTGTTTGGAAAGGGGATTCTTTACCACCCCATAGTGTTTTGGCGTCTAGTTGTGCAGAATGTCCAGCCATTTTAAGAGAAATTTTTGTGCAAGTTTAGTGAATAAAAATCAAAAAGACGAGTAAATACAGCCACAAAAGCCCTAAAAAGTGCCAGAAGATACTGCTCAATCTGAGTGATAATGTGTTTTGAGAATTAAACTTACCTGAAAATGAGGCAATTGCAACCTTCATGAGGTAAAGTAAGGCAATGAGCACATGCAAGAGATGTACAAACGTGATCAGGTAAAGAAATGCCGAAGCAGAATCGGCAGCTTGCATGGCGCTTAATTGCATGTGCGGCTTTAAGACGGTGCCGTTGTACATGAGTTGGCGGTTTTGGTAATCGAGTGCTTTTCCGCTGTAGTAGATGGTGAAGTCTTTGCCGTAGGTGCCATGGGCAAAGAAATCGCCGCGCTTGTCACGGACATTGATAGCGAGTTCGCTGAGTCGGATTTCATCGGAGTAGGTGAGCTGGGTGCTATCGTTGGCAAACAATTGCTTGTCTTTGATTAGGACCGGATTACCAATGTAAAAGAGTTCAATTTGTGAATTTGGCTGCTTGATGCGAAGTGGCGCACTGCGGTTTATTTTTTCAAATTGTTTGAAATAAGACTGAATTTTCTTGAAGTCAGCAGAAGCAATAGGCTTGCCGTTGATGAGGTATTCGTTGCCGTCTACAGCAACAAGATTGCCTTTGTATTTAATTTCGTAATAATCTCCATAGCGACCGTTTGTAACAAGTATGTCGTTGACGGGATTGAGGCCCTTATCGACGAGCTCACCGTAGCCTTGGAATTGATAATAAAGGAATGCAGCACCAAAGAGAAGGGTGGCGGTCATAGCACCTTTTAATTGGCCTTGCTTGTCTTTTTTGGCGCCTTGTATTGCCCACCAGAAACTCAAGGAGCTGAGTGCAATAAAGAGGGTACTGAGGTAAAAACCCGTTGGCATTGGATATTTGAGCCAAAATGATTTACCCATGGATACGTAATAGCCAGAGGTAAGGCCAGCAAACAACATGATAATGCTGAAAATCCCGACGTAAACGAGATTTTTTTTCATTTTTTCCCTGACTTCAGGTTTTAGTTCTTGTTCGTAATTCATGACAGCGTTTTTAGTAAGTCAATAAAGCGATCGGTCCGGTCAAAGACATAAATGAATTGTATGATCGGTAAGTAAACAAACGAAGCGAACATGAGTTTACGCGCATCGGAAGTTTCGCAACTGTGATAGAGTTTATATGACAAATAAAAGAACCAAATACCCATGATGCTGGCTGAAATGAGTGTAATATAGCCGGTCCAGTCGAGGATCCAGGGCATGAGGCTAAATGGGATAAGTGCAAGGGAATAGGCCATGATTTGAAAGGCGGAGGATTTGTCTTTGCCAGTTTTGGATGGTAGTAAAGAGAATCCGGCTTTTTTGTAGTCGTCGTAGAGTACCCATGCAATGGCCCAGAAGTGTGGAAATTGCCAAGTGAATTGGACAAAGAAGAGAATGCCGGGTATAAAACCGAAAGCGTCGGTAGCGGCTATGGCTCCTAAAAACGGTGGAATGGCTCCGGGAAACGCACCTACAAATACTGCCCACGGGGTAATTTGTTTGAGGGGCGTATAAACGAAAACGTAACTTGCAAATGCGAGAACGCCAAGTAGCGCGCTTTTGAGGTTGATCAGGTAGAGTAAATACGTGCCAACTAAAAGAAATAATATGACTACAATGTAGGCTTCTTTGAGCTGCATTTGGCCGGTAGGCAAAGGCCTGCGGTTGGTGCGGTTCATGATTTTGTCGAGGTCGCGTTCCCAAATTTGGTTGGCACCATTGGACGCGCCTGTTACGAGTGTACCGCCGAGCATGAGGTAGGTAATCTCGAGCCAATTTTGACCGCCAGCAAATAGATAGCCTGTGAGTGCAGATAAAATGACTAAAAAGGAAAGTCTGAACTTGGTGAAAACCAAGTAGGTTTTAAATTGAGTTGGTGGCTTTTGGATGGCTTCTGACATTGTTACAAAATTACGTCAAATAGACCTTGCAAAACTGCTAAAACCAACCAAATTAATAGAAATACCAAACCAAAACCTAGGAATAAGGCCCCGAGCGTATCAATGAGCAGACCTCCGATTAGAAATAAGATCAAACCAACAAAAATGAAAACGATCCCAACAACGCCAAATGAATGCCCAACGCTGCCAAAAAAACCTTTGGAATGCGCGCGGTGATTGTTGTTTGCAGTTGTGTTGGATTTGGGCTGATGGAATTGGGGGTTGATTTTTGGTTTTACTGAATTGATGACTGCAGTATTGGATGATGTATGGACTATTTGCGTGTTTGCGCTTTTTTGTGAAGTCTTGGTGTTTCTATCTGTTAAAACAGATGGTTTGGACAGCTCTATTGAGGGAAAAACAGCTTGAAATGGCGTGCTTTCGGTTGTGAGAGGTGCAGTTTTTTCTTGTTGTGAATTTGTAAATGTGTTTGATTCCGTTTGGATGTCTTGCTTTGGATGTGCGAGCTCCTGAACCTTGCTCCCTCGGAGTGAAACCTCAGTGGAATGGCAGGAAGTGAAGAGCACAATTAATGCAATAAAACTAAATAGATTCAGGTGTTTCATGGTAATATTCATTTTTGATGAAATATTCTAGGAGCCCTTCTTTGAGGAGGTGCTGCTGTTGTTGATGGTTGAGTGCGGGCAGCTTTTGGTTGAGTGTGTAGTGCGGCCAGAGGTCGGCATCGCGTCCATCGAAGGTATAATAGCCGTAGGGTTCAAGCAAAGTGCAAATAGCAATGTGCATGAGTTCCATTTTTTGTTGTTTGGAAAAGGTTTGGTGCCCCATACCAAGTTCGTTTACACCCACTAGGAACAAAAACGTAGACATGTCCATGCCGGGGCCAAAGTCTTTTTCAAGGTGTTTTTGTAGTTTTTGAAAGCGGAGTTCGATGTCGTGATCCATATTGCAAAAATACGCATAGAACGCCGAAATAAAGCACAAAAAAAGGGGCCTCTTTCGAAAGCCCCTCCTTTTCATCAATCAACTTCTTATTTTTTCACAAATTGC
>JBIIZI010000009.1:0-23027 GCA_044346375.1 Crocinitomicaceae bacterium | reverse complement strand
GTATTCATGAAGCCATTGGCATTAATACCGAAACCAGACCAAATGGAATTGCCGTCGCCGGAGGTTTCTGCGTCGTTGCAATCATTGCCAAGTTCTTTTTCAAAAGTGTAGGAATCTTTGCCGTCATTAAGGACTATGCGCTCATCGTTGTTTTCAATGATGACGCGCTCATCTATGATGATTTTGCGTTGCCCGTTAGGAACCTCCCCTACTCCTATATCCTCAAGTTTACTGAGGTCTAGGTCTGTCAAATCCTTGGAGCCAAGAATGACAATTTTCATGTTGCCAATTTTAATTTGGGTAGTGTCTGAACCATTTGCAGCAGAACGGAGGATGGTTGTGTCCATAAAGACGTCCACTCTTGTCACAGAAGAGTCATTGATGTACACCTTTTTCATCTCTTCAGTAAGCATGGAATCCATTTGATCAATGCGCGTATTGATCATGATAACGGTGGTGTCGTTGCCCTGAATTTTAACGATTTTCTTGGTTTCGTTTTGCTGGGCAAAAAGCGCCAAGCCTGAAAGTAAAAAAGCGGAAAGTAATTTAATTTTCATTTGTTTTTGATTTTGACCCTATGACGGGTGTTTTTTTGAATTGTTACTAAAGATGGGTTAAATTTTATTTTTTTACACGGTTGCGCTCCACACTAAAGCGGCCCAATTGAAAAACTATTTTTTCGCTGTCTGTCATTTCCTCAACGCGATATTGAACCGGAATACCCACAGTTTGCTTAGCATAGCGAGCAATAGTTTCTAACTTCATGTCGGTGGTAGGAGCCGCTGTGCCGAATAGCTTTTCGTTGGTTTTCTGCAATAAAAATGCTTTTACGGTAATCGGTTCTTTTGCAAAGGCACTCGGGCTATTTTGAGCTTGTTGTATGCCATTTGACCAATTTGTTTCTGTAGTTGGGTTTGGCGTACTTAATTCATGATTTAGACCATTTTCGAGACCATTTTGAGCATACACTTCAGGAAAAATAGCTTGCTCTTGAAGTGGCATAATGCAATCTCTGGGTTCTTGAGAAACTACATCGTGGACATGAGTGACCGATTGGTAAGTATTTTTAAATTGAGCAGGCTTTAAAGTTGTAGCCATGTTTTTACCATTCGTTTGTTGTACGACTGTTTTTTTTGAAGCAACTCCTTTTTGAATAGGTTTTATAGCAGCAGGAGCTGAACCATTTTGATGAACGAGTATAACGGCAATTAATACAGCCGCAGCTGCACTAATTGGATAAACGTACTTTTTAAAAGAGAAAACACGAATAGGCGCCGTTTTGAACAACAACTCCTGATTTGGAAAAAATATTTGTTTATCCGCAAAAAGTTGCGTTAGTTGAACTCTTTTTTTGAAATCTTGGTAGACCTCATCTTGCGTT
This sequence comes from Crocinitomicaceae bacterium, assembly GCA_044346375.1. Taxonomy (GTDB): domain Bacteria; phylum Bacteroidota; class Bacteroidia; order Flavobacteriales_D; family Crocinitomicaceae; genus UBA952. The sequence continues at coordinate 21,646 of JBIIZI010000009.1, read as the reverse complement.
AATTGCGCTTCATAAGCTTCTTCTTCTTTAGAAAGCACACCTTCAAAGGAACCTATCGCCAGTTTATCATATGGGTGTCCTTCTTCACTTTGATACACTGCCAAATGTTCTAATTGTGAACGAATTAACGAAGGACCGTTGTAGGTTTCATTCGAAATTGTAAGCGTTGGAGTAAATTCCAAATCGCTTGCAATTTCGGGATTATCAAGCATTGCGCTTTGAAGCAGTTGTTGCTCTTCTATGGTTAAGGAGCCTTCGTGAAAGGCAAGGATGAGATGTGCTAGTTGGGCTTCTGTTAAATTCATATCAGTACCTCCATTTTTCCGATATATTGTTTTAAAAAACGGCGCGCTCTAAAAATATAGACCTTGACCTGATCTACAGAAATATTGGTCATTTCTGCAATTTCTTGGTAGCTGTAACCCTCGTAATCGCGTAGGGTCAAAACCATTCGCTGTATTTCGGTGAGTTGCGCAACACCCTCATCGATGAGTTTTTGAACGTCGTGGGCAACCCGTGGCTCTTCGATAGCTGTAGAAAGACCGCTTAGGTGTTGGTACTGTAATTTTTGACGGCGAGCTCTATCAATTTGTAAGTTCACAACTGTTCTGAATAAATAGGCTTTAACGCGCTGGTAGTCTACGGTGTCTACCCGGACCCACAAGCGTTCAAAAGCATCTTGTACGAAATCTTGGGCAAGGTCGGAATCGCCAACGTTTTTAAGTGCAAAACGATAGAGTCGATCTGCGAATTCTCTTACACATTCATTGTATTGCTGAACAGTCATAAAACAGCGCTAAGACGAAGTGGTCTAGCAAAAGTTACACCAATTTTATTCAGCCTTGTATTTTTGACGGTATTTCAGGTAGAGTTGCTCCTGAAAGTTAGTGGTAAGCACCAACTTTCCATCGACAAGAATTGTGGTCAGTTGATTGGTACGCATGTCCAATGCAGGGCCTTTTGAGACAAAGAAAGTTGCTTTTTTACCTGCCTCGAGCGTGCCGTAGTCTTTGTCTATACCCATGATTTGACAAACGCTGAGAGACACACTTTTTAAAGCTTCTTCAGCTGTTAGGCCATATGCCATTGTTGTTCCGGCCTGAAAAGGTAAATTTCGGGTATTCATTGGCTGCATGTCGCCATCGTTTTGAATACAGAACGGAATACCTTGTGCCTTGAGCAAAGACGGCATTTGATAGGGTAAAAAAGTGAGGTCGTCTTCTCGGCTTGGCAAACTGTGCACACGAGAAAGCATAATGGGGATGTTGGAGTCGCGTAATTTGGCACCCACCAAATGTGCATCTCGGCCACCCACAATTACAGGAAATGCCAATTGAAAACTGGCTGCAAAATCGATGATATCGACGATCTGTTGAATAGATTCTGCATGGATGTAAACGCGTTTGTTGGCAACAAAACAAGCTTTCATGGCCTCCAAACGAAGATCTGAGACTTGGTCATCGCGGTCTGTTGCATAGGTTTTGGCCAATTCAAAAAAGGAATATATATCGCGTTTTTGTGCTGCGTAATTTTTGGGGTCGTAGGGCCAGTTAAGGTGAATGCCGTCGTCGGCCAAAACAGTTGCGTCTTCCCAGTTCCAGCCGCTGAGTTTCATGACCGCAGAGCTTCCGGAGATCCAGCCGCCACGAGGTGTTGCCTGAACTAATAAGACGCCATTAGTACGGGTGGTCTCGACGACTTTTGATTCTACATTATAGGCTATTTGAGCGCGAACATGAGGATTCCAGTCGCCAACGTCGTTGAAATCACGGGTGGCGCGTACAGCATCGATTTCTGTGAGGCCTAGTGTGTTGTTGGCAGAAACCAAACTCGGATAAAAATGCTGGCCGTTGCAATTAATGATGGTATCCCAATCTTGTTTTGCAAAAGTTTGGGTCAAGGAATTTTTGACAAATGTGATGCGGTCATTGACAACGCCAATTGCGGCCGACTCTAAGATATTGCCATTGCCGATATGGGCTGTTCCGTGTAATAACAAAATGCGTTGGGCGCTGAGGGTCGCACTCCATATGAATGCAAAGAAAAATAATGTAGCTTTCATATCAATGGGCGTTTTCAGATTCTGTGGCTTCTTCGCCGAGTGTGTCGCAATGGTAATGTTTCTTGGCTTTCTTTTGTGGCGTTTTTGTGGCTTCACCGCGTTCGCCTGCTGCGAGCATGAGGCTTAAAATACGCACGCGTTCTTGTTCTATTTGCTGTTGTTTTTGTGGCTGCTCAGCTTCTTCATAGTAGACAACACCGTCGATCATGGTGAGGGATACGCGCGCTTCTATGCTCAGCGGGTTGGCGGTCCAGAGGACGAGGTCGGCTGCCTTGCCCGCCTTGACACTTCCCATTTCTGTATCTAAATGCAAGGTTTTTGCAGGATTAAGCGTAACCAGTTTCCAAGCTTGTTCTTCGGAAAGCCCTCCATATTTCACCGTTTTTGCAGCCTCTTGGTTGAGCCTGCGACCCATTTCGGCGTCGTCAGAATTGATACAAACCATTACACCTTGTTCGGTCATGAGGGCTGCATTATACGGAATGGCATCATTGACTTCAAATTTGTAAGCCCACCAATCTGAAAAGGTGGAGCCCGCAACACCGTGTTTGTTCATTTTATCGGCAACTTTATAGCCTTCCAAAATGTGTGTAAAGGTATTGATTCTAAAACCCATTGAATCGGCAACGTGCATCAGCATATTGATTTCTGACTGAATGTAGGAGTGGCAGGTAATGAAGCGTTCAGAACGAAGTATTTCGGCCAAAACCTCGAGTTCGAGGTCTACTCTTGGAGCTATGCGCGTTTTACCCGCTTTGTAGGCATCCCATTCTTTTTGATAGGCTTTGGCTCGGTAAAATCCGTCATAAAAAACTTGCTCAACACCCATGCGCGTTTGCGGAAAACGTACTGTATTGAAATCGCCCCAATTGGCCTGCTTGACATTTTCGCCAAGTGCGCATTTGATGAATTTAGGTGCATTATCGATGAGCATTTCATCAGGAGTTACGCCCCACTTGAATTTGATGAGCGCTGATTGCCCTCCAATTGGATTGGCAGAGCCATGTAACAATTGTGCAGCAGTGACACCACCCGCTAATTGACGGTAAATATCGATGTCGTCCGGATTCACAACATCTGCAATACTGACCTCTGCAGTAATGGCTTGTCCGCCTTCATTGACGCCTCTTGAAATGGCAAGATGAGAATGCTCGTCGATGATGCCAGAGGTAAGATGAAGACCAGCAGCATCTATAACACGTGCTCCGGCCGGTGGGCTCATATTCTGACGGCTCACCTCTTTAATTTTACCGTTAACAACGAGTACATCAGCACCTTTGACAATACCTTCTTTCTCGTTGGTCCAGACGGTGGCATTCTTGAAAAGAATTGTTTGAGCAGTAGGTTTTGCTGCCGTCCCAAAAGCCATATTTGGGAACCAAACCTGTCCATAAACGGTGGAGTCTGATTTAAGAGCAACGGGGGCGGGTTTTGGTGTGGTTTGTTGTTGGATAGCGCTCCATTGAAACCAAGCGCCTTTTGCATCGGTGCCCTCTCCTTCTAGTACCATGCCATTTTTTAAAACTTTGGCATGAAGTTGAATCAGCTGTGGGTTGGTTGTTCCAATGGAAATAAATTGGATGGCAACATCTTGTTGCTTGAGCAAGATATTGGCTTTTGTAGATAGGGTGTCGGTAGTTGTTTTGTAGACGACCTTACCTTGCGGTTTGTCAGGGGAGCCGCTGACTACCAATTCATAGGTGGTGTCGGGGAGTTTAACGGAGTAAGTGCCAATGAGGTTTGTTGGGTTCTGCGCTTTCCAATAACGCGCTTCTCCAAGATTCCAAGTTTCTAATAATTGTGCTTCAAAAGCAAAGGGATCGGCACTGTATACCGAGAAACTTGCTTGCTTACCTGCTTCTAGAGTGCCAACCTGAGCACCAAGGCCAATCCAGTTGGCAGGAACCGTAGTTAGTGCAGCCATTGCATCGTTGGCAGAAAGCCCTCGGGCTATGGCTTTTCGCAGCGCAGTCCAAAATTGATCGGCATTTTTAAGGCCATATGTTGTAAATGCGATGTCAAGGCCCGCTTTTTTAAGCAACATGGCATTACTTGGTGCAAGCTCCCAATGTTTGAGTTCGGAAAGTGGGATTTCTCGAGCTAAATAAGGGTCATTTACTTCAAAAGCTTCCGGAAAAGTGAGAGGTATTACAAGTTGTGCATTTTGCGCTTTTAACTCACTTGCTATGGTGTATTCATTACCTGAGCCAATAAATAGGAAATTGGCATTGAACTCTTTGGCGATTTTTTGAGCACGTAGGATTTCCCATTTGTCGTCGGTTTTAAAGAAGATAGGAAGTTTAGACAATGCCTCCCACTCTGACAAAGAAACAGAATAAGACAAATTTGCTTTATTCTTGCTGTAGTAGTCGAGATCGTAAAGTGCTTGGCGCAGCAATGCAATGGAGCCCATTTGGGAAGACGGATAAGTTTGATTGCTCGCTCCTTTTGAAAAAGAAAAAACTTGTGCTGCTTTTGCCGAAATGATTTGTTGGTGCACCTCTTCTTGCCCGAGCGCTACAAAAGCGGCGCTGCCACGCACAACACCGTCCATATGATGGGTGAGCGCAAAACCAAAACCGGCCTGTTGCAATTGGTCTGTACTGTTATTGACCAATTTGAAAGCGCTTGCGGCAGTGAGCTCTGGATGCACGGCTTCGTTCCAATAATACGCGCCTTCTTTATTACTTTCTAATTGTGGTCTCCAACCATTGTTTTTAAAAGCAACTGGGTCAAGACCAATACTAGAATATAGATCGATAAATGAAGGGACAAGTACTTTACCCGTGTAGTCTAGTGCGACGGCTCCGTCTTGTTTGAGGTTTTTGCCGACCTGAATAATTTTACCTTCTTGCAGTAGTAAGTCGCAATCTGAAAGTGTTTGGCCCGGCTTGACCATAACAGTGGCGTGCTGTAGCAACACGAATTTGGGTTCAGATGCCTTGACGCCATTTTCTGGTCCAAATTGCGCATGCAATTCAAAAGAAAATAATGCGCCGAATAGATATAATATAAAGCGTGCTTTCATAGGGTGTGAAAATACAAAATCTTCAAGAAACTGAGGTGGCGTGTTTAAACTATTGGCACATATTTCATTGCCTCTCGTCGGGCCAAGCCAAGCAAATTTTCGTTTTCCACTACCTGTCGGACCCAGTCAGGATTCCATTTGGAGACCTCGCGCAAAGACCAACCGATTGCCTTCTGAATAAAAAATTCTTTGTTCCATTTGAAGGTTCGTATGTAGTATTGCAACAATTCTAAATTCGTTTGCTGTTTGTATTTGAGTTGATGGATGAGGAGTGTGCGGTGCAACCAAAAATTAGCCGATGACTCCCACTCTTGAGCCAACTCTAAAAATGCCGAAGGGAATAGACGTGCATAATTGCCAACTGAATGAGCTGCAATTAGATCTAAGGAATCCCACCAAGTTTGATTGCTCAAAACAAATGTAAATTGCTGCCCATCTGAGGATTGTGCAGTTGTTTTGTAGTTCGCCAATAAATGATCTATTGCTATATATTGAACCTCCCGATAAGGGTTGCCCCAACATTCATGAATGAATTCCCAGGATTGCTCCGAACTCAGTTGCCGTAATTGTGGTTTAAATTGTTGAAAAATCGCTTTTCTTGGTCCAGACATGACACCAATGAAGGAAAAATGATTTTTCATGTAAGCCTCCATTTGTTCAACGCGGCTTGGGTCTTTGGCGTTTTCTAGGGCGGATTGGATTTCTTGGACAAGTGCAATCATGCGTAAAATAAAAAATGGCAAATCATAAGCCGGGTTCTGTACCAGTTGCTGCACGCAGCGTTGGTGTCTATCATTTATCTAGCGCTGCACTCGCGCACAGCGTCCATCGACCTACCCTCCGAGACAGGCGAGCCGCCCGTTCTGCTTGCGCAGGCCTCGGTATATTTGGTCTTTCAGCTCGTAAGGTTTACCCTGCCAATTGCATCACTGCAACCGCGGTGAGCTCTTACCTCACCTTTTCACCTTTTCCTCGGTTAGCCGAGGTAGTTTATTTTCTGCGGCACTAGCTGTACTGTAGCAATTCCTTGTTACAGCCCTTCCCGTTAAGAAGTACGATGCTCTGTGCTGCCCGGACTTTCCTCTTTTCAAATGAAAAGCGATAGACTGATTTGCCGCCGTAAAGGTATTAAAGTTTAACGAGCTTTTTGTGAAGAACGCCATTGAAGGTATGAATACCCAATGTGTAGGTTCCCGTTGGAAGTTCAGAAATATCAAAATAACCCTGTGTAGCAGCATTTTGATGGGTTAAGACAATTTGACCATTCAAATTCAGTACTTCTATGTAATCAAAAGGAGTTGAACTTTTGAAAAAGCACCATTCTGCAGCTGGATTGGGATAGATTTCAATAGAAAAGTTGGCCTCGGGCAAACCGGCATCTAAACCAAGATAGATGTCTTGGTATTCTATCGTTGCTGCACCACCAGTCTGGCCAAAACCACCAACTGTAGCACGCAATAAAAATTCTTTTTTGCCGGTTGTCCACCATTCGTATTCTGTAGTTGTAAAACTTGGTGGAGCAAACCAAGAGCCCGTACCAAAGAAAGTTTGATAAATGGAATCATTCTCGGTAATGTCGTGGCGAATGCGCAGCGCATTGAAAGTACCAAGTGGTGTGGTGATGCTTCCCCAACCATCTACAACAGAATTGCGTTGACGATGCTGGATAAATTTGATGTCGGTTGCTGGGTTCAAATCGATGTATGTATAACCTCTTGATGTATAAGAATCGTTGAAATTGAGCGGAAGTTCGTAGCGCGTCTCGATGGTATCGGATTTGAATGGAACACCTTGGCCCTGCACGTCAATGGAATAACCAATACTATTGACTTGCGTATTGGTGCGACGGGTGTATTGGCTTAAATTCGATAGTTCGATGGGTAAAAATGCGGAGAATTGGTCAATTGGAAGATCGTCGGTTAGATTGAAATAAGTGGCTTTGTATGGCGTGGATGCAATTGGGCCGTAGGTCGCAATAATGAGTATTGAACCAAAACCGATTGGATTGTAGTTGATCAGCGTTTGACTTTGAGCAGTGAGTTGCGAGAAATCCCAGGTGGCATTTGGACCTGTATTTTGTAGATCTAAGGTAAAGGGGTTGGCTAGGCTCATACGAACGGTGTCGTTGGCGGTAGCGAAGTCATTGACTTGAACAGTGATTTGAGCAAGTGAGGTACATGCTAAACCCAAAAAGATGCTGAAAATGAATGTTTTCATAGAAAAGTTTGAAACCCAAATTTAGGTTTTTTATTCGATGGAATGATGCTAACTTTACGACATGTCGGCTTTGGTTCAGGAATTTTTGCAAGCATGGGAGTCTGAGTTGTTGCAACTTAGGTCCAACGACCCCTTGATCGACCTCACTGGCTCGCCTTATATTTGCTCCGAAAATGAACTTTGGGACGGCAATACGAACGGACGACAATTACTAAAAGAGTTCAAGCGTATAGAGCGCGAAAGAGGCGTTTTGGCAATGGTCAAATTCGATGGCTTGCTCACTTGGAAGAAAGGAGACAAAACAATCAAGACGCCCGTTTTTTTGCATGAATGTATCGGTTTCAATAGTCAACAAGAAAAACTAGAATTTGAGCAAAACTCTTTTCTAAATCCGTTCTTGAGCCTTGAAATGAAAAAGGCCCTAAACCTAGATTTCCAAGATAAAGAAAGAGCGGAGGTCATTGACCAATTCCTAAACACTACTCTTTTTTTATCCTTTGAACCAACAGAGGGCTATGCCAACTTGCATCCACAGCGCTACGAACTGCGCAAGGAATGGGAAGCCTTAAAACAAGCATCCCAATTCTCGGCGGCACTTCATCAAATTATTGGTGATGTCGAGGTGGTTTCTGAAACAGAACAAGAAGTTTTCATTTCAAACCAAATTGGTCCTTTAGACCCTGATCAACGCGCTGCGGTCGCACAAGTAAAAACCAGTTCTTCTGTCATTTATGGGCCGCCAGGAACTGGAAAATCAGTTGTGCTAAGCACCATTATGGCCCAAGCCCTTGAAAAAGGGCAAAGTGCATTAGTGGTGTCTGACAAACCTGTTGCGTTAGAAGTATTGGTGGGCAAATTGACCCAGCACCAACTGGATCAATTTTGTATTTTATTACCCGACTCGCAAACCTTAGCCCCGTTCTACAAAAGATTACAACAGCAATTTGAACATTTACTGCAGTCGACAAATCAAGATGCAGTGCAGTTTCAAAATGACTTTTTAGCACAAAAATATTGGATGCAACGCCAGCAAATAGAAAAGCTTACAGGTATTCCTTTTCACCAATTGCGCACTCAATTTGAACCTGTCAATAACGCTGCGGTTAGACCAACAAAAAGGTGGCTATCTTGGCTTTTGCAGCAAAAAGAACTCGAACAAATCGATGTTGATACAAGAAAAATACTTGGCCTGCTTCAACAATATTGGCAAGAAGCAAGTGCGCAAGCATTAGACCAAGACTGGGCACAATGGAATGCCTTGTACAGGGAACTAAATACCAAACAACACCTGCATTCTATAAGCGAACTGCATTTATTTGTAACACAAAGTTTGCGCTGTTTACAATTTCAAGCGGGCTTGTACCAAACCTATGGCGTTCTTCTCGATAAAGAACCGGAGGTCCATCTCAAACGGCTCCAACAATACCAGCAAATAAATGCAAAGCAAGCGCATCTTAATGAGGTACTGCAGGTTTGGAAACAAATTCCTACGCTAAAAGAATGGGAAGTACTGCAACAAGCAGCAAATACAAGTGGTTGGCTGGCCAAACGCCGATGGCGCAATCTTGAAAAAAATTGGCTTAGATTGCCCGGTTTGGAACTCAAGGCTCTGGAAACCAACTTGAAAAAATACTGGAGAAGTCAAGAGCAAAAAGCCCAAATTATTGAAAAATTTGCCAATTTAGGCATTGCTGATCTAGAAGAAGCCTCGGGTTTACTTATTCCACTTCTCAAACAACATAATGCGAGCAATTGGAGTTGGTACCGATCGCTAAGCTCCACGGAAATTCAATACTATTGCCAACATCATCAAATTGCGCATCAGCTCCAACAATTGCACCATCAATTATTTACACCAAGAGCAGCCGATTTTAAACTACTCCAACATACCATTGCATCTAAAATCAATGCGCTTATTGAAAAGCATTCATTTTTGCAGCAAATTCCATTTGAACTTTGGGAAGGCTGCTCTGACTTGAATCAATTACAACAAGACCTTCGCAACGAATTTTGGGCTGACCTCCGCAATCATTTCCCCGACCTCTACGCGCATTCCGCTTCAGAAATAAGACCACTCATTGAAAAAGATTTAAAAAAAGAAACTGAAATCTGGCAGCAAAACGCACGGCAACTCATAGCCAAGCAATATCAAAATTTCCAGGACTTACAACAATTATTGGTTGCCCCATTACATCAGCTTACAGCCGAGCAGAAGGAGCAGCGACAAAATTTGCGAAAAGGCAAAGCCATTCTTGTCAAGGAAATGGCTAAATCAAGGCAGCACCTCAGCATTGCAGCACTATTTGAAAGCCATGCAGCCCCTTGGTTGCGTGCTGTTTTTCCGATTTGGCTTGCCACGCCAACTGCTTTAGCCAAGCGCTTGCCTATGCAACAAGCGTTATTCGATATCGGCATCTTTGATGAAGCAAGCCAACTGCCTTTGAGCCATGCGGTAGGTGCCCTGCAAAGAGTTTCAAAGCTTGTTGTTGCCGGTGATCCGCAACAAATGAGACCACAATCGTATTTTGGGCAGAGTGCCGAAGGCGTTGTTGACCTCTTGCATCAGGCCGCATTTTATCTTCCAAGTAAGCACTTGCGCCACCACTACCGCAGTGAAGACCCAAGTCTTATCGAGTTCTCCAACCAACATTTTTATGATAACGCTTTGGTTGTTTGGCCTTCAAAAACCGATGCGAACAGCGGCTTGTTTGACCATTACATCCAAGATGGCTGCTACGAACAACAACAAAACAAGCGCGAAGCACAAGCTCTTGCCAACCAATTAAAAAGCCAGCTCCAAAGCACGCAAAAATTTGGCGTAGTTGCCTTTTCTGAAGCACAACTCAACTGTATTTATCAAGAACTCAATGTTGCAGAACAAGCGCTGCTTGAGCAACGCATTCAAGAGCGCAGTGCTTTCTTTTTGGCTTTGGAACAAGTACAAGGCGAAGAATGTGAAATTCTTTTGATCAGTTTTGGCTATGCAAAAAATGAAGCACAACAATTTAGCCTCAAGTTAGGCCCCATGACACAAACGCAAAGCGGAAGGCGGCTCAATGTTTTACTGACAAGGGCCCAGAAATCGTTGCATTTTTATAGCAGTGTCCGCGCGGCTGATTTTCCTTCAAAGCGCAGTGCTGCAACCAATAAATTATGGGAATGGTTCGTGTTTTTAGAAAACAACAAGATTTCACAAGCAGCACATAATGCAGACGAACGCCTAGCCGCAGCAACAGACTACCCTACTTTTCTGAATTATTATCGGGTGCTGAAGCAGCGTCAGACTTTACCGAATCAGGTCTAGGAACAGGGTCGTAACCGAATCCGCCTCTCGGATGGCAGCTTGCAATGCGCTTGAGACCAAGGTATGTTCCTTTGAATGGTCCCCAAATTTTCAACGCTTCAATCATGTAGGTAGAGCAAGTTGGGGTATACCTACAGCTTGGGGGCAAAAGTGGAGAGAGTATCCATTTATAAACCTTTACCATAAAGATGAGCGGAAAACTTAAAACCTTATAAAGCAATTGCATGCAGCAAAATTAAGCAATTTCAACAGGATGTTGTGTATACTATGTTTCCGTAACATTCCAGCCATTTCAAGTTATTCGTATTTTTAGGAAATGAAAATGAAGCAACTCCTCTCCCTTATTGCATTTTGTACAATTAGCCTCTTGAGCTTTGGCCAACCACTAGAAAACTGGGAAGCCGACAAAATCAAAGTAACGCAAGCAAGCGGTGCGCAAACCATCATGCACGCAGAGGCACTCTTTGAAGACCGCTGGGATCAACTACCACAAGCACAATTCTGGAAAAAAATTATGCTATTGTCTCCAGATTCTTGCCTGATCAATGTAGCGGCCAATCGACAAGTTCTTGGCAAAATGTCTATCCGTGATTGGAATGCACAAACCGAGGCTAAAAAAGACAGTACGCGTCAAGCTTTTCGCTTGGAAAATGGCCTACCGAGCGATACCCGAATTTATGTCACTACCGGTAAAAACGATTTTTATCGCTTTGCCGAAGTATACCCAAGCTTGGATAATGGTGTGGCCGCGTTTGAGCGCTACGGTGTCGACCCATGGTATGCGCAATCGATTCTTCTCATTGAAAGTCCGGCGCAAATGCGCAAGTCTTCTACAGGAGCTTATGGCGCTTTTCAATTAATGCCAAGTGTAGCCCGTTCTATGGGTTTAGTTGTCAATGGAACAACAGATGAGCGCAAAGACTTTGACCGCTCTGCCTACGGAGCAGCACAGCTCATTAGACGTGTGTGTATTCCCGAGGCAAAACGTATTTTAGCCAAACACAACCTTACCTACAACGAAACGGATTTGTGGTTCCGCTTATTTGTCTTGCATGTGTATCACGCTGGTGCCTTAAATGTGGCTGCTGTGGTCGACAAAATTCAGCCTACGGAAGGATCGCAAGAACTCATTAAAGCGATGTGGCAAAACAGCGCTGCTGGGTTTGGAAATAATTCGCAAAACTACACGCAATTAGCGCTTGCCGCACAGCTCATTTTGCACGATATGGTGTACCAAAATTGCACAGAGATTACGCCTTGCTCCAGTCGTTGAGCCAATAAATTTGGCCATTTTCAATAGCCAGTGGCGAAGGGAAGTTATTCGTGTATAAACCCCCTGTACCAAAACCTTGTGCTAACACCAACGGATAACCAGCTCCAAATTGCACAATTGCACTAAGGCCAATAGCACTTTCTAGCGCACTCGTGAGCCACCACCCAATTTGTCGTTCTTCGGCAAGTGTAATCCATTCGGTAACTCCTGTAAACCCACCGTGCAAACTTGGTTTGAGAATGATAAATTGTGGCTGAATTTGCTCGAGTACAGCAATTTTTTCAGATCTAGAAACAACACCAATCAATTCTTCATCTAAGGCAATAGGCACTTTCGTTGCAGTACACAATTTAGACATTGCCGTGTGTTGACCTGCTGCAATTGGTTGCTCGATGCTGTGCACTTGAAGCTTTGCCAATTCTTGCAACACTTCCCGCGCTTGCGCTGGTGTAAAAGCACCATTGGCATCTACCCGAATAGTCAGTTGGTCGGCAGTAGCATTGGCGCGCAATTCTTTGATTAATAACAACTCTTGCTGCCAATCTAGGGCGCCAATTTTGAGTTTAACAACCTTAAACCCTGCTGCTATCTTTTCTAAAGCTTGGGTGCGCATATCGGCAAGTGTACCCATCCATACCAGCCCATTGATTGGTATTTGGGTTTCTTTGCGCGTAAATGCATTTTTAAACAAAATTGGGCTTCCCTTTGCTTGTATGCTCCAAATCAAGATTTCTAAGCCAAAAATAAAGGAAGGGAAGGCCTCCCATTGGGCAATAAATTGCTGAAAACTATCATTGGTCAAAAAGGTTGTTTTGGACCAATTTTCTAGTTTTGGAAGGGCCTCAGCAATAAAAATTGACAAATCTTGCTCATATTGTGCATGATTTTGATATTCCGGGGAAAGGCCAGGAATTATTGGAAACTCCGTTTTGGCTGTTTCTCCATTTGGCAATGCGTAATTTAAAATCCAGGAAGGTTTGCTCAGGAGAATTCCGCGACTAGTACCTGCCGGTTTTTTAAAAATCAGCTCGTGTAAAAATAGGTGCTCAGACATGATGGTATGGCTCTCCTTTCAAAATACTGAAGGCACGGTACAATTGTTCGAGAAAAATCATGCGCACCATTTGATGCGAGAAAGTCATGTTTGACAAAGACTGCTTGAACTGCGCTCTATCGTAAACAGCCTGGCTAAAACCATAGGCTCCACCAATAATGAATACAAAAGCGCCATTATGCTGTAGCTGCTTTTGGGCAATCCATTGTGCAAAATCAACGGAGCTGAACTGTTTGCCGTTTTCATCTAACAAAACAACAAAATCGGTAGCGCTAATTTTAGCTAAAATTTGAGCGCCTTCTTTTTCTTTGATTTGCGCCTGACTAAGTGCTTTCGGATTTTTAACATCAGGTATATCAAGGCGTTCATAGCTACAATAATGACTCAGGCGCTGTTGGTAGCGCTGTTCGCCAACTTTGAGGTCTTCGAAAGCTGTTTTGCCAACAACTAAAAAGCGAATTTTCATGGGTTTATACAGCTACCACGCCCTTCAACTCAGGGGCTGCCATTTTTAGTGCTTCTTCTAAGCCACCTTTGATGGTCATTTGAGACATAGAGCAGTCGCTACAAGAGCCAAGCATACGTACTTGCACAACGGCATCGTCGGTAATATCGACGAGCTCCATGTCACCGCCATCGGCATGCAAGAAGGGTCTGAGTTGGTCTAGCGCGTCTAGAACTTTACTGCGAAGTGCTTCTTTATCGTTTATCATGCTTGGTTTTTGCGCGTTGCCACAATGGCATCTAATTCGGATTCAAAGTTATGAACTAATTCATCAAAAGCCTGCGTTGTTGGGTTATTTTGCTGAAAAACAGCGGGTGTTCCGGCATCTCCGGCCTCGCAAACACCTTGAACAAGCGGAATACTACCTAAAAATGGAACCTGCATTCCTTGCGCTAAATTGCGTGCGCCATCGCGGCCAAAAATATAATATTTATTGTCTGGTAATTCGGCAGGTGTAAAGTAAGCCATGTTTTCAACGATACCGATAATGGGCACTTTAAAGGAGTCGAGTCTGAACATTTGAATGCCTCGACGCGCATCGGCTAAGGCAACTTCTTGCGGAGTGCTGACAATAACTACGCCGTCCAATGGAACCGTTTGCATTAAAGAGAGGTGAATGTCGCTGGTGCCAGGAGGTAGATCTACAAGTAAGAAGTCGAGCTCGCCCCAGTGTGCATCCGTAAATAATTGTGTCAAGGCTTTGGAGGCCATAGGCCCACGCCAAACAACAGCGTCGTCTTGACTCGTGAAAAACCCAATTGACAATATTTGAATGCCATTTGACTCAATTGGCGCGATGAGTGACTGCCCATTGACGTCGGTCATTTTGGGACGCTCGCCAACGAGGTCAAACATGGTTGGCATAGACGGGCCATGGATATCTGCATCTACAATGCCTACACGATATCCTTTTTTGGTAAGGCCTCCCGCTAAATTTGCAGTAATGGTCGACTTACCAACTCCTCCTTTACCTGATGCAACAGCAATGATGTGCTTGACGTCAGGAAGAATTTTTCTATGGGCGGTTCTACTTTGAGCATCTAAACCTTGAATTTGACAGTTGAGTAGGATTTCTTGACCAAATACGCGCTTCAAGTTAAACTCGATGGCTTCTTGCATGCGTTTTCTGGCATGTAAGGCAGGATTAGAAATTTTGACGCCTAGCGTTATTTTGGTTCCGTCGATCTCTAATTGCTCTATTAGATTCAGGCTGACTAAATCGTTTTTGAGATCTGGTTCTATGATTTTGCCTAATACGGCGAGTACGTCTTCTCTAATGATGCTCATTTTTTCGCTTTAATGGATTGAATGGTGTGGTACATGAAATCTATAACCCTTTTGGTATCGCCTTGTTCACGGTTCATGATTTCGTAATAGTTTTCATTGATCCGGCGTACACTATAAATGTAAAACCGTGCATTTTTTTGTGCAATAAATTCTCCTTTCACTTTTCTGCGGTAAATAAGTAAGTCCTTGGTTTGCTTGACAATTTCGATTTCAAAAAACGGATTTGGTTTGAGCAACTTGCGCTTGAATTCTGCAAATCGAAATGCATAATCGCCGTAATCCTCAATGAATAGACTGAAATTTCTTCCGACTTGCAGCGTCCATTTGAATCCGCCAATTTCATAGGCGACTTGCGGTTTCATGGAAGTACCGATACCTGAACTTGCATTTGGCAACATGAGTTCTACTGATAAATCATAAGGACGCATGTCAAAGGACTGGTATTGCACGTAATCGAAAGCCGTTGATTTGGACTGTTCACAGGAACTGAAAATAAGCAACGTAAAAAACAATATGGCCAATCGCATAGGACAAAGATACACTTGGTTTGTCTTTTTTTTACAATTTCGCAATATGGAAAAACAAACTATCTTCTTTTCTGGGCTTTTCATCATGCTCTCTATCGTTTTTGGCGCATTTGGTGCTCACGCACTTAAAGACATCCTAGAACCAGCACAACTGCAAACTTTTGAAGTTGGGGTCCGCTATCAAGGTTTTCTTTCCATGGGGGTGCTTTTGCTCGCACTAAATGCCGATCGTTTTTCTTTTGATATGAAAAAAATATTGTGGGCAATGCTCATCGGAATGCTTTTATTTTGTTTTTCAATTTATGGGTTGGTGCTCGCTCGTCACTTTATAGATCCGAAAGCTTTTGGTTTTTTAGGACCAATAACACCAATTGGAGGCGCTATTAGCATCATTTCTTGGTGTTTATTTCTTTTTCGTCTGTTAAAATACGGACAGCGCTAAAACTTTTTTGCAAATGATGTTTTGTTATTGATGAATAGTTTTTACTTTTGATTAGTTTTTCATCGTAACACCGATTATTTTTTAAACATTATGGCAACACTCACCCTCGGAAGCAAGCTTCCTGCCTTTATTGGCACCGACCAAAACGGCGAATCCATCGACAGCGCATCGTACGCTGGAAAGAACTTAGTTATTTACTTTTACCCTAAAGACGATACCCCTGGTTGCACCGCTCAGGCCTGTAGCATTCGCGACGGCCAAGAAGCTTTGCTTGCCGCACAAGTACATGTCATTGGTATTAGCGCCGATAGCGTAGCTGCCCACACCAAGTTCGTTAATAAGTATCAATTGAATTTCCCACTTATTTCCGACACTGACAAAACCATTATCCAACAATTTGGTGTGTGGGGCCCTAAAAAATTCATGGGCCGTGAATACGAAGGCATCCACCGCATGACCTTCATTTTTGACCACTCCAACACACTCATTAAAGTCATCGAAAAACCCAATACGAAAGACCACGCCAATGAAGTTTTGGCTTGCTTTCAGTAGAACGTAAATTGTTTACGTACTTCACCTTGCAACTTTGTAAAAATTATTCACCGAGCCTTGCTCAAAACAACAAACGATATGGCTAAAGAACAAAATCTCGAAAAACTCAAAGCACTCCAACTGACCATGGAAAAGCTAGACAAAGCATTTGGAAAAGGTGCTGTCATGAAACTCGGAGACGCTCCGGTAGAACAAGTAGAAGTGATTCCTACGGGCTCACTTACACTTGACCTCGCTCTAGGCATCAACGGCTATCCAAAAGGTCGTGTAGTAGAAATCTACGGTCCTGAATCATCTGGTAAAACTACCCTCGCAATTCACGCCATTGCAGAAGTGCAAAAACAAGGCGGCATTGCTGCATTTATAGATGCTGAGCACGCCTTTGATCAATTCTATGCGCAAAAACTCGGCGTAGATATCTCTAATTTATTGATTTCTCAACCAGACAACGGTGAACAAGCACTCGAAATCGCTGACAACCTCATTCGTTCTGGCGCTATCGACCTCATCGTCATTGACTCCGTTGCTGCCCTCACACCAAAAGCAGAAATCGAAGGTGAAATGGGTGACTCCCAAATGGGTCTTCAAGCGCGTTTAATGTCAAAAGCGCTCCGCAAGCTTACCGGTTCTATTAACAAAGCTGGCTGCTGCTGTATCTTCATCAACCAATTGCGCGACAAAATCGGGGTCATGTTTGGCAATCCAGAAACCACTACTGGTGGTAATGCCCTCAAATTCTATTCTTCTATCCGCCTTGATATCCGCCGCGCTACCCAGCTCAAAGATGGCGAAGATGTCATAGGAAACCGCGTCAAAGTAAAAGTTGTAAAAAACAAAGTAGCACCTCCATTTAGAAAAGCTGAGTTCGACATTATGTACGGCGAAGGCATTTCAAAAGTAGGTGAAATCATCGACCTCGGCGTAGACCTCAATATCCTTAAGAAAAGTGGTTCTTGGTTCTCTTATGGCGAAACCAAACTCGGACAAGGACGCGATGCCATTAAATCACTCATTCTAGACAATCCTGAGCTCATGGAAGAACTAGAAGCAAAAATCAAAAATGCGCTCGCAACACCGACTGGTCAGACTGAAGTGTTGCAAGACTAAACCTATCGTTTGGTTGGAAAGCGGCGTTCTTAGGAGCGCCGTTTTTTTTTGCGCAATAAAAAATTAATCTCTCCGTTTTTTGCCATTGAGATAAACTTCTTTATCTTCGGTACACTTAAAATTAAAAAACTATGAAAATTTACCTCTCAATTATCGCTGCTTCAGCATTATTACTTGGCACAACGACAAGCTGCAAGAAAAAAGGTTGTATGGATCAAGACGCAGTCAATTACAACTCAGAAGCAAAAAAAGACGATGGTACTTGTAAATACACACCAACCATCACTGTAAACGGAAACAATCCAGAAAACATCAACGTTGGTGACACCTATACAGATGCAGGCGCAACAGCAACCAACAAAGACGGTTCTTCAGTGAACGTGACTACAAGCAGCCAAGTAGACGCTTCCACCAAAGGAACCTATACTGTAACATACACAGCTTCAAATGAAAATGGATCGGCTACAGCAACACGCACCGTGAATGTAAATATCGGACAAGACAACTGGCTTGTAACCTGGGCGGTTGCCAGCGATTGCGGCAATGCTTTCCCTTTGACACCAGATCCAGTATTCTCTGCAGGCGCAGGTGCCAATGGTTTGGTTATCGATAATATGTTCAATTTATTTGGCGGTACCGCAAACGCAACAATCAATGGCAATAACATTAACATCCCTACTCAAACCATTGATGTTACTTTAGGTCAGGTTACTTTCTCTGGCGTTGGCAGCATTAACAACCAAGCCAATACAATTACAATTACGTATACTTACGACAACACCATTCCACTCATTGGTGGTTCAGGTACTTGTGTTGCAACTTATACCAAACAATAATTTATTTGATCATACAAAAAATGAAAAGGCCCGAGTTTCGGGCCTTTTTTATTGCGTGAATTGATATAAGTAGCATTTGTTACAAAAACTACTTTTTCAAATCCCTAAATTTGCGACATGGGAAAATTCAATGACATCATCCAAGCAACAACACCGACACTCGTTGACTTTCACGCTACTTGGTGCGGACCTTGCAAAATGATGTCGCCGGTTCTTGATCAATTGAAAAAAGCCTATGGCGATAAAATCAGAATTCTCAAAATAGACGTCGATAAGAACCCAGATCTTGCAGACCGTTTCAAGGTAAGAGGCGTGCCTACGCTTATCCTATTTAAAGAAGGAAAACTACTTTGGAGAGAAAGCGGCGCCTTCCCGCTCCCGACCCTCAAACTAAAAATTGGCGGTTTTTTATAAGCAAAAGAAAAAAAGGGTTGCATAACGTAACCCTTCTTTTTTATATACGTATTTGCTTTCCTAGGCGGAAAACTATACTTTTGCCGACGTAAAATTTAATCAAATTAACAGATCAGTATGGAATCAATGATGATTTATGTGCCAATAGTAATGGCAATTATCGGATTACTATTTATGGCAATGAAGCGCTCTTGGGTGTTAAAGCAAGACGCAGGTGATGGAAAGATGAAAGAAATTTCAGACTACATCTACGAAGGTGCACTCGCCTTTTTGAAAGCCGAGTACCGACTTTTAGCCATTTTTGTAATCATTTCAAGCGTTGTCTTGGCAGGAATCACCTTCCTTCCAGGAGTCAAAACGCATTTATTAATTGTAGTTGCCTTTATTTTCGGTGCTATTTTCTCTGCTTTGGCAGGAAACATGGGGATGAAAATCGCGACCAAAACGAACGTTCGTACCACGCAAGCTGCACGTACTAGCCTTCCACAAGCCTTGAAAGTTTCTTTCGGTGGTGGAACAGTTATGGGCTTGGGTGTTGCAGGTTTGGCAGTATTAGGCTTAACCGGCTTCTTCATTTTATTCTACAACATCTTCATGGGTGGTCAGTGGACCAACTCTGAGCAAATGACTGTTGTACTCGAAACCCTAGCTGGTTTTTCATTGGGTGCAGAGTCTATCGCATTGTTTGCTCGTGTAGGTGGTGGTATTTATACCAAAGCTGCTGACGTAGGTGCTGATTTAGTTGGTAAAGTTGAAGCTGGTATTCCAGAAGACGACCCTCGCAACCCTGCAACTATCGCCGACAACGTAGGTGACAACGTAGGTGACGTCGCTGGTATGGGCGCTGACCTCTTCGGTTCTTATGTAGCAACAGTATTGGCTGCAATGGTGCTTGGTAATTATGTCATTAGTGACATGGGTGGTATCAAAGATGCATTTGGCGGTATTGGTCCAATCTTATTGCCAATGGCAATTGCAGGTTTTGGTATCTTATTCTCTATCATCGGTACGCTCCTCGTCAAAATCAGTTCTGATTCTGCAAAAGAAGCAGAAGTTCAAAAAGCACTCAACATCGGTAACTGGGTATCTATTGCCCTTACTGCTGTTGCTTGTTTCTTCCTCGTTCAGTATATGTTGCCAGCCACCATGAAAATGACCTTCTTTGGTGAAGGAATGAAAAACGTTTCTTCAATGAGCGTATTTTATGCTACCCTCATCGGCTTGTTCGTTGGTGGTGCCATTTCATCAGTGACTGAATACTATACAGGCTTGGGTACAAAACCTGTCTTGAAAATCGTTCAGAAATCTTCTACTGGTGCTGGTACTAACGTGATCGCTGGTTTGGCTACAGGTATGATTTCTACCTTCCCTACTGTTTTATTATTCGCAGCGGCTATCTGGTCTACTTATGCGCTTGCAGGATTCTACGGTGTGGCGCTTGCTGCTTCTGCCATGATGGCAACCACAGCTATGCAATTAGCAATCGATGCTTTTGGCCCTATCTCTGACAACGCTGGTGGTATCGCTGAAATGAGCGAACTTCCAAAAGAAGTCCGTACCCGCACAGATATCTTAGACTCTGTTGGTAACACAACCGCAGCAACAGGAAAAGGTTTTGCGATTGCATCTGCTGCACTTACTTCTTTGGCTTTGTTTGCTGCTTACGTAACCTTTACAGGTATCGACGGTATCAACATCTTTAAAGCGCCTGTTCTTGCCATGTTATTCATCGGTGGTATGGTTCCAGTTGTTTTCTCTGCACTTGCTATGAACTCAGTTGGTAAAGCTGCAATGGACATGGTTTATGAAGTGCGTCGTCAGTTCAAAGAAATCCCTGGTATCATGGAAGGAACTGGTAAGCCAGAATACGGTAAATGTGTTGAAATCTCTACCAAAGCTGCCCTTCGCGAAATGATGCTCCCTGGTATCCTCACCATTGGATTGCCAATTGCGATTGTCTTGCTTGGCAAATTGGTTTACCCTTCTGACAACCAATTGATCGCCGAAATGCTCGGTGGTTATATGGCTGGTGTAACTGTTTCTGGTGTGCTTTGGGCAGTTTTCCAAAACAACGCTGGTGGCGCTTGGGACAACGCTAAAAAATCTTTCGAAGCTGGTGTTGAAATCAACGGCGAAATGACTTACAAAGGTTCTGATGCGCACAAAGCAGCCGTTACCGGAGACACCGTTGGCGACCCTTTCAAAGATACTTCAGGCCCATCAATGAATATCTTGATCAAATTGACTTGCTTGATTGGTTTGGTGATCGCTCCTATTTTGGGCAACGGCGCCGAAACAACGAAAAAAGAATGCAAAGCCGGCACAGAATGCCAAATGAATGGCACTTCATGTAAGCAAGACACAAAATGTTCCACAGACAAAGCAGCTTGTTGCGATAAAAAATAAGCTTGCGCTGTACGAATTAAGCAAAAGCCACCTCAACAGGTGGCTTTTTTTTATCTTTGAAAGTGCTCAAAAACAAAGATTTCTTTCAAGATGTGTACGACGTCGTGCGGCTCATTCCAATTGGGCGCGTCACGAGTTATGGCGCTATTGCCAATTATTTGGGCTCCAAACAAGGCGCACGGATGGTGGGCTGGGCCATGAATGCCAGTCATGCATTAATGGATGTGCCAGCGCACCGGGTGGTGAATAGAACAGGCTTATTGACTGGCAAGCATCATTTCGATGGCCCCAATCAGATGGAACTGCGCTTAAAGGAGGAAGGAATAGAAGTCTTGCAAAATCAAATTCAGGACTTTGAAAAAGTTTTTTGGGATCCATCCCAAGAATTAGGTCTGCCTTAAAGGATTCTATTAATTTTGTCCAAACATTTATTGACTATGAAATTTGCCACCAAAGCCATCCATGCAGGCGTGCACCCTGATCCTGCAACAGGAGCAATCATGACGCCAATCTACCAAACTTCTACCTACGTTCAAGAAGGTGTCGGCAACCATAAAGGCTACGAATATTCACGTACACAAAATCCAACGCGTCATGCGCTCGAAAAAAACATCGCAGCCATTGAAAACGGG
>JBIIZI010000117.1:0-6699 GCA_044346375.1 Crocinitomicaceae bacterium | reverse complement strand
AAATTCGCTTAAAAGTTGAAGATCAAAAAGATACAACCGTTTTCTTAATCAAATACTTCGGGTCTAAGCTGTTCTATGCCGATACCGCGCAAATGAAAAACGGCGAAGTGATTTTCGACGGAACAAAGCAAAAACCAGGTATTGTCGGTTTATTTTTGCCAGGTCAACGGTATTTTGAATTCGTTTACAACAACGAAGACATCCAACTCGAAACCAAAGGCCCAGATTTCATGGCCAATATGGTCGTTAAAAGATCTATTGAAAACCAGTTGTTCATTCCTTACGTGAAATTCATCAGCGGTAAGAAAGGTGAAATCAATAAACTTGCCGAGCAGCGCGCTAAACTCAAGCCAGAAGACGCCGAATACACCTCCTTAACAACTCAGATAGACCTCCTCAACAAAGAAGTAGAAAAGTACCAAGCTGACCTCGTGAGTCAAAACCCAGGTAAATTGGTAGCCAAAATTGTATTGATGTCAACTGAAGTAGTGGTTCCTGAGCCTCCAAAAGACGCCAACGGCAATTTGCTAGATTCCAACTTTCGCTACAAATATTATTTTGCGCACTACTGGGATAACGTCGACCTCAAATCCGATGCGTTGGTGAACAACCCTATTTTTGCGAACAAACTCGAGTTTTATTTCGGAAAGCAAATGATGATCCAACATTGGGATACCATAATCAAGTACGCTTTCCAGTTTTGCGACGCGCTCGATCCTAAATCCAGAATGTATGAATATTCCGTAGGCTGGATTGCTTCTACCTTTGGAAAGAGCGAAATTATGGGCATGGACAAAGTCTATTACTACATGCTCAAGCGTTATTTCTGTACCAAAGACGCCAGCGGTAAGTCGCCAGCTTTTTGGGTGGCCGAAGACAAATTCGAAGATCTCTGCGAAAACCTCGACAACAAAATGAACACCGTTATGGGTATCAAGCCGCCGAATCTTATCATGCGCGATACCTCCGATACCAAATGGCTTGATTTCTATAGCCTTACTTCAGAATACACCATTCTGTATTTCTGGGATCCAGAATGTGGCCATTGCAAAAAAGTGACACCCAAAATTCAGACGCTTTACACCGAAAAATGGAAGGCGCGTAACATCGAAGTGTTTGCAATAGGTAAAGGTGTAGGCAAAGATTTCGAAGCCTGGAAAAAGTATATCCGCGAATCCAAGCTTACTTTTATAAACGTGGCTGTTACGAATAGTATTTACGAAATTGCAAAGTCTACCCCTGAAAAATTAGTGCCTTTGTATCCGGGCGAGAAGGGCAAGCCAACCACCTTGCAGAGTCTCAACTACCAACAAACCTACGATATCTACTCTACGCCGAAGGTTTTCGTATTGGACAAAGACAAGAAAATTATCGCCAAAAACCTTTCTGTTTCGCAATTAGAGGACATGCTCGATAAGCTCCAAAACAAATCGGACGCACCTAAATTATTTCCGCCTGATCCAGAAGAGGATGAGCACATGCAAAAAGACTAAATGACGCAAAACCTCCTTTCCTCGACCTTAGACAGTCAACAAAATTGGTTAATCACTACACACAAAGGCCCTGACGGCGATGCAGTAGGTAGTGTGGTCGCGTGGGCAGCTTATGCCAAACGCCGCCATAAAAACTACCTCATCTTGTTTCCAGACCAGCCTGCTGCTTATTTGTGTCCGTTTTTAGAAGGTTACAACTGGGAAGTATTTGACGTCAACAAAGCCTATCATTATGATTTGCTCTTCTCCCTAGACTACAACGCGCCTAGTAGAGTAGGGCAAGAGATGTCTGATTTTGTGGCCAATTATCCTGCCGTGAAGGTCATGATGGATCACCATCCCGGGCCCGAAGATTTCTGTCAAATAACCATTTCGAACCCGAAAGCTTGCTCTACAACAGAAGTTATTTATCAGACATTTGAAGCGTTGGCGCAACGCGATCAAATTGATTTACATGTGGCTAAAGGGCTGTACCTCGGACTACTCACCGACACAGGTTCTTTTCGCTTTCCTTCGGTTTCGGCCTATACGCACCAAATGGTTGCACACTTACTCGACCTCGGGCTGGAGCACCACCTGATTCACGAAGCAATTTATGACGTCAATAGTGTAACGCGTTTGCAATTGCGCGGTTATGCTATTGCAGAAAAACTGCAATTGTATCCCAACTACCGCATTGGCATCATGAGCTTGAGTAAAGAAGATTTAAAACGTTTTGACTATCAAAAAGGCGATACCGAAGGTTTGGTCAATGTCATTTTATCCATTGAAGGCTATGACCTCGGTGTTTTTCTGATGGAAACCGAAGATGGCGTCAAACTCTCTTTTCGCTCTAAAGGGCAGCGCTACGTGAACACCTTTGCGCAAACACATTTCAATGGTGGTGGTCATCAATATGCGGCTGGCGGTTTTTTAGCGGCAGATTTGAATACAACTCTTGCCAAACTCTCATCTTTATTAGATCAAATGTAGACCAATGCAAAAGTCAGTGCTTTACATGGGGTGTTTTCTTACAGGGTTGTTGCTGTTTGCTTGCCGACGCCCTGCACCACCGGCTGCGGAGCAACAAAAATGGGGCACTTCTCATTCCGTCGATTTCAATCAAGAGCTGAGTGTACGTGAAAACCTCAAAATCAACACCTTTTTAGCACATTATACAACGCTCCGCATGCAAGTAACCAATTCTGGTTTGCGCTACATGATCTACGACAAAGCGGCTCCTAACACGCCATTGGCCAAAGATGGCCAGCAGGCATTGGTGCAGCTCAAGATCAGCTTGCTCGACGGCACTGTTTGTTACCAAACCAAACCCGATGAAATAGAACGCATTACTATTGCGCATTCCGAAAAAGAGTCTGGTGTGCACGAGGCTTTGCAGTTATTGCGCAAAGGTGACAAAGCCAAACTCATTTTGCCGAGCCATCTTGGACATGGCTTACTTGGCGACCGCATGAAAATTCCGCCACAAAGTATTCTGTATATAGATATTCAACTTATTGACTTACAATGAAAAACATTCTTCTTTTTTCTTTGACCCTCCTCTTTTTTGCTTGTAACGAAAGTGCAGAAACAAAGAATGACACCAAAAAAATCACCAAGGCCAACACCCAAGACCTCACAGCGCTTGACACAAGTGCTGCGGGTTCTAAAAAGAACCTGATCAACTTTGAAAAAGGAAAAGTTGAAATGCGCAAAAAACTGAGTAGTGGCATTGTCATCAAATGGATTGAACGCGGTTCGGGCCCTGGTTTCGAAAACGGCGAAATGGCACTCATCGATTACCGCCTAGGGACGCCAGATGGCCGCATTATTGACGGAAACAACCGCATTGACCTGCCTTTTATTCCTTTTGTAGTTGGCTACAGCATGCAAACCCAAGGTTGGGACCTCGCCTTTGCGCATTTGCATGTCGGTGATTTCGTTAAAATCGAAATACCAGCCGCATTGGCTTACGGCAACAAGGGTATCAAAGATGTATTAGCGCCCAACACCCCAAATTGGCTTTATGTCAAAGTGTTGTCAAAAATAAATCCGAGTACAGACGCCAATGGCATTCGTGCATGGAAACTTGCCGATGGTCAGCCGTTCAATTTAGAGGAGGGTGGAGCTAAAGAAATTGCTTATGAATTTGTGGCCTCAACACCAAATAAACCCAATGCAATTGTTGCACGTAAATTTCCGCAGCGCTTTGTAGTAGGGCAAAAAACAACTGTACCAGGATTGAGAAAAATATTAAAAAATGCTTTGCAAGGTGAGCGCTATTATATAGTGTTAGCGCCTGAACAAGCTTATGGTTCCAAAGGATACGGACAGGTTATTGCGCCAAATGAACCCGTTTTCTTTTTACTCGACATCGTTGGGGTCAGGTCCATATCGTAGGAAATGCCTAAATTTGCACTGAAAATTTGATTTTGCGCTCGATAACCCTATTTATAATTTTTTGCCTGTCGCTTGGTTTTCAAGCGCGTGCTCAACGTGCCCTCGATACCATAGAAACCGAGCTCGGCAAGGTGGTGCTCTACAGCAACAAAACATGGTCCTTTTTGCACATCTCGACCTTCGACGGCATCATGAATCCGCGCATTCATCAACTGATGCTCGCCCAAGACCCAAGTTTTCGTCATCCTTGGAGCAACGATATCTGCTTCACGAGTCGCAATGACATGTCCAAACTCAAAGACACCCTTTGGCTATGTGTCAACGATGAATACGACCAGCATTTCAATATGCCTGCTCCCGGAATTGTTACTTCTCGCTACGGTCCTCGTAATGGTAGAAACCACAACGGAATAGACATCGATTTGGAAACAGGAGACACCGTATACGCAACTTGGTCTGGAAAAGTCCGCTACGCCAAATACAACGATGGCGGCTTTGGCAACCTTGTCATTATTCGCCATCCCAATGGCCTAGAAACACTATACGCACATCTTAGTAAGTTTTTGGTCTACCCAGATCAAGACAT
This sequence comes from Crocinitomicaceae bacterium, assembly GCA_044346375.1. GTDB lineage: Bacteria > Bacteroidota > Bacteroidia > Flavobacteriales_D > Crocinitomicaceae > UBA952. The sequence continues at coordinate 2,241 of JBIIZI010000117.1, read as the reverse complement.
CGTAGCGGGTGAGCCTATCGCACTTGGCGGCAACACCGGCCACTCTTATGGTTCTCATTTGCACTTCGAAATTCGTTTTTACGATTGCCCCATGAACCCCGAAGAAATCATAGATTTCACAAAAAAAGACCTCAAAAACGAAAACCTTTTTGTGCACAAGGGCTTGTTCAGGCCAGGAGCCAAACCTTCAGATTACTACGAAGACCACCCAACTGAAGTAGTGCAGGCGCCAGTTGTGGTGCGTACACCACAGGTGCGTTATTATAAAGTTAGGCCAGGGGATACCCTCACCGAAATTGCAGCCCGCAACAACACGACCGTTTCTCAATTGTGTCAGCTCAACGGCATCAAACCTACTGCTGTGCTTCAATTGGGGCGCAGCTTAAGAGTAAAATAACATGAAAAATATTTTCCTATATACCTTTTTTCTTCTTTTGCTCAGCGCTTGCTCTGATTACGCTAAAATTGTGAAAGGCTCAGACTACAGTCAAAAATTTGTAACGGCCAATTCCCTTTACGATCAACAAGATTTCGATAAAGCAATTGTGTTGTACGAACAAATTTACCAGCATGCGCCAAAATCTGGCGAAGGTGAGTTGTCTTATTACCGCATGGCACAGTCCTATTACCAAATCGAAGACTACTACATGGCGCAGTATTACTACAGTTCCTACATGCAGCGTTTTCCTTACAGTAATAAATCCGAGGAGGTCTTGTTCATGATTGCAATGTGTTCGGTCAAAAATTCACCAGAATACTCCCTAGACCAGACCGAAACCGAATTAGCCATCAGCAATGTGCAGCAATTCATTGACCGCTACCCAGGTTCTTATTTAGTTGACTCCTGCAACCTCATTATTGACCAACTGCGCTACAAGATCGAACTCAAAGAATTTGAAGCAGTTCAACTCTATGACCGCACAGAAAACTTCAAAGCTGCCGTGGCTGCTGGCGAGTTGTTCATGGAGCATTATAGTAGGTCCTCCTTTTTAGAAGAAGCGCACTATATGGTTGTCAAAAATTCTTACTTCATGACCATCAATAGCATCGAAAGTAAAAAAAGAGAGCGAAGCGCCCAAACTACGGAAAGATTCCGTAACTTTGCACTACGCTATGCGGGCTCCAAATACCTCAAAGAATTAGAGGCCTACATGCAATTACTTGAAAAAAAACAATAATACACACAAAATGAGTTTCAAAAATATCGCTGCAGAACGTACTACTGTTACCCGTGACACCATCTTAGTGGAAGAAAAAACAGGCAACATCTACGAATCTTTGGTGGCTATTTCTAAAAGAGCCAACCAAATTTCTTCAGAGCTCAAAGAAGAGTTGACTCAAAAATTGCAAGAATTTGCAACCCACACAGACAACCTCGAAGAAATTTTTGAAAACCGCGAGCAAATCGAAATCTCTAAGCACTACGAAAAAATGCCAAAGCCAACCGCTATTGCCATGCAAGAGTTGCTAGAAGAAAAAATCTATTTGCGCAAACCAGAGTCTTTGCAATAAATCATGCAAGGCAAGCGGATCCTTCTTGGTATTACAGGAGGTATAGCCGCCTACAAAATCCCTATTTTAGTTCGCTTACTTAAAAAGCAAGGAGCAGAAGTACGTTGTGTACTTACGCCCTCTGCCCAAGATTTTGTGAGCCCTTTGGTTTTGGCAACACTTTCAGAACAAGCGGTGCACATCGAATTTTGGAACAAGCAAACCGGCGTCTGGACCAACCACGTCGATTTAGGTTTGTGGGCCGACGTCATGCTCATTGCACCCGCAACAGCCAATACCATCTCAAAAATGGCCAATGGCTCTTGCGACAACCTTCTCTTGGCAACTTACTTATCCTTAAAATGTCCTTGTATTTTGGCGCCAGCCATGGACCTCGACATGTATCAGCATCCGAGTTTCAAGCGCAACCTAGCCACTTTAGAAGCGGACCAAACGCACATTATTCCAGCAACATTTGGCGCGCTGGCCAGTGGGCTAGAAGGGCAGGGCAGAATGGAAGAACCCGAAGCTATTTTAGCTTATCTACAAACGTTTTTTAAAAACAATGCTTTACGAACACAAGGCCATAAACGCATTTTGATTACAGCGGGCCCAACGCGCGAAGCACTCGACCCCGTTCGTTATATTTCCAATCATTCCACCGGAAAAATGGGCTATGTTTTGGCACAAGCTGCTTTACAAGCTGGCCATGAAGTCATTTTGATCAGTGGCCCAACCCAACAACACCTC
>JBIIZI010000116.1:0-6708 GCA_044346375.1 Crocinitomicaceae bacterium | reverse complement strand
TAATGGGTGTCAAGCATGCCGTCATCACTTCCGTTGACCGCGATGACCTCAAAGACGGCGGTTCCGAAATTTGGGCTCAAACCGTACGCGCCATACGTCAGCAATCGCCGGGTACAACCCTAGAAACTTTAATACCAGATTTTGCCGGTTACTGGGACAACCTCCAAGTAATCATCGACGTTGCGCCAGAAATCGTTTCTCATAACCTAGAAACCGTCCGAAGACTCACCAAGCAGGTGCGCATTCAGGCGAAGTACGACCGCAGTTTGGAAGTGTTATTTAGACTCAAAAAAGGCGGGATGCGCACCAAGTCAGGCGTTATGTTAGGTCTTGGCGAAACCGAACAAGAAGTCATCGAAACCATGCAAGATTTAAGAGCTGTCAATGTCGATATCCTCACCCTTGGACAATACCTCCAGCCAACACCCAAACATTTACCAGTCGCCGAGTTTATCGAACCTGAAAAATTTGCTTTTTATCAAAAACTAGGCCTTGAAATGGGTTTTCGTTTTGTAGAAAGTGGCCCTTTGGTGCGTTCGTCGTACCATGCCGAAAAACATTTATTTGATCAATAAAAAAATCAAAAACGCAGTTAACAAAATTTTATGCTAAAAATTGTGTAATTGCCAACGTTCTTGACTCATTATTAAGAGAATATTTCTTAATTTGGCTCACTAATCATGCACTATTAATAATTTGTATATGAATAAAAAGGTATATGTATTTGGTTCTCTGATAGTTGCAGGTGTTTTTGCACTTGCGTTCACCGCTTACCAATTCTTGCCCAAAACGGCTCTTTACAGTCAAGCAGGCTTATCAATTCTTAAAGAAGGTCGTTCAACCGATGCCATCGCGTGGTTAAAAGCACGTTACATTGATGTCAATACCGGCGAACCCGTTTCTAGCGAGACCCTAGCGCAAATCGAATCCGAAATTCGCAAAAAAGGAACCTCCAAATCAATTGTTTTTGAATCTTTAGGTCCAGACAACATAGGTGGCCGTACCCGTGCTATTTGCGTCGACCGCACCAACATCAACCGCGTTTGGGCAGGTGGTGTATCTGGTGGTTTGTTCGTATCGAACAACAAAGGAAACTTTTGGGAGCGTGTAATTCCTTATGTCGAGGCAGGCGGAAACCCATTTATCTCCAGCATGACCATGACCCCAGACAACACATTGTATGTTGCAACTGGTTCCAACGATGAAGGTTGGGGCGGTAATGGTGTCTATTATTCCACTGATTTCGGTGCAAGTTTCACCAAAATCCCAGGAACAACTAGCTGTACCGAAGTAGCTAGTTCTGATGCCGACAACTTTGTTTGGTTGGCTACGGGCTCAGGCCTCAAAAAATGGCAAGTAGGCGACGCTTCACTAACCAGTGTAACTGGTGCTTCAGGTGGTTGCTTTGCTCTTCAAGTTTCTAAAAACGGTCAAGTCATTGTGGCTGCCTATGCTGCGAACAAAACTTACGTTTCTATCGATGGTGGTAACTCCTTCTCAGACAAATCGGGTACTAGCGCCAATAATTTAGTGCCAACTGGTGCTGCGCGCATCGAATATGCGATTTCTCCAACTCAAAACAACGGCGCATACTCCCTTTATGCTACCCGCACCAATTCAAACCTATTGTCTATGCACGTTTCTCACGACAACGGGCAAACTTGGAATCAATTTGTAGGTGCATCTGGTCCGCCAAATGAATTTGATATCTACCGCGACCAAGGTACTTACAACAGCATCCTTTCTGTTGACCCTACCGACAACGAGCGTTTACTTATTGGTGGTATCGATGTTTGGGAATGGAAACAAACCGTCAACAACCCACCATCAGGAGGTTTTGAGAAAATTTCACTTTGGTTTGTCAATCCAAGTTCACCAACCTACGTCCATGCCGACAACCACGAAATGAAATGGGACAACAACAATCGTCTCTATGTTGGTAATGACGGCGGAATTGGCGTTTCAAACAACAAAGGTCAGTCATGGTTCCCTGCTAACCGCGGTTACAACGTTACGCAGTTCTATGGTATCGCTTTCGATGCTGGTGGTCGCGTAATGGGAGGTACCCAAGACAACGGAACACTCTACAACGACTTCAGTCTTTCTACTTATCATGAATTCCGTGAAGTGAACGGAGGCGACGGCTTCGAGTGCGAGATTTCCTTCTTCAACCCGAGTGTCATGTTCTCTTCTATTTATTACAACTCGATCTCCCGTTCTGGTGACCGCGGTGTCAACTGGACCAACTTCAGCCCGAACCTTCCAGGTACCTACGACCCACCAGGGACAGACGGTAGCCCGAACCACCCTTTCCACACGGAACTTTTCTTTGCCGAATATTTTGACCCAAATTCAGAAGACTCCGTCACCTTTATTCCAAAGAAAAACTATGCTGCAGGTGCAATGCTCCGTATTCCATCTCTAGCGTCTGGTGACACCATCACTACTTCAGCGCCAACAGCATTGTATTTCGACGACACCCTTTACTACGATCCTTCATTAACCGTAAACAACGTTAATTTTGGTATCAACAACGCAACTGGCGAAACTGTAGAAATGGGCACCGATACCGTTATCTTCAATGTATCTTGGGACACCCTTCGCATCGCAGATCCATACCAATCATGGTTCTTGGTTTACGTCAATGCCAATGGTGGTGAGCTCTGGGCAACCCGCAATGCTGCACGTTTCTCAGTTACCAATCCAGGTTGGTTGTGTATTGCTAAAGGTATTGGTGGAGGCACCTTCAATTCCGTAGACGTCGAGTTTTCTCGCGACCTCAACAATTGTTACATCAGTTCAGGAAACGGCGTTTGGCGCTTGAATGGCTTGGGTAGTATCTATACCAGCGACCCAGATTTCGCTTCAAAAGCTGGTTACGTAACGCAAGGTGCGACAACCACAGCACCAACCGGAACAACCCTTACCAAAATCACCAATACTTCTTACGAAGGAATTGCAGTCAATCCTAATAACGCCAACGACCTCGTTTGTTTTGCAGGATTCAACGGTACCAATAAGCGCACCAACAATGCGACAGCAGCTAATCCTACATTCACAAACTTAGGTGCTATTGTTTCTGGTATCGCAACCTATGATGGCATCATCGATCGCAACGATCCAGACATCCTTGTTGTAGGTACTTCTAACGGTGCTTGGGTTTCTGAAAACGGCGGCGCAACTTGGGAAAACGCATCAACAGGTTTCGAAGGCACACCAGTTTACGAAGTGCGTCAAAACTGGCGTTCTTTTGACGAAGGCAACGGCCGTCCAGGAGAAATCTACCTCGGTACATTTGGACGTGGAATCTGGAGAACAACCCAATACCTCGGTACCAACAACAACACAGGTACTCCAGGTGGGCAATTCAAAACCAAATTACGCACTTACCCGAACCCAACCCGTGACAACACAACACTTGCTTTCGAATTGGCCCAAAGTGGTAAAGTAGAGGTTCAGGTGTATGCCATCACTGGTCGTTTGGTATGGTCTAAAACAATGCAAATGTCTGATGGCTCACAAGAAATCAGCATCGATGGTTCTGACCTTCCAAATGGTACTTACATCGTGAAGTTTAGTTCAGGTAAGCAAACCGATACAGCTAAGTTTATCAAAATGTAATCTTGATTACAATGTATATTGAAAAAGGAGACTTCGGTCTCCTTTTTTTATGTCCGGAATTTTGGAAAAATTCTCCTGGATTCAAGCTGTAAAAGATGTAAAGATTGGCCTTCAGCATCTTTCAAGAGTCAGCTTAATTTTGTACATTTGAGTAAATCCCAAATAAAGAATGCTCGAAAAATCTCACAAGCATGTCACCTGCCAAACCTGTACAGGAAGGCAAAATTCCTTACTGAATCATTTTTGTTCAGATGAGCTCGAGCACCTCAATTCTCACCGTGCCTGTAATTACTACAAAAAACACCAATCAATCTTTCTCGAAGGATCCTTTCCCAGAGGTGTTTACTGCATCAATCAAGGTATGGTCAAGATTTTCAAACGCGGCGACGAAGGCAAAGAACAAATCATTCATATAGCCAAATCAGGTGAAATGGTCGGTTTTAGATCTATGTTTACTGAAGAACCCTATAAAGTGTCTGCCGAAGCCCTAGAAGAATCTAATATTTGCTTTATTGGCAAAGAAGACTTCCTCAACCTCATGGACACCAATCCAGTGTTGCGCAACGGGATCATCAAAGAATTATCCAAAGAACTCGCCGATCGCGCAGATTTCATTACCAATATGGCCCAAAAAAGTGTACGCGAGCGCTTGGCTTTTACCATGCTTATACTAATTGATGTTTTTGACAACCAACCCATCAACCTAAGTAGAGAAGACCTCGCCAATTTTGTGGGCACTGCCACCGAAACACTCATTCGCTTGCTCAAAGATTTTAAAGAAGAAGGAATTATTGAGGTGCAAACCCGCAAAATATTCGTCTTGCAAAGAGAGCGGCTGTTGCAAATTGCAGGCAAATAAACGTTTAGCCCAACACCAACGCTACAAAATTAGATAGCAGCACGTGTCCGTAATTGCCAGATACCTCCGGATGAAACTGCACCCCGTATTGCGGCAACAACTTGTGTTTCATGGCCTCATTGATACACGCATCTGAACAAGCCAATAAATCAAAGCCTTGTGGTACAGAAATGTGTTCGCAGTGGTCTTCTTGCATCTCAAAGATGTCAGGGAGGCGTTCAAAAAGCGGGTCGTCTTCAATGACTTCTATTTCTTGAAAACCGCGGTCTTCGCGCATTTTTGAGATACGAGCCCCATTGAGCAAGCCTAAAATCTGATGACCAAAACAAATACCTAGCAGGGGTTTTTGGTAAGTCTTGATCCAGGATAGGTGGTTTAAATAAGGGCTTGGGTCAATGTCTGTGAGCAGAATAGGCGCGCCCGACAATACAATCCCGTCAAATTGATCTAATTGAGTGGTCTTGAAATCCATTAAGCCAATCGTTTGAACATCGATGTATTCATCGAGGTGTTCAGCAATGGCTGGCGTTTTGCTGCTCCCACAATCGATCAGGGCAATCATGGTTGGGTTTTGTAGAATATGCAGCCTACGGCGCGGTGGTCACTGCGTGTGTTTTTCTGAATCTTAAATTGTGTAGCTTGTAGTTGGGGGCTGTAAAAGAGGTAATCGATGCGGCCAGCGGGTAAGCGCCCTACATAAGTTCCTCCTAAACCTAAGCCACTACCTCTGAAGGCATCGAGCAAGCGCAATTGGAACTGATTATAGGTATATGACATTGGTGTGTCGTTGAAGTCGCCACAAACAATTACGGGATAAGGCGATGTTTGAAGGTGTTCCACAACTCTACGTGCTTGTGAGGCGCGTTTTTCAAACGCACTGCGCAACTTGCGGTAAACGGCAATTGCACCTTTTTTGCTGCCATAGGTTTGGACTTCTTCTCCTTCAATGTGTGGGTCGGTATGCAAGCGAATAGACTGCAAGTGCACGTTGTATACGCGAAAGGTGTCAGTACCTTTTACGATATCGGCAAAAATGCAATAATTGAAATCCTGGACCCCTTGAGTTTCAAACATGACATCACCTCTTGCAATCATGGGATATCTAGAAAACATGGCAATACCGTAGTTTTCACGGGTAGGTCTTTTATGTGCGCTGCGCTCGTGGTAGTCTTTGGTCTGCATAATGCGGTTTAGTGAATCCATGACCTCAAAGCGGGTGGGTTTATCTTGGCGGTAAAATTCTTGCAAGCAAAGTACATCGGGTTGCTCATTTTCTATGAACTGAAATATGTCGTTGCGCCCATGGAGTGCCTCTTCAAAAGAAGGGTTGAATAAGTCAAAAAGTCTTACGTTGTAACTCAATATTTTTAGCCCGTTGGTGGTTGGTAATTCTGAATTGCTCTCAGTTAAAGAGAAATTTCTAAAATGTAGTTTGCCACCGATGAGTAATGTAAGTAAGCAAAAAATAGCCCAACGAGACCTGAAAACACTCCAAATCACTAACCAAAGCAGGGTAAGCCCCAGAAAGATAGGGTAACTGAGTCCAAAAAAAGGAAGTGATGGTATGGTTGAAGGATGAATATAAGGCGCAAGGTAACTGAAGAGCAATCCGATGAGGGTGAATGCTGTAGCTAGTTTAAAAGGCACGGAAAGGATAGTTGTACGCTTTCTAGACATCTTTGCTCTGTTGAAATAAAAAGTCCTTCTCCTCTTTGGAAAGCGCGTCGTAACCTCGTTTAGAAATTTTGTCTAGAATGGCATCTAGGCGTGCTTGTCTTTCTTGCTTGTTGGCGCGGTATTGTTCATCGCTAACAGGGCGACCACCTTTTTTGACTTTGAGGTGACTCTTGTTTGAACGCAAATTGATCCCTAGCCATGGTCTTGACAGGCGGATGTGCCAGAATTGTTGGATACTCCAGATGCCAAAGAGTGCTCCGCCAATGTGGGCAAAATGCGCAATTTGATCGGCGGTGCCAATAGAAGAAAGATCCTTTAAAAAGAAAAAGAGGGCGAGCATATAAATGCGCAACGGGAAGATGCCAAAAAGTTGCACTTGAAGTTGGGGTTGCGAAAACGCGAGCGCCATAAAGATAGCCATGATAGCACCAGATGCGCCAACAACTGTAAAACTTCCACCCTGCAAAGCTGGGAACAAAAGTGGCGCTACTATTTCTGTTAGATTACCTGCTAAACCACCAAGTAGATACAAATGCAATAGACGCTTTCCG
>JBIIZI010000243.1:0-6739 GCA_044346375.1 Crocinitomicaceae bacterium | reverse complement strand
TAACCACGACGTACACTGTAACAGGAACCAATGCAAATGGCTGTGTAGACACCGACACCGTAACGGTGAACGTAGTAAACCAACCGCTTGCAACGATCATCCCAGCAACTTCTGTTACCATCTGTGAAGGTGAGACCACAACGCTTACTGCGAATGCAGGTACAGGCTACACTTACGTTTGGAGTACAGGCGCTACCACACAAGCAATTGCTGTGAGCCCAACTACAACTACAAACTACACTGTAACTGTAAGCAACAGCACCGGATGTTCAACAACGTCAATCATCACGACTGTCATTGTGAACGAAGCCTTGACACCGATCATCAGTGGCGTCAATACAGTATGTGCAGGAACAAGTACTACGCTTACCGCAAGTACTGCAACTGGTACCTTACCATTGACTTACTTGTGGAGCACAGGTGCAACAACACCAGCAATTACAGTAACGCCAGTGAGCAATACATCATATTTCGTAACGATTACAGATGCGAACGGATGTTCAGCAACAACGGCAGTCACAACAGTGAATGTGAATCCATTGCCGGTAGTTCCAGCAATCACAGGAACAACTGAAGTTTGTGTTGGCTTGACAACATCATTGATCAATGCCACTGCAGGTGGTGTCTGGACAACTGCCGATGCGGGTGTAGCAACAATCAACACAACAGGTGTAGTAACTGGAGTAGCCGCAGGCAGCACCATTATTACGTACACAGTTACTGATGTGAACGGTTGTACTTCAAACGCTCAAGCACTCCTCAATGTGAATGCATTGCCAACACTTGCGCCAATTGGCGGCACCATGAACGCTTGTATTGGTTCAAGTACGATCTTGACCAACACAACAACAGGTGGCGCTTGGACTTCATCTAACACAGCAGTAGCAACGGTGAACTCTATCACTGGTGCGGTTGCAGGTGTTACAGCAGGTACATCAACGATTACTTACACTTACACCAACGCTAATGGTTGTACAAGTTCAGTAACTACAGTTGTAACAATCAACAGCTTACCAGTTGTGGCAGCAATCACAGGTACGAACTCAGTGTGTCTTGGTTCTACCACGTCATTGGCAAGTGCAACAACAGGTGGTGTTTGGACAACAGCCAACACTGCAACGGCAACTGTCAATGCAGCAACAGGCTTGGTAAGCGGTATTGCAGCAGGCACTACAACAATTACCTACACGGTAACCAACGCCAATGGCTGTGTCAGCTCAGTGAGCTCGCCATTGATCGTGAATGCCTTACCAGTAATTGAAGCCATCACAGGTTCAACTACAGTGTGTGCTGGTTCTCAAACTATCTATGCGAACTCAACACCAGGCGGTGTTTGGACCTCTGCAAACAACGCAGTTGCTTCGATCAACGCAGCGGGTGTGGTAACTGGTGGAGTAGCTGGCTTAACAACCATTACTTATACCGTTACCAATGCAAACGGATGTGTTGAATCAGTAAGTGCAGACATCATTACCAATCCGCAACCAGTGGCTCCGGTCATTACGGTAACGGGTCCTACAATGATCTGTCCGAACACAACTACTGACCTTTCTGTACCGGCGAACTTTGCAGCTTACCAATGGAACACAGGCCAAACCACTGCATCTATCACAGTTGGCTTGGCAGGTACTTACTTCGTAACTGTAACGAGCAGCGAAGGATGCACAGTGAATTCAGCACCAGTGACCATTACTGTTGGCGATACAATTGCTCCAGTAATCACAGCTCCAGCTGACATCACTTACAACTTACCGAGCGGATGTTCTGTATCAGGCCTGAATATTGGTCAGCCAGTGACTTCAGACAACTGTACAGTTCTTAACGTAACGAACAACGCACCATTCACCTTCGGAATCGGTACAACGCAAGTTGTCTGGACTGTTTACGATGGCTTAGGCAATAGCTCAACAGCTATTCAAACCATTACAGTTGTTGATACCGTAGCACCACAAATCATTGCTCCTGGAGCCGTGACGGTTGCTTCGAACATCAACTGTGAGGCGAGCGGCGTGTTCATCGGAACAGCAATTGGTACCGACAACTGTGGCTTTACCATTACCAACGATGCACCAAGTGTGTTCCCGTTAGGCGCAACAACTGTAACCTGGACCATCACCGACTTGAGTGGCAACACCGTAACCGCAACTCAATTGGTAACGGTACTCGATACACAAGCACCTTACGTGAATGTGGTAGATGCGAAACTCACCCTCAGCTTACAAGGTGAAGCAGTTCTAGACTTCGGCTTGATTGACGTCAACACCACAGACAACTGTGGTATAGACACCATCATCTTCAGTCAGTCCTTGTTTACTTGTTCTGATGTTGGCGTTACACCAGTAGTAGTCACGGTAATCGACAACAGCGGTAACATCTCGATTGCCAACATTATGGTAACGGTTGTTGGTTCTGGCATCGATGCCGACTTCGACGACATCGACGACTCTTGCGACGACTTCATCGATACCAACGCAATTGTCATCCCGTCAGGTTTCTCACCTAACAAAGATGGCTTCAACGATGTATTCGAAATCTTAGGCTTGGATAACTACGACACCAAAAACCTATCGGTCTACAACCGCCACGGTGGCTTGGTTTACGAAAGCCTGACTTACGATAACACCTGGGATGGTACCCTCCTCAATACCGGAGAACCAGTTCCAGATGCAACATACTACTATATCCTTCGTCTTGACAACGGTCAGTACAAAGCTGGATATGTATACATCAACCGCGTACAATAAAACTAAATAGCTTTGATCATTATGAAAAAGATCATGAATTTTAAAACCCTTGGGCTAATCGCCATCTTGAGCATTAACAACCTTGTTAGTGCTCAGGGCGACCCCAATTTTAGACAAAACCAATTGAACGTGCTTCAATTGAATCCGGCACAGGCTGGGGCAGGGGTGCACTCCGAAATCATTTGTTACGCTGCCAATCAGTGGATCAATATGCCCGGAGCACCAAAAACCTATCTCACTTCGGCTAATTTCAATATGCGCGACAACCTCGGCATCGGTGCTACCGTGATGGGCGATCAATACGGACCGGTTAATTTGTCAAAAGGAGAACTCAATTTGGCTTACCACTTGAAACTCAATGAAAAGTGGAAATTTGGCGTGGGGCTTAAAATGGGTGTTACCTACACAACCGTGAACCTCAATGAACTCATTACCATTGATCCAAATGACCCTTACATGAATGGCGTTTTGCGCACGGGTATCAACTGGAACGCTGGTTTTGGTGGTTTGCTGTACTCCAAGCGTTTTTATATTGGCTATTCTATGCCAAACGTGTCCAAGACAAGTTTCCTGACCCGCGACATGAGTCTTTTTGTCGATACCAGATTCGGCCATATTACTTACATGGGTGGAACAGTTCCGATAAAAGGTAAGGTAGAAATGCGTCCGTTGTTGGTGTATCGCCAAATCAAAGGCACGCCTTTAAATCTAGAATTAAACACGATGTTCTCCTATGACAAAAGATTTGATTTAGGCTTGACCTATCTATACAATGCTTCAGTAGGAATGGTTGCCGGAATGCAAATCAGAGACTACCTTTATTTGGGTTATGCGTATAGCTATCCTATCAACTTGCTCAATCGCGTTACCATGCAGTCGCATGAACTCGCCCTCAGATACCGCTTCTTGAACAAGTCAGAAAGATCTACCAACCCGCGTTACTTCATTTAAAGAACATAAAGAGCGTGTCCAAAAGTATCCTCTCCCTTCTGTTGTTTTGTATCAGTTTCACCTTTGTATATAGTCAAGGCGTTACACTCGAAAAAGCACGTTTCAGCACCAAATGGGAAGACTGGGGGCCGCGCCTTGTTGCAGGTAAGTTATATTGTTTGTCGGCGTCTTTTGATGGCGACTCCACAATGAACGATCCGTATACGCTCAAGCCGTTTTCTGATTTATACGTGCTCATCAATGACACCCTCATTCAGCACGCCACCTTCAGTACCGTTACCTTCGGAGTCAACACTTCTATGAGCTCTAATTTTTACGATGGTCCGGTTTCAGGTAATGACACCATTATGTTCTTTACCAACAACCACGGCTACGATCACAACGTTCGTCTTGGGGTTTTTTACGCTTACAAAAGGAACAACCAATGGATAGACGCACTTGTTTTTCCGTTCAACTCCCTTGCCTATAACGTGAGTCATCCGTTCTATGATGAGAAAAACGGCAAATTGTATTTTGTCTCAGACAAAGACAGCGTAGAGCACAATCAAGACATTTATGTCTGTACTTTCGATGGTAAATCTTTCGGCATTCCGACCAAACTTGAACAAACACGAACGCCACTCAATGAGGTCACGCCGCTGATTTATAAAGACACCCTTTATTTTGCCTCCAACAGAACAGGCACAATGGGTGGTTACGACATGTATAAATTGGTCAATGACCAAGTGGTGAGTTTAGGTCCTGATTTCAATTCAACTTTTGACGACCTCGGCCTTATGTACGACAGCGATACCTCGGGTTATTTCACCTCTGATCGCTACAGTAAGGGTGCAGACGACGACATCGTTCGTTTTAATATCCACCGAGAACGCCCAGCACCGGAAGTGGCGCAAAATCAGGCAGAGGACACCCCAGTTATTGCAGTGCTCACCAACCAAGACGCACTGAAGCAATTAGTGGCCTCTAAAAAAGCAGTAGACTCCCTCAAACAAGTGGCACTCCAAGCGGGTGTTTCGCCAGATATCTTTGCCTTCTTGAATTTGGCAATGGCACCGTTCGAAACCAACTTCCCGGCTTCTTTCAACGACAAAAGTATTCCTGAAATCAAAGCCAAAGACGCTCAGCTTCAGACCATCCGAGCCCTCATACAGCAGCAAATAGATTTACTCAAGCCTAAAGCGCCGTTAATGAAGGCGCCTATTGCCAACAACGACCTCATTACAGTCCCTGAAAACACGCCCGTTCTGATCGACGCACTAGGCAACGACAGCGCTCAGGTGGGCAAGCTCGATCCAAATTCAATAGACCTCGACCCCACCAAACCGGGCATTCAACAAAACAGCACCACCCCGCAAGGCACCTGGTCTGTCACCAACGGCAAAGTAACTTTCAAACCGGTTCCTGGTTTTACGGGCCCGGCTAGTATTCCTTACACCGTCTCGGATCAAAACGGTACGCCATCTGATCCAGCACTTATTTCGGTCAATATAACACCTGTGGTAACGCCTCCTGTGGCCAACAACGACCAAGCCACCACCACACCCAACCGTCCTGTTGTGCTTCCAATAATGAACAACGACAGCAGCCCAAACAGCAGGCTCAATGCGCAATCTATCGACCTCGATCCAAACACGCCCGGCCAACAAACAACTTTTGTGACGCCGCAAGGCGCTTGGAGCGTACAAGATGGCCAACTCACCTTTGCACCAGTGCCGAAGTTTACCGGCAACGCATACATTCCTTATACCATTAAGGACATAAAAGGTGTGGAGTCTAATGTAGCCAACGTAACGGTTCAGGTGGGTGTCAAGCAAGACCTCGCCAACTTGCCAACAAATGGCCCTATTGCCAACAACGATATAGCGTTCAGCTCAGCAAACCGACCGGTAACGCTGGATATCCTGAAAAACGACACCGATCCTACTGACAAACTAGATCCATCTAGCGTTGACCTCGACCCAAATACACCAGGTATTCAAAAATTTCTCAACACGCCACAAGGAACTTGGACCGTAGACAACGGTGTTGTGACCTTTCAACCCGTGCCTCAATTTATAGGACAAGCTTCTTTGCCGTATACCGTTCAGAACACCAAAGGTATTCCTTCCAATATTGGTGTCATTACCGTCAAGGTTGACCCAATTAAAGAAGCGCCAATTGCCAACAACGACTACGCCACTACTTTAGTCGGTGAGCCAGTCAAAATTCCGGTGAGCACCAACGACATCGCCAATGTTAGCCCTTTGAATTTAGCTTCCATAGACCTCAATCCATCGACGCCAGGTATCCAAACCAAGCTCAGCAATCCGCAAGGAACATGGAGTGTAACCAATGGCATAGTGTCATTTGTGCCGGCTTCCAATTTTGTAGGCAAGGCGAGCATTCCGTACACCGTAAAGGATCAGAAAGGCACGCCATCCAACACCGCCTTAATTTCAGTTGAAGTAGCCAACAAAACCATTGGCGCTGCACCATCTGAAGACGAGCTTGCCATCATTAATAGCATCATCGATCAATCCAAAATTGAGAACATCCACTTTGAATTCGATAAATACGACATCACGCCTGAATTCAAGACCTACCTCAGAGGACTTTCTATGTTGTTCCAGGCGAATCCGGCATGGCAAATTCACCTCTCTGGCCACACCGACGGCAAAGGATCTGCTAGCTACAACATCACACTCTCTAAAAACCGCGCAAAATCGGCCAAAGCCTTCCTTGAAAGCTGTGGTATCAACGGCGAACGCATCACCTACGAATACCATGGCCTAGAAAAGCCTATTGCCACCAATAGCACCGACGAAGGCCGCTACGAGAACAGAAGGGTAGAGATAGCTGTATTCCTCAACGGAAAGACGCTTTATTCTACTGGAGAGTAGGAGGGTAATTGGATTTCCCAACCTTTTTTACTAGCATAAACTTAACTCCGATTAAATAATAAGCTATTTGATGTGCTATCATTGTTTGATCAATGACCTCAAATACTTCTTTGAAATATGGAATAGCGAGTTCTTTATAAGATAGATTGGATAAACTCATTGTAA
>JBIIZI010000114.1:0-6764 GCA_044346375.1 Crocinitomicaceae bacterium | reverse complement strand
TCTCCATGAAACGTATCAACGAATACAAAAAATTATTTGGCATAGACAAACCGATTGTCTTGTCTGAGCTCAAACTGACTTACCGCAGCCTCGTGAAGCAATGGCACCCAGATAAATTTCAGGACGGTGACCCACTCAAAGAACAAGCTGAAGAAATGGGCCGCCAAGTTGTAGACGGTTATCATTTCTTAGTGAGTATTGCACCCGAAACCAAAGCTGCGCAGTTGCCAGACTACCTGCGCACTATTAACGAGTGCGGCATAGCCGACTACCGTCACAAAGGTCTGTTGTTAGAAATCACCTTCACCGATGGTTCTTGCTATGAGTATTTTGGCGTCAATGCCAATGTATACAAGAAGCTCATCAATGCCGATAAACAAGTGCGCTTTGCCAAGCGTTTCATCTATGAAAGTTTCTTGTATCGCCAGTCTAAGAAAGCGACCGTAGAAGCCTCATAAAAAAAGCAGCGCGGTTGCCCGCACTGCTCCTTTTCTATAGTATGATTTTCCTTCAAAAATCATACACGACAGCCAGTTCGTTGTCTACTTCATTGACCCCTGGCGCATTCCAGGCCAAACGTGTTGCTTCGTCCTTCTCAAAGAGAGATTCTACTGCGCCACGCAAGACAACTTTATTGCCTTTCACTTTCACTTGGATATTGTGATCGTCGATCATCCAGCTACGAGAAAGGGCTTTTTCGATCGCTTCTTGTTCTACTAAATCGGCAGACAAAGAATTGACCTTGATGTTATTAATTACACCTTTTACACCTATTAAATCGCTCGCGCAATTTTTAGCGGCATCTCTTTGGTAGTTCCACTCTACGGCGCCGTCTAAAGACACCCAACCGTCTTCAACCTTCACTTGGATGGTATCATTCGGAACAGACCAATTCCACTTCATACCACTCAAAACTTCATTGGCCAAATCCAAATCTGATTTATTGAGGTCATTGGCAAATTTGACATGGATATCTTCTACAACAGCTTTCACTCCTAAAACACCTTTAGCCGCTTTTTCGGCTTCTAATTTTTTGGTAAAACTGCTGACGATTCCTGTTAATGAAACCACACCATCTTTAGCGGTCACACCCACCTCAGCGGCCTTGAGCAATGGTTGCCATTTGATGGCGTCTTGCACGTCTTTTTGTAATTGTTCATTTGTTTTCATGTCTCTTTTTGTTTGACTGCAACGGTATTGTTACAAGTCAAATTTCTTAAAACTTCGACGGTGTATACTTATAGAAATCAGCCGAAAATTTGCAATTTTTTAGGGCCAAGCTTCACAAAAAAAGCCGCTCCTAAAAGCGGCTTTCTAAGACAGTTAAAAAGGGTGGATTACTTGATGACTGTCAATTTTTTGGTTTCGACAACTGTTCCAATTTGGGCCTTGACCAAATAGGTTCCAGAAGGGAAATCAGTAAGAGATACGGCAACTTGGGCTGCTGTTTCACTGAGATTCCAAACGCGTTGACCTTGTAGATTATAGATCTCGAGGCTTGTGAGTTTTTGGTCATTGGCTTCTATCCAAACGGTTTCATTTGCCGGGTTAGGGTACAGATTCCAAGCGTTCAGCACGGGTGTTTCTACACCAGCAGTACTATTGATTTGGAAGGTTGTGGCCAAAGAACAACCATTGTCGTCGGTAATGGTGATCAAATACACGCCAACTCCTAAATCTGAGAGATCTTCATCTGTTGAATTCGTAGACCACATGTAGGTATAAGGAGCGGTTCCGCCAGTTGTAGTGAGGTCAAGCGCGCCATCTAATGCACTTAAAGAAGTGGCATTGGTAATGGTGGCATTGACAACTAAAGGCGATGTTGGCGCCGTGATGGTAAAGTCCATCTGACCATTGCAACCATTGAGGTCTGTGACCAAAACACTTAGCTGACCTGCGCTTAAATTGTCGATTTGAGCTTCAGAAGTTTGATCAGACCAAAGGTAGGTATACGGCGCTATGCCACCACTCACATTGAGGCTAAGCGCACCGTTGTTGCCACCGTAACATGAAACTGGCGTCAGTAAATAAGCCACTTGAATAAGTGATGGCTCATTGATGAAGCGGTATGCTGTAACCAAACAATTATTCGAATCGCGCACATGTACTTCGTAGATGAGGTCGCCAGGAAGACTATCAAAACTGCTTGCGGTTCCGAAAGGTTGCGCATTGAGGCTGTACAAATATGGAGCTACACCACCACTGGCCGTTACGTTAATGGCACCGTTATTTGCGCCGAAACACGTCACATTCAAACCAGTTGTATGCACTTGAATTTGACTAGGCTCAGTGATTTCAAAAGCCTGAGCTGCTATGCAATTGGCTGCATCTTTGATCAGTACAGTATAAGTTCCTGCATATAAATTTAAGAAACTAGAACCAGATTGATAATTGAGGCCGTTGTTGAGGCTATAGGCAAAAAAGCCTGCCCCACCCGATGCCAAAACGTGTACACTACCTGCAGGCGTTCCGTGGCACAAGATGTCGGTGACATTCGTTTGAACAACAAAAGCGTTTGGTTGCAAAATAACTTTGGCCATTGTATCCAAACAACCATTCGCATCTTTGACATACATGATGTAAGCGCCAGCAATCAGACCTGAAAACGTAGGATTTGCTTGATAATTGACGCCGTTTTTGCTGTAAAGTAGGGTTCCGGTTCCGCTCGTTACATTTTGAATGCTAATGGCGCCATCTTGACCACCAAAACAAGAAACATTCTGAGCACTTAGGTTTCCAATATTCGGACCACCTGCTGAAGTTATGACACCCGAGACCATATTCTGACACATGTTGGCGTCGCGCAAGACAATAAAGTAATTGCCCGCAGCGAGGTTTGTGAACAAACCTGTACCGCTAAACGTACTGCCATCCAAACTGTATTGGTAACCTGTACCAGCACCTCCAGTGGCCATGGCCATGATAGAACCATTGCTTGTGGTACAAGTTGCATTGGTCGTATTCACGGTTGCCGTGATCTGACTTGGTTGGGTAATAATGATGGTGGTGGTTAACATACAGTTATTCACGTCTTTCACACGTAGTAAAAAAGTATCTGCTGGCAAGTTATTGAACACGTTGCCGCTTTGGTACGAAATGCCATCTAAACTAAATGCATAAGTTGGCGTACCTCCGCTCACCACCGCAGTAAGCGTTCCGGTAGAAGAACCAAAGCACGTTGCTGCAAGCGGTGTGAGTGTATTCGCTAATTGCGTAGGTTGTGTAACGGTCACAATACCTGTTTTCACACAACCCGTTACATCTTTTACATATACAGTATAGCTACTTGCATATAAACCCGTAAACACAGCAGCCGATTGGTAATTGATGCCATTCAAACTGTAAATATGGGTGCCTGTTCCGCCAAAAGAGGCCACTTGAATGCTGCCATTATTGCCACCAAAACAACTGACGGTTCCGGTGCTCAACTGCATGCTCATGGCTGTACCTTGCGTAATTGTTGCCACCGCAAAACTTGTACATCCGGCGTTGTCTTTCACTACACACGTATAGTTTCCAGCGATCAGGCCATTAAAAATACTGGCAGTTTGAAAAGTAACCCCATTATTAATGCTATACTGCACTGCTCCTGTACCACCTGTAGACGCCAAACTAATAGCCCCATCGTTTCCGTTGAAACAACTCACTTGGTTCACATTTGGTGTAGCTAAAATTGGTGCTGCATTGGCATTGACCAATACATTAGTGGTAGTCGTACATGCATTTGCGTCTTTTACGGTAAGCAAATAAGCATTGGCAGCAAGTGCACTAAACGTACCTGAACTTTGGAAAGCACCTGCATTGAGTTTGTACTGAAGTGGCGACATTCCACCTGTTGCGTTGCAAGTAAATGCACCGTTGCTCAATCCGCAAGCACTATTGGTGACCAAAATATTGTTCAAAGAAATTCCAAGAGGTTGTGTGATTGTAAAATTGGTAGTTGTCAGACAGCCTTTTGCATCTTTTAAATAAAGCGTATACACCCCAGGAGCCAGATTAGAAAAAGCTGCTGTTGTTTGCCAAGGCCCATTGTTAAGGTTGAATTGATAAGGCGGTATTCCAAATTGCCCAACGGCTAAAATAGACCCATTCGCTGCGCCATTGCACGTCACATTCGTTAGCGCACTGGCTGTAGCTGTTAGCCCAACAGAAACTTGCTTGGTATAAGTTTGAGTGCAGATATTGTTCCAGCCTTCAATTTTGGTCGTCAGGCTGATCGTATACGCACCGCCGGTAGCATAAGTATGCGAAGGATTCATGGCATGCGACACTGGGGTTCCGTCGCCAAAATCCCAAGAATAAAGAAAATTAGGTCCTGCGTAGTTAGTGGCGCCAATTTTATTGAACATGCTGTCTGTGGTGAGCAACGAAGTATTGACTGGCGTAAAATTGCCATTCGTTGCCAAACACGTACTTGCCAATTCGAAAGAAGGAGCGTTGTGGTTGGCCATCGTCGGAATAATGTAAAAATCACCGTTACTACCAAAACTGCTCATGGCGCTGGTCCAGTTATTGCCAGTTGAGGTGCCTGATAACGACGCTAAATCTTGCCCTAAGCCTTCTCCGTTTCCGGTATAACGCAAGTTGAAGGTAGTGCCGAAGGGCGGTGCATTAAGAAGCTCCACGGTGAGCGCAAAATCATTACTGACACTCACACCTCCAGGAAAATTCAGCTGGATATAGCCCGTATTGTTATCCGGATACGACCACCATACATGCTGCGCGCTCGCAATGGTAGTGGTTGGTTTGCCACTAGCATCGACGTTCGTGACACTTACTTTTAAAGGAACTCCCGAAAAATACTGCGTTTGATGCGTACCGTATACACGCACACTTTGGACTTTTCCGGAGCCGTTGAACTTGTAGGTTTGAGCAGCGCGTTCCTCCACCCCACTCTGAAGCTGATAACTACTCGTTGATCCTACATTTTTGCTAGCCACAAATCCATTTGGATCACTGACACAGGTGTATTGCGCCTGGGCGTTTCCGTACCACAATAGCAGTCCGGTGGTGAGCATTGTAATTTTTCTTTTCATGTCTGAATTTTTAATGAATAAACAGCTACAAAATTGCTATGCATTCTGCCCGCTTTAATTACATAAGAAATGGAATGAGTTGCAAAATTTTAGGCGATTAACGTACTATTAACCTAAGATTTGTACATTTAACCTATGAAAGAAAGAATACGTGTAGCTTTATTTACATCGTTGTTCCTGCTCACAACGCAGCAGGCTTTCACCCAAACTTTTGCGCGCAGTTGGGATGCCTGGTTTGGTGCATTACAAGTGGGCAAAGCAACAGGAATGCAAACCACGGGCACCAGCTATAGCTTAGGTCTTTATAAATCCGTTCAAAATCATGGTTTTGGCCTAGACTTCGGCGGCGTTCATTTACAAGACTCTCGCTTGTTATTTGGCACCTTTAGCCTCAGCCAAGACCTCCTCAGAATTACCCGAAACCGACGCTCCTCTTTTTATCTTTATGGCGCTGCTGGTTTAGGACTAACCCACCTACGCAACGACCAACTTCAAGACAACTTTTTATTGCGCGGCGACGACATGATCCACCTTCAAGTTGGCCTGAGCCCCACTTATTTCTTCTCGCGCGATTTCGCCTTACAGTTGTCTGCAAAATACCAAAAGCAAACCCTGATCAATTATCAGCTTGACAATCTTTGGAGCATTCAAATCGGTATGTTCTTTTTAATACCAAACTTCAAACCATTCTAGACTGCACTTGTTGTAAGAACAAAACAACCTATGTCTCTGATCCGAATAGACCGCTCCGAAATCGAAAAAATGGGTCGCATTGAGCGCCTCAACCTCGTCAACAGCTGCACCGGCTATAAATCTGCGAACCTCATCGCGACCATCTCCAATGAAGGCAAAACAAATGTGGCCGTGTTTTCGAGCATCACACATTTAGGGAGCGACCCAGCACTGATTGGTTTTATTCTGCGCCCGACTACCGTGCCGCGCCATACCTATCAGAACATCAAAGCCTATGGCTATTTCTCGGTCAACCACATCACTTCAGACCAAATTGCCGATGCGCACCACACCTCTGCCAACTATCCAGAAGAGGTCAGCGAGTTTGACATGACCGACCTCGACCCAGTTTACCACGGCGGCTGCCCGGTTCCTTTTGTCAAAGGAAGCCCCGTTAAATTACTCTGTAAATATGTCAACGAATACCTCATCGAGGAAAACGGTTGTTTGCATATCATTGCCAGTATTGAAGCTATCTTTTACGAAGAAGAACTCCTGACCCCTGACAAGTGGCTGCAACTTGACAAAGGCAATGTTGTGGCAATCAACGGACTCGACGGCTACGCACTTCCTCAACTTTTGGAACGATTTTCGTATGCAAGAGCGAAAAAATAAATGACCATGATTAAACTCTTTCTCTTTTTAGGCCTAACAGTAATTTTATCGGCTTGTGTTTCTGTTCAAGAAGCACCCAACATTGTGAATCTTACCCAAGAACACACGCGTATAGCCATCATGCCCATCACGGCAACAATTGAGCGTAAAATATGGATGAATCAAGATAAATACAACGAGCTCTGCCGCATCAAAAGTGAAGAAACCCAACAGCGCCTATACCGTCAACTTTCGTTTTATGCCCGCAGTGGTGCGCTCCATGCAGAACTCATGACACCAGATGAAGTCAATGCCATACTTTTTGGCGCGGGCTACCCCATTACACCCAAAACCAACAACGACCTCTGTAGTTTACTACATGTAGATGCTCTTGTTTTTGGA
>JBIIZI010000113.1:0-6795 GCA_044346375.1 Crocinitomicaceae bacterium | reverse complement strand
TCAATGACTTCTTAGCGCAGCTCCAACAAATCAAAAAAATGGGGAACGTCAAAGACCTCATGGGCATGATCCCCGGAATGGGCAAAGCCATGAAAGACGTCGACATCCCAGACGACGCTTTCAAAGGCATTGAAGCCATTATTCTTTCCATGACTCCAAAAGAGCGCGCCAATCCGGCATTGCTCAATCCTTCTAGAAAGAACCGTATTGCCCAAGGAAGCGGCACCAACATCCAGGAAATCAACAAATTGCTCAAGCAGTTCGAAGACATGCGCAAAATGATGAAACTCATGAGCAACCCACGCAACATGATGGGCATGATGAGCAAACTCAAAGGCATGGGCGGAATGCCAGGTATGTAAAAATGGAACACCACAATCCATCAGATTGGTATGCACCCAAGCCCATACTTGAAAAAGTAAAAGTGCGGAGCAATTGGGGCATGACACTCTTTTCTGTTTTGTTGTTTGCGCTAAGTTTCCTTTATATTTTCTCCGACGAGCTCGATTTTGTGTTCTATTTAGTGCTCGTGTTGTTCTTGCATGAGTTTGGTCATTACCTCATGATGAAACAATTCAAATACGAAGACCTCCGCATGCTCTTTATTCCGCTCATGGGTGCGTTTGTGCAAGGGAGTAAAAAACAATATTCGCAAAAAGAAAGCTTTTTGGTGATAGCCGCGGGGCCTTTTCCTGGAGTTGTTTTTGGACTCACCTTGCTTTTTTTAGCCCAGCACTACCAACAGACTTGGTTGTTGGAGCTCAGTTTTTTATTCTTGTTTTTAAATGTCATCAACCTACTGCCAATAGACCCTCTAGATGGAGGCCAATTATTCAAGTTGTTTGTGCGCGAAAAACGCGATCTTTTTCTGCTCATTTTTGCCCTATTGTCGTCTTTACTCATGATCAGTGTGGGTTATCTCATCGATAGCTGGATCCTTCTTGCTTTTGGTTTTTTGATGTCATTTAAAGTAAGGAGTTTCCAACGCAACTATCAGCTCAGGCAAGTTTTAGATCGGCAGGGTCTTGACTACGAACTCAACTACGAAGACCTCACCGACCAAGAATACCATCAGCTTAAATCCGTTTTGCTAGAGGAAAACCCGAAACTGCGCACCATGCAAGAACTCCATGGAGAGGCTGCTCAAGAGGTCATTGCCAGCCATGTCAATTCGGTTTTGTCGGTTCCAATTCAAAGAGATGCTAGCCTTACTTTTCGCATAATCCTCATTGCACTTTGGTTACTTTTGATCAGCTTACCCGTCTTTTTAATGGTCGGAACATTTTTCGATTTTACCTGGTATTTTGAAACGCTTTAGACACCTCTATATTTCTATTTTTTTGCTGGCTTTATCTGGCAATACTTTGGCGCAATGCGATCAAGTGCTCGTGAGTGGTAAAATTGTCGATACCCTGCGCTTGCAAAACTTCTACAATTTAATGGTTGTGAACAAAACAACCGGCAGAGGCGTATTTGGTCAGCCAAACGGACATTTTTCTGTTTATGCAAGCACCGGTGACCTCCTTGCGCTCTCTACAAAAGGATATCCGGTTTACCAATTTGTAGTCAAGCCCGACGACAACTGTCAATCCAAAATTTTAGCTTACGTTGAGCGTTTGCCTCAAGAAGTGCCAGACATCATTGTAAGACCACTCAAAACACTCGAGCAAATCAAAGAAGAGCGCGAAAACCTTGCACTGCGCGAAACCCGCTTGGTAACTGGTGTCAATGTATTGGAAAGCCCAATTACTGCGCTCTATCAAGCCTTTTCCAAAAAGGAACAAAACAAACGCTGGATTGCCGAACAAGAATACAAAGACGATCAGCGCCGCATTGTCCAGGAATTATTGAGGCTATATGTGGCGTTTGATATCATTGAGCTCTCCGAAGCCGATTTCGATGCGTTCATTACCTTTTTGAACATCGACGAGCAGTTCATCAAGACGGCCAGCGAAATGGAACTGATCCTTTTTATCAAGGATAAATACGACCATTTTAGAAGATTATAAGCTTAGCGCCCAGATCAGAAATTTATATAGCCCTACAGAAGCGCTCTAATTTCTTCGATGATGCGAAGCGCGAGTTCGGTTGCTTTTTCTTCTGATGCAGACTCCGCGTAAATACGGATAATAGGTTCTGTGTTGCTTTTGCGCAAATGCACCCATTCTTTATCGATATAGATTTTGACGCCATCTGTGGTGTCTACCTCATTTGCTGCGTATTTCTTTGCCATTTGCACCAAGATTTCATCTACGTTGGTGGTGGGCGCGAGGTCGATTTTATTTTTGGAAATCACGTAGTTGGGGTAGCTCGCTCTAAGTGCGGTTAGGCTGGTGTTTTTATGAGCCAAATGACTCAAAAACAAGGCGATACCAACTAGGGAGTCTCGTCCGTAATGAAGTTCAGGATAAATAATACCGCCGTTACCTTCGCCACCAATAACGGCGCCAATGGCTTTCATTTTGACAACCACATTGACTTCGCCAACAGCGGCTGCTTCATAGCGCAAACTGCGCGCCTCAGTGATGTCGCGAAGGGCACGTGTCGAGGATAAGTTGGAAACAGTAGGGCCAGGTGTGTGGGTAAGGACGTAGTCAGCAACGGCTACCAGCGTGTATTCTTCTCCGAACATACTGCCGTCTTCGCAAACCAATGCCAAACGATCTACGTCTGGGTCAACAGTAATGCCTAAATGCGCGCCTTTAGCTTTAACTACATTAGAAAGTTCAGTGAGGTGCTCAGGTAAAGGCTCCGGATTGTGCGGAAAATGCCCAGTTGGCTCGCAGTACAGCTCTGTAATGTCTTGAACACCGAGCGCACGAAGTAGGGCCGGAACAAAAGTACCGCCAGTTGAATTGACGGCGTCTACTACAACTTTGAAATTGGCTGCGGCAATGGCTGCTTTGTCTACTAATGGTAGATCGAGAATGGCTTGAATATGTTTTTCAAGATAGGTGTCGTTGGGGGTAATGGTGCCGAGGTCGTCGACTTGCGCAAAATCAAAGGCTTCGTCCGCTGCAATTTGCATGAGTGCTTCACCTTCGGCCCCTGAAATAAACTCGCCTTTCGCATTAAGGAGTTTAAGCGCATTCCATTGTTTGGGATTGTGGCTCGCGGTTAATATAATACCACCTTGCGCAGCTTCCATTGGAACGGCAATTTCAACGGTTGGGGTTGTAGAGAGGCCGAGGTCGATGATGTCGATACCGAGCCCAACAAGGGTTTGCTGTACCAAGCTTGCGATCATGGGGCCAGAAATGCGCGCATCTCTTCCGATCACGACTTTGAGGCGTTGCCCTGGGTATTGTAGTTGCAACCATGTGCCATATGCAGCTGCAAATTTGACTGCGTCAATGGGCGTGAGGCCGTTGTCAACAGCACCGCCGATGGTGCCGCGAATGCCGGAGATGGATTTGATGAGTGTCATGAAAGTTTGTTTTGGAGCATTTGTAGCACAGCAACCATGGCTTCAGTGCCTTTGTTGCCATGTTGGCCACCAGCGCGGTCTAGGGATTGTTGTTCGGTGTTGTCGGTAAGCAGGCAAAAACCCACAGGTTTGTCGTATTTGAGCATAACGTTCATGAGGCCATGAGTGGTGCCGCTGCATACAAAATCGAAGTGGCGTGTTTCACCTTGAATAACAACGCCAATGGCCAAGACGCCATCGATGTTGTTTTGCTGGCAAAATTGTTGTGCGCCCAATGGAAGTTCAAACGCACCGGGTACATTGCGTATTTGGCGCAATTCTGGTCGGTGACCTATAGCGTCTAGCGCACTCAGTGCACCTTCTAATAAGCGTTGCGTGATGTGCCCGTTCCATGCAGAAACAACAATGCCGATTCGAAAATCGGCACAGTTGGTTAATGTTGCTGGATCAAAGGCAGAGAGGTCTTTACCTGCTGTAGCCATGATGAAATTTATTTAGTAGCGCATCGAGCGATATAGCGGTCGATGGTTTTGGTACTTGCGTAGTTCGGGTAGTCGTCTTTGATGCGTTGGTAGTGAACGGCAGCATCTGCTTTTTTGTTGAGTTTTTTCTCGCAAACCAAACCAGCTTTGAAAAGGTACATTGGTGTTGTGAATTCGTTGTCTTCGCGGTCTGCTGCTTGCGTATAGAAAGACAACGCGTCGTTGTATTTTTTCATTTCGCTGTAGCAGTCGCCTTGAAGTCCGATACTCATTGTAGAAACATAGGTGTCTTCGAGGTTAACGTCTTCTAGCATTTTGATAGCCGCTGCAAATTTGCCTTTTTCCATGTATTGGGTTGCGAGCAAGTATTGCGCGATCTCGCCGCCTGTTTTGCCGTCATTGCTTTTGACAAAAGGCTCAAGAATACGAATGGCTTGATCGGTAGAATCTTTGGTTACGTAGTTTAAAGCAACCCACCAACCATCATTTGATTTTTCGTTCGCCGGGCCCCAAATGAACTGACGGTAAGAGAAATAAATTACTACTGCTGCAATAAGACCGCCAACGATGTAAGTTCCAAACTTAAAGCTTTTGTTGGAGTTGAATTTGTTTTTAAGGTCTTCGAAGCTCAATTGCTCTATCATAATCGAATTTTTTTGAAACGCAAATATAAATCATTTTAGCAAATGAATTGCTTATTTTTGCGCTATGTTTCAACGCAATTATTCTCCTTTTTCGGTCTTACTTCTTTTTTTGCTTGGTTTTGGCCCTACTTTAAGTGCTCAAAATACAGTGAGTGTCACTGGAAAAGTACTGTCATACGACCAAAATAATGCTTTGGAATACGTGTCAGTCAAATTATTCAAACTCCAAGATTCCACATTTCAAAAAGGTGTTTTCACCAATACCGACGGCCGTTTTTCCTTGAACGCCAATCCGGGCAAATACTACCTGCAATTGAGTTTGGCGTTTTATGAGAACCAAACAACTGAAGCATTCGAGCTCAAGCCAGGGCAAACCAATTTCCATCAAGGCACGCTGCGCATGCAACCACCCAAAACCCAGGAGGTCAAAGACGTTGTCGTACGCGGTCAAAAAGACGTCATGGATGCAGGGATCGACAAAAAGATCTACAATGTTGCCGAGGATCTAAATGTGAACGGTGGCACCGCCAATGATATCCTCAATCGCTTGCCCTCTGTAGAGGTGGATCAAGATGGTGGGGTTTTGCTGCGTGGCCAGGGTAGTGTTACCATTTTAATTGATGGCCGCCCAAGCTCCATGAGTGGCGGAAACGGCAAAACATTACTCGATGCTTTGCCTGCCAATTCGATAGAACGCGTTGAAATAGTAACCAACCCTTCCGCAAAATACGATCCCGACGGTACTTCAGGCATCATCAATATTGTCCTTAAAAAGAACAAACTTCTTGGCTTCAATGGTATGGTTTCTACCAATTTAGCTTCTGGTGATATAAAAGGCGGCAACGTAGCGGAGGGTAGTGTGTCCTTGAGTTACAGAAACGGCAATATCAATGTTTTTGGAACCTACAATGCGCGTTACCTCGAAGGTTACCGCAACAACTACAACGATATCCGCCAAGAACTCAATTCAGGTGTTTTCATACTCGATCAAAACCGCACAGGAACCGATCTCGATGCTGGGCAAACCTTCCGCATGGGTGCTGACATCAACCTGAACCCGCGCAACACTATCGGTTTTGTGGCAACAGGCTCACTCACGCGCCGCGACCGCACAGGTGATCTTTGGAATGCACAGCTCAACGAATCCGGAACCATAACCAACCTCTGGAGCCGCAGTTCCTACGATCCTACCGATCGCCAAAACCTCGACTTGAACCTCAATTACAAACACGATTTTAAAGAAGACCGCGGCAACCTCATTTTTGATGTCAATCAGTCACTCGGTTCAGAAGACATCGAAGGATATTACGTCAATACCTATTACAACCCAGACTCCACAATTTCTTCGCTTCCCATTTTAGATCAGCGTCTTATCAATACCGATAAAAACAATATCACTACTGCTCAGGCCGATCTCACTTATTTGTTTCCAAAATTAGGTTTGCGCACTGAAGCAGGCTTGAAGGCCATTTTAAGAGATCAACTTGTAGATACCTATTCAGAAACCCTAGACAACGCTTTAAATGCTTACCAAGAAGACACACTCGCCAATTTCTTGTACGGCTACAAAGAGCAAATCTACAGCCTATATGGTGTGGCAGGTAAGCAAATCAAGCGCTTTAAAATGCAAGTCGGATTGCGTGCCGAGAAGGCTTATCAAATTCCGAATCTGATTTCAGATAGCATTCGCATTGTCAATGACTACTTTAATTTCTTTCCATCGGCACACCTTCGTTATGAGCTCAAACCGAAGTCAGAGTTAAGCTTGAGTTATTCGCGTCGCATCAAGCGTGCTTCTGCCAACGAACTCAACCCTTTTACCAACTACTCAGACCCGTATAATTTACAGCGCGGCAATCCTTACCTGAGCCCTGAATACATTCATTCCTTTGATTTGGCTTACGCACTAGAAAAGAAAAAATTGACAGTCACGAGTGCTTTGTTCTTTCGTCAATCGAATGGTGTAATTTCGCGCTTCAAAGAATTCTATCCCGACAACACCAGTGCAGTGAGTTACATGAATATTGCCCAAACCAAAGCACTGGGCGCTGAGCTCATTTTAATGTTTAAGCCAGCACCTTCTTTGCGCAGTACGCTTTCTTACAATGGTAATTACACATGGTACAAAACGAACATGGCTGAGTTTCCAGACCGCCAAGGTTTCAATCACAATGTCAAATGGAACACCTCATATGAATTCTGGAAAAAGACCGCCACTTTGCAGTTGAGTGTCAATTACAAT
>JBIIZI010000112.1:0-7063 GCA_044346375.1 Crocinitomicaceae bacterium | reverse complement strand
TCTGAGCCGCCGCGGTCTTCTACTGGTGCATCGAACTTATACAGCTCGTGGTAGCGTTTGTTGCGGCGGTATTCGTCGATGATTTCGTTGGAGATAATGCGCTTGACCCAGCTCAAGAACCGACCGGCTTCATAATTGCCAAGGTATTGAATGACCTTCACAAACGCGTTGTTAACGACGGTCATTTGCTCGTCGGTGTTGTGGTAATAACGGCGTGCCGAACTGATGAGAACCGGATAACACAACTGATACAGCGCCATTTGGGCCCTGCGCTCGCCGGATGCGGCGGCTTTTAGGAGTTCTGTTTGGGGTTCTTGACTCATCATGATAAAGACACAAACTAAGGTAACGTAAAAACTGAGGCAAAGGTGTAGTGTAACTTTTCGACGAGCCAAATTGTCTCAATTAGGCAAGATTTATTCATTCCATTTAAAACCAAACCACATGAAAATCTATTCTATTATTGCCCTACTTTTTTTACTTCCCTTCACAAATTGGGCGCAGTTCAGTAATGCCTCAGACCAGCTCGAATTCAATAATGTGGCCTATCATTCCGATGCGAATGTACATGGAGATGGCTACCAGTCTAGCTCCTTAAATACTAATTTTTCCTATCTGGGGTTCAACTCCCTCTATTGTACAAATTACCAAGGTATACTTCGCTTTCAGCAAAGCATGGGCAAATGGAAATTTGGTCTGAACTCCGCCTATGCTGGTTTGTGTTCTTATCAAACTACTTCGACTTTCGGATTAAGTGTTGGTCGTGATTTTGCACTGAGCAGGAACTGGAGTATCAGACCTGCAATTGGACTCAATTACAATGATTATCGCTTAAGCTCACCTGTCATTGATTTCATTACAGACAAATATCAATTAACCGATATTGATCTTGGCTTTCAACTCAGGTACAAAAGTTGGCAATTGTTAAGCAGCGTCAATTCTATTTATTCGTCTAAAGCAGATGTCGGCAGTTTAGAGCCTATCTATCTCACCAACTTACCAAGTTATAATGTTGGACTCAAAAAATCATTTCAACTAGACAGCCTCCAGCTTTTGGACGCCACGCTCATATATGAGCACTACCAAGGGTTTCAATCCATCAATACCTCAGTAAGTTATTTCCGAAAAACAAATCATTTCTTGCTAGGTTACGAAAACCGCCAATTCAATTTAGGCTACGGTCGGCAAATTGCCGGCGCACATCAAGTCATGTTGAGTTTGAACCTGAATCAACCGAGCTTACTGAGTAACACACTCAGATACGGCCTCCAACTCAACTACAAATGGCAACTGATGCAGCGCCCTTCTCGACCTCATTTTACTGGAACACCATCGTTTTGATACGGCGCTGGACACACTAAAAAATCATTTTATACGTTTAGGGGAAATGCGTTTTGTATTGCTCATCTTATTGACTTTCTACCTGAATGTGGCGGCCCAACATTGGCAGCAAGACCTCTCCTTTCCAGGTAGTCCAAGAGATGACGGCGCTGCGTTTACGATTGGCAGCATTCATTATTGCGGCACCGGCCGCAGCATTGACTTCTCTTGTACAGGTGATTTCTTTGCTTTCGATTCCAATCTAAACTATTGGGGGCCAATTGCCAGTTTACCCATATGGCAGGAGCGCCAATACGCAAGTGCATTTAGTTATAATGAAAAGGGTTATGTGTTGTGTGGCGAAAACTGCAACGGTTTTTATTTCAATACTTTTTGGAAATACGACCCAAGTACCAACCAATGGACTGCCATGCCGGAGCTACCAAGCGCCGGGCGGGCCGGCTGCCAACAATTTATGATTGGATCTGACCTTTATTTAATTGGCGGACGCAACGCAAATGGCATTATCAATGAGGTGTGGTGCTTTCATTTCGCTACCAACAACTGGGAGCAACTTGGCAATTTGCCTTTTGAAGGTTGCTGGCGCGGGCTCGCTTTCAGCAACCAAACAAATGGTTTTCTGGCTGCAGGCAGAACCAACGCCGCCAACCAAACGGGCTGGAACAACCAAACTTGGGCCTATGACGTACCAACCGATACCTGGACCCCAACCACCCTTTTGGATTTTGGTACCAGAATGTACGTCAATACGGCAAGTGCCGACTCATTGGTATTTGTTTATGGAGGTGTAGACCCCACAGACAATACGCTAACAACCGTTGAAAAAATCAATATAAATACGTTTCAAAGCACTACATTGACACCATTTAGCGCCTTGCCTAGAAAGGGCTGCATGGGTTTTGTTGGCACTGGTTATTTTTACTTGAGCACCGGGATAGCCGGCAACGATCGCCTCAATGAAACCTGGCGCTTGCCCTACTTGCCAAACGCAGCAGCACCCCTAACTTTTGATTTTTCTGTATTTCAGTTGCTCGAAGGAGCGAAAATCATGATCCGAATTCTTCCCCAATGGATTGGAGAAAGCATACAAGTTAGAAACTTGGAAGGTCGGATCCTTGAAAAAATAACGCTTGAACAAACCCAGCAAATTATTGCATTGGATAGCTATCCCTCGGGGGTTTACTTGATCGAAATGAAGGGTACGGCAAGACCTATTAGACTTTGAATTGCTTGAGATCGACTTGAAACTCCTTTGCTTTATAGTTGTAATAAAGCACTCCATCGTAAATCTCAAATTCGGCGCCTTTCCAGATGCTGGCTGTTTGATAAATTTGGGTAGCGTCACCAGTTGTTAAATCGACTTTGAAAAACACAAAATGGAAATTCGTGGGGGCCAAGACATAAAGCGTGTTGTCTACAGGATCCAATAGTGGTTCGCGCCGCTTTACACTCTGTATTCCTCTGCTCTTGAAAGTGATTTCCTTTGAGCCGTGAAGAACGCCATGCTGCGAAAGTTTTGTTATGCGCTGTACCTGAGCACTCACAACGATTAAGGTATCGGAATGATGATATAAAAGCGGATTGAAGGATTCAGCTGGTCGGTCGGCGACGAATAAGTTTTTATGGTACTGCATGCGCGAATTTCGCTCATTTATCGGGTTAAGGCCTCGGTACACAAAAACACCTGGATATTCACGGTCAAAAGTCGACAAAACAAATTGGTTGCCATCAATATTTCTCATCAAATTACTGGATGTACGCCACGGTGCAATCGGAATTTGATTGCTCAAGCGATTCATGCTCAGCATTACGCTTAAGGGATCTTGGATCCAGTCAGTAACCTCATAAAATGCAATATGTATAAATTGATCTGCAGGAAAAAAATCAGGACGGTACCAAGACTCAGCTCCGAAGTCAGAAGGAAAAGCTGGTAGGGTATCGGCGCCGTACATCAAATTCATGATCAGTAAGGTTTTGTTGTCTAATAGAGCGCTGAGCGAGTGCGCGTTGTTTTGCAGCGCCCAGCTATACGGCTGCAAATTGAGATAAGCAAAGGCCAATTGCAAATCAGCATTCTTTTGGATAGATCCTTGCCTATTTGAAAGCATAGGGATTTGAAATTTGGGATTCAATTTATAGAATAAGGGTTCAAATAGAAAGGTAAGCGAGTCGATCACAGCTGATCCCAACGAGGGCCCAATTCTAAATTGAGCTTGACCTTGAAGCTCATCTTGAATTTTAGGTTTTAAAATTTGCTCTTTTTTGGGTTGAATGAAATGATCATCTTTCCCTTTTTGATCTGGAGTATAAGCTCGGAATAACAAAGCAAAAACAACGACAAGCAGAAGGGAACCTGCAAAATAGAATTTGCTTTTCCAGCGTTTCCAAAACTGCTTTCGGCGCCATTTGCGTTCAAAAAGCGGCCAAGTTTGCTCGGCCATTAGTCGGGTATCTTTCATGACTCGAGGTGTTTTTTTAAGGTTTGTTTGGCTGTTTTCAGATGCCACCTGACTGTCTGGATCTGCATGGAAAGCTCTTGGGCAATTTCTCTCGGTTTTAATTCCTCAAATGCGTATAAACTAAAAACAAAGCGTGTTTTTTGGGGCAAATGTGCCAATAGTGCCTCTGCGCGTTCCAATTGAAGCGGGGCGTCTAATTGTTGATCGAAATCAGGCTCATAGGTGGTTTCATAACGGTTTTCAAAAGACAATATACGCCAACGTTGCTTGCGTCTGTAGGTGTCAATCAATTCATTTCTTAGGATGACCGCCAACCAAGCTTCCATTGAGGTGTCTGGTTTAAACTGGGCTAAATTTTGTAAAGCTTTGAGTTGCGCGTTGTGAACAGCCGTGAGTTGCTCGTTGCGTTGGCTAAAAAAACGTGCCGCTTGCTGCAGTAATGCTGGAAAAGTATGGAGATACCATGCTTCAACGGCTTTGGGGTCGTTTGCTTTGAGACGTTGAATAGCAGGCGCATCGAAGTTCATAAGTAATGAATCTGCAAGCTAACGCTTCTGAGCCAAAAAACGGGGTGGTATTATGGGTTTTTCTTCTGTTGTGCGTAGTCGTAACGCATCAAGAGCAGAACCGCAAGCAAGATTGTTGCAAACACCAAGTGAGCCGTCTGAACAAGGCCAGGCATGTCGGCGTAAGCGAGTGCTACGCCCGTGCACAACTCAGCAGCGAGTAAATAAAAAGCCACATTGATGCGGGAGTAATGCCATTTTTGGCGGTTTTGCCAAAATAAATAAACCAATAAAATCAAAACCAACCAACTGAAGCTGCGGTGGATAAAAAACGGTAGACCTAATTGTTCTATCCACTCGGCCCTAGAATATCCTTTCTTGACCAAGGCATCGATAGATTCTCGAACCTGTGTACCTAAGAACATTTGGTAGAAGGTAATGCCCAAAATAAGCCAGCTCAGCCATTGAAAAGCTTTATCTTTTGGCAAATCTGGGCGTTGCTTGTGCTGCATGTTGTGCAGCAAGTATAACTGAATGCCGATGATTACGAGAGCTAAGAAAAGATGAATTGTGATGGTCCAGGGAACTAAATTGGTAGCCACCACAATAGAACCAAACCAAGCTTCAATGCCCATTAAGACCAAATTGAGGCCAGTTAACAACAGCCACTTGCGCTTGCGGTAAAAGACCAACAACCAGCCAAAACCCAGCAGCATGGCATTGCCAGCTAAAAAACCAGCGAGCCGATTGATGTATTCGATCCAGGTTTTGCGGGCATTAAACGCTTCTTCTTTATAGACATCGGGGTCGTTGAGGATTTTTTTGGCAGTGACGTCGAGGCCGATTCGATCTAAGAATTTACAGAATTTTTCTACCTTTTTTTGGCGCTTGAGCAAGTAAGCTTGGCGGTAGTTTTCGGGCAACTCGGTGAGTTCGGTTGGAGGAACCCACTTGCCGAAGCACTTTGGCCAGTCTGGGCAACCCATACCACTGCCCGACATGCGCACAAAACTACCGGCAAAAACGACTAAAAAAATGAGGATAAGAACCACCCATTGAAACTTCAAAAATCGGCTAGAAACTTGCATGCATCAAAATTACGATAATTCGCTATTCAGTTTTTCTATTTTTTGCGCTTGTTGTATCTTTGTGCTTTAGATACAATATGGAATTCAACGCTCTTACCGCGATCTCCCCGATAGATGGTCGCTACCAATCCAGAACCGCAGCTCTTCAAGCCTATTTTTCAGAATTCGGACTCATTCGCTACCGCGTCTTAGTTGAGGTCGAATACCTGATTGCACTTGTTGACAGCGGCATTTCAAACTTGCAAGACTTCCCCAAAGACAAATACGCCGCCCTGCGCGACATCTACACTAATTTCTCACAAGCCGACGCACTTTGGATCAAAGAAACAGAGCGTACCACCAACCACGACGTCAAGGCTGTCGAGTATTTCCTCAAAGAAAAAATGCAAGGGCTCGGTTTAGAGGCCTATTTAGAGTTCATTCACTTTGGCCTTACCTCTCAAGACATCAACAACACCGCCATTCCACTGTCGCTCAAAGACGGCATAGAAGCAGTTTACTTGCCTGAGCTCATGGCCGTTCAAGACAAACTCGTGGCACTTTCCCAAGACTGGAAAGACATCCCGATGCTGGCCCGCACGCATGGCCAACCTGCTTCGCCTACACGCCTCGGCAAAGAAATTCAAGTTTTCGCCGAGCGTTTAGCCAAGCAAATTGCGCACCTCAGAACCCTTAAACTACCTGCCAAGTTTGGCGGTGCCACAGGTAATTTCAACGCACATTTTGTGGCCTACCCAGCCTCCGACTGGGTTGCTTTTGGCAATCATTTCGTCAACGATACCCTCGGCTTAGAACGCTCCCAAACCACCACCCAAATTGAGCACTACGACCAACTAGCCGCAATTTTTGATTGCATGAAGCGCATCAACAACATCCTCCTCGACCTCGATCGCGACATGTGGACCTACATCTCCATGGACTACTTCAAACAACAAATCAAAGCCGGAGAAATTGGCTCTTCTGCCATGCCACACAAAGTAAACCCAATCGATTTCGAAAACTCCGAAGGCAACATCGGCTTGGCCAATGCGCTATTCGAACATTTAGCAGCCAAACTTCCCGTTTCTCGCTTGCAGCGCGACCTCACCGACTCTACGGTGCTGCGCGTGGTGGGTGTTCCACTTGCACACAGCGTTATTGCTTTTGGCGCAACGCTCAAAGGTCTTGGTAAACTTTTGTTGAATCAAGATGCCCTCGCTCAAGACCTCGACAACAACTGGGCGGTTGTGGCCGAAGCCATTCAAACTATTTTGCGTCGCGAAGGCTTTGAAAAACCATACGAAGCACTCAAAGGTCTCACCCGCAAAAACGAGCGCGTAACCAAACAAAGCGTACACGCTTTCATTGACGAACTTCCTGTTACAGACCAACTCAAGGCTGAACTCAAACTGATCAGCCCGGAAAATTACGTCGGGGTTCAACTCGTCAACTAATGTTACAGCGCCCCCTCCTTGCCCTTTTTTGTAGCTTCACGTTTGTGTTGAGTGCGCAAAACCTAAATTGGCAATGGGGAGAGCTCACACGCAGCAAAGGTCAGCTCATTTCGATCATGACCGACCAAAACCAACTATTTTCGACCATTCACGCCAGCAATCAACTCGGGAGTGCAGGCTTTCAACTCACCCAGTTCGAACAATTCAATCCGGTCAACAGTACGCGCATCAAGCCG
>JBIIZI010000111.1:0-7074 GCA_044346375.1 Crocinitomicaceae bacterium | reverse complement strand
CCATTCGCTGGCGTGCGTGTAGGTTTCATACAAACCGCCGTCGCAACCTACCAACCAGTGATTGGTGTTGCTGGGGTCTATCCAAATGCAGTGGTTGTCTACGTGTTTGTTGCGCTCGCCGGTTGGCACAAAGTTTTTGCCGCCGTCGGTGCTGTGGTGCATGTAGGTGTCCATTGCAAAGACTTTGTTGACGTCTTTGGGATCGCAGAAGATTTCTTGGTAGTAGTTGCCGCTGGTGGAGAAAGATCCTTGCTTGGACCAGCTTTCGCCTTTGTTGCTAGAGCGGAATACGCCACCTTTATCGTAGCGGGCTTCTACAATGGCATATACAACATTGGCATCGGCAGGCGAAACAGCCAGACCCACGCGGCCCATGTCGCCTTTGGGTAAACCTGCGTTGATCTCTTTCCAAGTTAAACCACCGTCGGTAGATTTATATAGGGCCGACTCTGGGCCGCCCCCGATGTATGTATACTCGTGGCGGCGGCGCTGGTGTGCCGAGGCGTATAAGATATCAGGATTGGTAGGGTCTATCGCGATTTCGGCAATACCGGTATGTTCTGACACAAAAAGCGTGCGCGTCCAGTTTTTACCGCCATCGGTACTTTTGTAGACGCCGCGATCGCCGCCGCTACTCCAAAGTGGGCCGTAGGCTGCTACCCAAATGATGTTCTCATTTGTCGGGTGTATAATGATTTCACCAATGTGTTCTGAATTTTTGAGACCCATGTTCGTAAAAGACTTACCGCCGTCTACAGACTTGTAAACGCCATCGCCGTACGAAACAGAGCGTTGGTTGTTGTTTTCACCTGAGCCCACCCAAACAGTGCTTGGATTGCTTGGCGCAAGTGTTACACAACCAATGGAGTAAGAGCCGTAACCATCAAAAATTGGTTCGAAGGTTATGCCGTGGTTTTGGGTATACCACACACCACCTGCCGCAGCAGCAACATACCAAGTATCTTTATTGGTTGGGTGTACTGCAAGATCTATTACACGCCCTGAGGTCAGGGCCGGACCCACCATTCTAAATGACAGCGCACCAACAGTTCCGGAGTCATATGGTGGTTTTTCTACAGGTGTGGTTGTTTTCTTTTGCGCAAAAGTAACACTCGCCAATAAGAGGGAAAACCCTAGAAGTAATCTCATATCCTAAATTTTCGCTAAAAATACATTAAATTCGTGCAACCTCAAACTCGAAATTTACGTCCTAACCTTTTGGTTTAAGTCCTGCTACTATGTTTAAAATTATACCTATTACCTTCTTTTTATTTTTCATTCAGCAAGTCAGTGCACAAGTACTTGTCGATTCTCCACTCTACCAACAACTCAAGGGTTCTGGCCAACTAGGGACGGTCAATACACAAGCCAATTCTGCAATTCAATTGCCCGTCGCGAGCGTCCAGCCAGCCACTTACAACAAAGCCAATGCCTGCGACTGCTATATTGCGCCAGACGCCACCTACACTTTGGCTATGCAGCCCAACGACGACGGCTCTACAGGAATTATACCCATACCATTCACCTTTAATTTGTATGGCCAGGCTTACAACTCCATCTACATTAACAATAACGGTAACATTACCTTCACAGGTCCTCTTTCTACCTTTTCTGCCACTGCCTTTCCGTCTACAGGCAACGCTATTGTGGCGCCGTTTTGGGCCGATGTCGATACGCGCAATGGCAACGGGCAAGTGCTCTATAAAATTACCCCAACAGCTGTATACGTCAATTGGGTAGACGTCGGTTACTACGCTTTTCACGGCGACAAACTCAATACTTTTCAGCTCATCATTACCAACGGCTCAGACCCCGTCATCGACGGCGGCAACGTGGCCTTTTGCTACCAAAACATGGACTGGACCACCGGCGATGCTTCACAGGGGGTCAATGGTTTTGGCGGCGTGCCCGCAACCTGCGGAGCCAACAAAGGCGACGGACTCGCCTACTTCCTTATTTCTCGTTTTGACCACCCAGGCAACGATTTCGATGGCGCACTCGGCAACCCCGATGGCATCGACTGGCTCGACTACAAAAGCTTTGCCTTCGACGCCTCGAACGGGGGTAATATTCCACCCATCCCTGAAGGAATTGCCTCTTGCGATACCTTTAAAATTTGTGCCCTCGGCGACTCCGCCGACTTCAGTATCAACTTCCTTTCCCCTGAAACCAATCAAAGCACCACCATTACCTATTCAAATGGTGGCCTAACCACTTTACAACAAATATCCAATACGCCCGGAAACACGGCCAATATTGTATTGCGCGCAGTTGGTTCTTTGGCAACCATGGGTACCTACAACATAACCGTAACTGCCACCGACGACAACCTGCCTACCCCAGGTGTAACTGCCCTTACCTTTGTGGTCGTGATCGACACCATCGTCAACAACCTAGATTCAGCCATGCTTGTCGTCGCTAACTCTTGCGGAGCCATCAATTTAAGTGTCTCCAACGGCCCTTATGACAGCTACCTCTGGGACGACTTCACCGTTATGCCTACAAGCGGTATTACCACCGACCAAGTATACGGCGTCACCGTCAGTAAAAATGGTTGTTACAAGCACGTTTCCGATACTTTCGATGTCATTAACCCTATGCCCATTAACCTTCAAGGGCCTCTGGCATTTTGTCCGCCAGATACCTCTGTAACATTAACGATCCCTAATTCGATCGCTTATTCGACTGTAAGTTGGGGTCTGTCGAACCCTGCCTTGAATGCACAATACAATAATATTTTGGGTGCAGGTACCTATACCATCAACCTCCTAGACTCTGCAGGCTTGTGCAGTACCGACACCACCTTTACAGTTTTTGGCACCGACGCTTCTACTATTTTTGACGATACAATTGTTTGCCAGAATACGTACCAAGTTCAAGGTACGGTTTCGCCTGGTGGTCTTTGGACCGCCTCTTCGGCGAATGTATCGTTCAGCAGCACCACAGCACTAGATCCCCTGATTTCCATAAGTGCACCTGGTAGCTATACTGTTTCTTTTACCGACAACGTTTGTCAGCAAACCCTGAGTGCAAATATCACTTTACCTCCTAACCCACAAATCTTTGCAGATTCTGCATTGTGTCAATTGAATTTTCAAGTGACAAGCACTACTGCTGATGTAGGTGGTGGATCCTGGACCTACACCAGCAACAATCCAAATGCAACCCTCAACTTTACGCCGAACAATAACGCCTTGAATCCAACGCTCAATGCAACCGAATCCGGGATTTTCACGCTCACCTTTACAGATGCAGTTTGTAGCCATACAGCAAGCACAACCCTAGAGCTTTACGCACAACCTTACATCGATTTGGACAGCCTTGGTTGCAATTACCAAGAGCAAGTAGCGGGCACCCTCTCTGCTTTGGGCGGAACTTGGTCTTGCCCAGACAACACCATTTCTTTTTCTAACAGCACCTCAGAAAATCCTTTGATCATTGCCACCTATGCAGGCGTGTATCCGATCAGCTACACCGACAACGCTTGTGGCATCACCCTCACCGAATTCATTGAGTTCCCTCCTTATGTATACGTGCAATTACTAGACACGAACATCTGCCAAGGGTCAAGTTTTTCTATTGATCCGTACACATTAAATGTACCTAAGGACAGCACACTCACCGAATGGACACTTCAAAGCAACTACAATCCGCAAACGCTTGGTACTTGGCTAGACGGCAATACCGACGACCCAAGAATAATCAGTGCTGTGGGTAATTACATCTATACCATTAGCAATGCGTGTTATACTTATTCAGATACAGCAACTATCGGATTTAAACCATGTGATATCATCGCACCAAACATTATTGTCCTCTCCTCCGAAAATGGAAACAACAGTTTTTATGTGCAATACAGTGGCATTTCTGAATTTGAATGCACCATCGTAAACCGCTGGGGCAACACCATTTATCAGTACACAGATCCTGCTAGCTCTTGGAACGGACTCACACAAAATGGAAACAAAGTAGAAGAAGGAACCTACTTTTACATCATCAAAGCCATGTACGAAGGAGGAATACCTCTAGAGAAACACGGATTTGTCGAGGTGAAGTATTAACTTTGCCCCATGAAAACTGCAAGTGTCCGTTATTTAGGAGAGCTCCGCACCGAATGCACGCATTTGGGTTCGGGTACCACCATCATCACTGACGCCCCCCTAGACAACCACGGCAAGGCCGAAGCGTTTTCACCAACCGACCTCGTCGCCACCTCTCTGGCCTCTTGCGTCATGACCATCATCGGGATCTACTGCCAAAGCCACAACATTCCGTTTGTAGCGGCAGAAGCCACCATTGAAAAACACATGGCTTCAGACCCACGTCGGATTTCAAAAATTGTCCTCGATCTTGACCTCAGCGGCAACGATTGGGACGAACTCACCAAAAAGAAAGTCATTGCAGCAGGTAAAGCTTGCCCAGTGGCACGCACCCTCGAGGGCAATGTAAGCCTCGAACTTAACATCCACTAATGGAAGACAAATACCAAAAAAGCGAGCGTCCAGAACGCCGCGAAACCAAAGAACGCACTTACCAACGCAAAGAACGCACTGACATCATCTTTGGTGTTCACTCCGTTCTAGAAGCCATTCATGCAGGTCGTGAACTCAATAAAATCTTAATTCAAAAAGGGATCAACAAGGCGCTTTTCGAAGAACTAAGAAACGCGCTTACGGGCAAGAATTACTTCTTGCAATATGTGCCTAATCAAAAACTAGATTCTTTAACTGATGGAAACCACCAAGGCGTCATTGCCATGGTACCGCCAATTACCTATCAAGAAATTGAGCCGCTAATCGACAAATGGCTAGAAGAAGGCAAAAAACCAAGTGTATTGGTCCTTGACCGCATTACCGATGTCCGTAACTTTGGCGCAATTATCCGCAGTGCAGAATGCATGGGCATAGACGCCGTTCTCATCCCGAGTAAAGGTTCAGCCCTAGCTACCTCAGATGCCATGAAAGCTTCAGCAGGCGCGCTCAACCGCATTCCAATTTGCAAAACGGAGCAACTCAAGCAATCATTGTTTTATTTGCAGCAATCAGGCTTGCGTATTGTGGCGTGCACAGAAAAAGCATTGGTGCCATTGCACGAGACCAATTTAAGAGGTAGTGTAGCCATTATTATGGGTTCTGAAGAATCTGGAATCACCCAAGACCTCATCAATTTGGCAGATATCAGCTGTAAAATCCCGATGAAAGGAGCAATTTCTTCTTTGAACGTAGGAGTTGCCACCGGAATGGTCCTTTACGAGAAAATCCGTCAAGAATTAGTAGGTTAATAGCAGCTTTGGCAGTAGTTCAGGGATCACAGAAAGTTCCGAAATACAGTTGTCGTAGTTGTATTGATTTTTTGCGCTTGGGTCAAACCAGAGGGCTTGCATGCCTGCGCGCAACGCTCCAGCTACATCTACGTGGTAGTCGTCACCAATCATGACCGACTTTTCAGCTTTTGCACCAGCTTGGTTGAGCGCATATTTAAAAATTGCTAAATCAGGTTTGTTCTTGCCAACGAATTCCGAACACACCACGACGTCAAAAAAGGCCCGCAAGCCACAGTTTTCCAGTTTTACAAACTGAACCTCCTGAAAACCGTTGGTAATGATGTGGAGCTTAAAGTCCATTTTTTGTAAGGCCTCTAAAGTTTCTATGGCCTGCGGAAACAACGCTGTTTGGCGCGGAGAGAGATGTACGTATGCGTCGGAAAGACGTTGCACCAATGCTTCATCTTTGATTTTAAAATACTTGAGCGTTACCCGAAAACGTTCGTGGCGGAGGTCGTCTTTTTTGATGATGCCTTTGCCATAGAGTTTCCAGAGATGCGCATTTTGATACACATATTGCTTATGAAAATGATCAAAACCACCAACTTGGGCATCCAAGTCTTCGGCTGCAAAAATTTGACGCAAGGCAATTTCTGAATTTTTATCGAAATCCCAGAGGGTGCGGTCGAGGTCAAAAAAGAGGTGGCAATCAGAAAAGGGCATAACTAATAAGCGTCAAAAGAAAAGCATTGCCTGCCAAACCGATAATCATAAACAAAAAAGTTGTTTGGTATTTGCCATAGAATTTAGCAGCTACGTAACTGCCAATTGGCACGGAGAATAGCAAAGGAGCAAAAAGGGTAATGCCATAAAACCCGAAACTCCATTTGATCCGGATAATTAATTTTTTGGTGCGGGTGACTTTATGATAATTGATGGGCTCTTTGCCGGCTGCAAGAGCTGCCTCTCTTTTTTTGGCGCGTTGTCGGTGCGAAAAGCGCATGACCATTTCACTTCCAAAATAAAAAATAGCCGCTGCTGTGGAGCCCCCTAAAACGGAAGCCAACCAGGTTTCATGGAAGGCAAGATGAAAACTTTTGCCAGGAAAAGTCGACACCAAAAACTTGACC
The DNA here is from genome assembly GCA_044346375.1 of Crocinitomicaceae bacterium. Classification (GTDB taxonomy): domain Bacteria; phylum Bacteroidota; class Bacteroidia; order Flavobacteriales_D; family Crocinitomicaceae; genus UBA952. The sequence continues at coordinate 681 of JBIIZI010000111.1, read as the reverse complement.
ATTGCCAAGCTGTAAATACTCCAAAATCCTACCCAGTTCATGGTTGTGTTCTCCTTATAGTTTGATGCCAAATGCCAAATCGCCAGCGTCGCCAAGACCCGGAACGATATACGATTTAGCGGTGAGTTGTTCGTCAATGGCCGCCACCCAAATATGCGTATTGGCCGGTAAATTGCGTTGCACAAATGCCAGTGCTTCTGGTGTGGCAATGGCACTTAAAATATGAATTTGTTTGGGTGTTCCGTGACGCTTAAGCGCTTTGTAAACAGCTACCATAGAGCTACCAGTGGCGAGCATGGGGTCAGAGATGAGCCAGATTTTGTCATCTAAATCCGGGACAGCCATGTATTCGACTTCAATCTCGAAATCTTCGGGGCTGCTGTGCTTGCGGTAAGCAGAAATATAAGCGCTGTCGGCGTGGTCAAAACTGCGCAAAAGCCCTTCGTGCATGGCTAAACCAGCGCGAAGGATCGTCAGCAAAACAGGTTGTTCAGCTGGCTGTAGAACCTGAGCCACACCGAGTGGTGTTTGGACCGCCTTGGTTTGGCTTGGGAGCTGCTTGGAAACTTCGTAAGCAAGAATTTCTGCAATGCGCGAAAGGTTGTGACGGAAACGCAGGCGGTCTTCTTGAATGCCAACAGCCCTGATCTCGGCCATGTATTGACCCAGAATAGAACTTTG
>JBIIZI010000110.1:0-7149 GCA_044346375.1 Crocinitomicaceae bacterium | reverse complement strand
GACCGATGCCATTTTTACCCACGAACAACTGCAGCAAATGTTGCTTTGTTTGTCAGAACCCGCCCGTTTGGTCTTTAATCTTTTTGCCATTGAAGGCTATAGCCATAAAGAAATCGCCAATATGTTAGGTGTCACGGAAGAAACCTCCAAGTGGCACACCAAAATGGCCCGCAAAAAATTACGTGAACTCATAGAAAAATCCCATGAAGCAGCAAGACAACAATCCGTTGGATGAACTTTTTGCATCCTTAGCCGAGCCTAAGGCTGAAGCACCTTCAGCAGCCTTCTTACAAGATGTAGAGGCTCGCCTGGACGCGCTTGCTCAAAAACGCCGCAAGCCACTCGCCATTTGGTGGATCTCAGCGGCAATTGGCGCCATCCTCAGCCTCGGTATTCTCGCGTACTGGCAAAGTGTTGCGGTTGCTACTTTGACCTCCAAACCTCAAAAAGTGGAGCGAAAAACGCCCCGCGTGTCGGAAACCCACAATACTAAAGTTTCAACCTTTCATTTGAATTCTTCCAAATCAAATTCTCCCGAATCAAATTCTTTCAACCCAAATTCCTCTAAACCAACCATTACCTGGAATCCTATCTCATCTACTTTTCAACATTCCATTTCCGATACCTATTCAATTTCAGCTTCCGATTTGAACTTTTCTGCGCCATCGCTTACAGCTACAACACAAATAATCCCAAAAACCCAACAACAAGCTATTCTTGAAACAAATACTTCAATAATTGACACAAACGGCCGTGCAAAAGCAAATACGCAACCGGTAATTGAAACCATTTTAACCACTCCTAAAGAGCGTGCTCAGCCAAAAAAGAAAACCCAATCTCTAGGCCTTCAATTTGGCGTGAGCGCTATTTTCTCGAGTTTTGAAGTGCCCACTAGTTCTTCTATTGTTGCGCCATTTACACCAAAAGAACTCCGCGAATGGCGCGAACTCGGCGAGAGGCATACCTCAAGTTGGGATTTCAACCTGCGCTATCAACTATTTTTTGGTCATTGGGGTCTGCAAACAGGCCTAAGCTACCTCGAGTGGGGCGAGCAATACACCTACAAAGTGCTTTCTGTTGAAGGCACCAACCGCTACCAATATGTCCAAATTCCACTTGGGCTTTCCTATCAAATTCCTTTACACAAAGTGTTGTTGCAACCTGCAATTGGCCTTGGTGTAGGTTATGGCGTGCGCCGAGAGGGCGCTTATATTTTACCATACAATAACGGAGTTGCTGTTGTGGAGTCAAAGAAATGGACAACCAATGTTTACGCACAATTCGAGCTTGTTTATCAGGTCAATGCGCAACTGCAGTTTTCGCTGGCACCCATGTTTCGTTACACGCTCGGGAGCATCGTTAGCGATGACATCATCAAGAACCGCTATCAGTCTGTTGGTTTGCTCACAGGTTTTTCGTTTTCCTTCTAGAAATCAGTTATTTGAGCTAAAGTGAAAAACTTAGTGTATAAATTACACTAAGTAGAAAATTCTCTTAACTTTACCTTATAAACCTATTTCTATGAGCGCTCAAATTTTAGGTGTGGGTAGCTGCTTGCCTACACTTCGCCGGACCAACCAAGACTTCATTTCTCACCGTTTCTACAAAGGTATCGACCAACCTTTTGAAGACAGCAACGAAATCATTATTGAAAAATTCAAGGAAATTACCGGTATTGAAGAGCGTAGGTATGCTCAGAAAGAACAAACCAATTCTGACCTCGGTATCATTGCCGCGCAAAAAGCAATTGCAGCAGCTGGTCTAGACCCCGAAACTTTAGATTACATCATCTTTGCCCACAACTTTGGCGATGTCCGCTTTGCCTCCAATCATTTAGATATGCTGCCGGCTTTGGCCTCGCGCGTCAAGCACGCACTCGGGATAGCCAACCCAAATTGTGTGGCCTACGATATGCTTTTTGGTTGTCCGGGTTGGATAGAAGCGCTCATTCAGGCCAATCTATACATTAAGGCAGGCGCAGCTGTCAATTGTTTGGTCATTGGTTCTGAAACCCTGAGTAGGGTAGTAGACCCCCACGACCGCGACTCCATGATCTTTGCCGACGGCGCAGGTGCCTGCATTTTGAGCGCCAACTCCACCAATGATACCTCTGGAATTTTAGCCCACGCCACCCAAACATTTACCAAGGACGAAGCGTACTTTCTCAACAATGGGCCGTCTTTGAACTCCAAACACCACATCCACGAAAAATACATCAAAATGCAGGGCCGCAAAATTTATGAATTTGCACTCACCAAGGTTCCTGCAGCCATGAAAATCGCCTTAGATAAAAGCGGGGTAGCCATCGAAAACGTCAAGAAAATATTTATCCATCAGGCCAATGAAAAAATGGATGAGGCTATCATTGACCGCTTTTACCGCTTGTATAAAGCGGAGCGCCCGGAGCATATCATGCCGATGAATATTCAATTCAATGGCAATAGTTCAGTTGCTACGGTTCCTACATTGCTAGATGCCGTCATTAGAGGCGAATACCCAGAGCATCAGTTAAATTCAGGCGATGTCATTATTCTGGCTTCAGTCGGTGCAGGCATGAACATCAATGCGGTGGTGTATTGTTGGTAAAAGCTACTGATGCAAATGCGCAATGATGGGTGCTAAATCTGGAAAGCGCCCCATGAGGTCTTGTTTGTTATAGAGCTGGAAGTCTGAAAAATCGAACCCAGGCGCCACCATACAAGAAGACAAAGAGAAGGAATCAGCTTCGAGCACTTCTGCTCCAAAAATGGTTTGTGCCGGAATGCAAACTTGAGGCTCTTGGCCGTTTGTAACATCCAAGCCTAAAGTTGCGGTACTCCATTTTCCATCTTGGTCAATCATATGGATCAAGAGCGGAGATCCTGCTTGGTAAATCCAGATTTCGTCTGATTCAATTTTGTGAAACTTGGAGTAGTTGCCATGAGGTAGCAAGAAATAAATCAAGGTGGCTAAAGATCTCGATTTTCCGTTTTCCAACTCATGAAATATTGCACTGCGATAGGTTTCCTTGAAATAGCCGCCTTCAACATGGGGTGTCAATTCAAGACTAGCGATAAGCTCTTGCATATTTGTCATGGTGTAAAAGTAAGAAATCTCTCAAAAGGGCTTACCCTATGCCGTACTTGTTGTTGTGCGTAACCAAATTCAAAGATTGTATTTATGTCGTTATTCAATCTTTGACTATGGTTTTCAAAATCTCCTTTAATTCAAATTTCTTACTTCTGTTTTTTTTGTCGGTATTCTTGATGAGTTGCTCGAGCTATCATCATTCCCAAATGCCCGAGGCGTATTCCAAAAAGATGAAGATTCCAGAAGATACAATAGCAACTATTGATAAGTATGATTTTAGTAAAGAATATGAAATCATGTCTAAATGGACTCCCGAAGAAAAAGCCTATTTCTACGAACATTTTGTGTTTAGTTTCGAGGAGCTTGAGCAAGAATTAGGTCTTAAAATACCGCATTAATTTTCTCATGGAGTTTTAGTTTTGTAACATAGCTAGACCATGGTGATTCATCTTGTTTTACATGTAATTCGTAACTTAGATTTTTAAAAAGGATTTTTATAAGTTATCGCCATGAAATATCAATGTAAAACCAATAAGGACCACATATTTGATCAATTATCCGATGATTATTGGTGTCCACTTTGTGAAGAATCGAAATCTATGTTAGAGCCAGTTGCCATGGAGCAAAGCGAATCCAAAGTAGCGCAAGAACAGCATTTCAATGATCAATTAGAAACTGAACCTAGCTTGCCACCAGCCGAACCAACCATCATTGCATCTATCTCGACCGAAGATGATAAAAGCGTAAGCGAAGAAATGAACAAACAAATAAAGAATGTCACTGCTGCGCATCTTGATTTTCAGTTTCCATGGCTATTAGATGGAATAATAACAGAATTTGTGCTCAATGGCGAAGTATTGTTTGAATTTAAAGCACACAAATCTTTTTTAAAGAAAGTACAACTGCCACAAAAGGCCGAAATCAATATCAGGATCAAATCCAAATTATTGCGCATGTTTCAAGTTCCTTCAAAATTTGAGCTGAGTTTAAATCTTGAAAAAGCCCACCAACTCACATTTGAATATAGTCGATGGACCGGTAAATACAAATTGGACCACAAAGAAGTTGAGCATGAATAGGGGTTAACTCAACATAATGCAACTTCCATTACTTCATCTCACCAAACAGAAGGCAAATAATGATTTGCTGCGCAATTATTTGAGGCAAGCCCTCGATGCTGGTTTTGGATTTAGTTATTCTTTAGAAGCAGTCATAAAGGACGAACAAATTCAGGCACTTTCTGAGCGGCAAGTGCGTTCCTACGTCAAAAAATACGTGAGTGAGGTGCCGTCTTGTTTTTATTTTTTTGAACAGGAGCATCTTTACAGAGATGGCGACACCCCCCGCTTATATACAAATATCATCAGTTCGAGCTTTGACAATGAAGGGCTTTTGGTTTTGGAGCGCTTCGATGGTCAAATTTTTGATTTGCGAAGTTTTCAAGGCGCATTTATTGACTCCAATTGCCACGATTTAGATCTTTCTATAGAAGGGCGTTACATGATGAGAAGTTCCGAAAACCGACCAGGTTTTTTCGAGTATCACCTCAATAAAAAAGGAAATTATTTTCAATACGATATATACTGGGATTTAGATCTGTTTGTTTCTGATTTTCTTGATATCCGACAACGGGATCGCATTGAGTTGGCTTTTGGAACGGGCATTTTAAAAAGCATAGAAAACTTTCAAGCGCCTCAAAACAGCGCGGAAGCCAAGGCTATCTTAAAAGCCAAATGTAATTATCCATGCTCACCATTGTTGCGCAATTTTTTTTATGCAGATATAGAATTAGCCATACTTGGCATTCAACTAGATCCACTTGTTTTTACTTTGTTAAGTCCTGAATTACAACAGGAGCATCGGATTTTGAAAGCCCTTTGTTTACAAACCGAGTGCTATTTAACTCCTTATTTGCTCACCTATAAAATCGATCCATATGCTTTTCTCGATGAGCAGCAAATGATTCAGTTGCTTACTGAGCAACGCTTGAATTTCCATGCTTTTTCGGGTTTTGCTGAGCCCTCTAAGGCCATACTTGATGCGTCGGCTCAATACGATAGCCACTTCTTAGCTTATCTCGAAAAATTCAAAAATTACGCCACAACTCCGAGTGCGGAACCCAATTATGAAGATGATTTGCCCTTTGACAACGTGGGTGCATTTCAAGAGGTTATAGAAGAAGATGAATCTAATCTTTTTAGCGAGCCTGATCCGCTTGAATCCGAGCGCAATCATGCGTATTTTCACGAACCTCACTTAATGTTGCAAATTGCAAGAAAGGAAGACCTCATTTTAAGGAAGGCTCCAAAGAGCCTACTCGACGACGAAAAATGGGTCGAGGCTGTTTTAATTAGCAATTTGAATGCGCTTCAGTACAGCTCGCCAGCTATTAAAAACAATGCAGCACTGCTCAAGCGCGTTTTGTTAAACCCAACAACTTATCAAGAGCTTCGGATTTACCATGCGCATGAAGACCGCACGCTACAAAGATTTTCGGATTTATTTCTACAACCCGATTTCAAGTTGATCTTACTTGAACAATTGCCCCCACAGCCTCTAGATGACGACCTGCCTTTTTAAAAAGGTTTGTTTTTCGCAATACCGACTTACAAATTAGTCAAGAAAGTTGTATATTGCTGTGTAATTTTTCCAACATGCAAAACCAAATCGAACATTTTATAAAGGATCTACAGAGCCTACAAGAGAAATTCAAACAAACGCAGATGCAGTTTGATCATGACATTGAAGCCCTGTCAAAAGGAAATACTGAAAAGTTAAGTGCGCTTCAAATTGAACAGGAGAAAGAACGTCAAAAAGTGCTTGAAAAACTGGATTATTTGAATGCAGAAATCTTTCGTTATGGCGAATTATTAAAAAAAGAATTTAAGGTAACTGATCTTTCTGGTGTAATGAAAGACCGCTTCGGAGAACTCAAATCTGCCGTCGATGATTACGTTGCAATGAAATCAGATGAGCAACAACAAAAATTTGATTCAAAGTTCAATAAGCTATCCGAAAAATTCAAGGCTCAAGAGCAAGAATTGGCTCAGAAAAAAGACCTTTTTATTGAAGAAATTGAAAATAAGCTGGATCTTTTGATTGCTGCTATTCAACAATTCATGAACGAACATATCGAAACGAAGAAGAATACTTGCTCCCCTTCCAATTTACATCAATTTAGCGAGGCTTCTTTTGAATTTACCAGCGATGAACTCTTTATTGGGCAACGTAGAATTGACCTAAGTGCATTGCCAGGCAACAGAGAACTCGCGCTGCCTTTCCTGAGTAATTTCAAGGATCATTCAAATATCGTGGTGTACTACGATAAAGCAACGGCTGCAATTGCTGAGAGCATTTCTGATGTCATTATGCTGCGCATGTTAATGTCCCATTTACCGGACAAACTCAAAATGCATATTTACGATAAAAACATGAACGAAAAATTCAGGGAGTTTTTATCAATCCCTGACAAGATTTTAGCGCGTGGTTTTGATTGGTCACAGTTTACGCAGCATTTGCAAAATTGCGAAACGGAAATCAGGTCCAAATTAGGACTCGTTTGGTCCGACATCACGTCTGATCATCAAACCTTGCATCAGTACAACGTCAAACTCGTCAAAGAAGAAAAATATGACGATATCGTCTCTTATTTCTTATTTGTTTTCGATGATTTTCTGAGTTTTCTGAATCCGCACGAATACACCTCCGTTTTACAGCGCCTCGATCAATTGCTAAACTATGGTTGTAATGCCATTTTATTGGTTAAAATTGACGACGACTTCCATAAAGATAAACTACCTTCCCTACAAGGAAATCTCCAAAGTCTTCGTTTTCAAACCATAGATTTGACCGGACAATTAGATGCTGCCAACACCATGCGCGATGGCTATGTATTTGATAACATTTCAATGGACCACAAAAAAGTCATCATTGGAAATTTCTTGTCTTCTCTTCAGAATCTAGATGCTACAAGATCAAAATTGAAATTCAATGCATATGCGGTGGGGCAAAGCGATAGCTGGTTCAACTCCAAAGCTGCCTCAGAAGTCAAGATACCAATAGGTAAATCACAGCAAACCG
>JBIIZI010000109.1:0-7205 GCA_044346375.1 Crocinitomicaceae bacterium | reverse complement strand
TCAAAATGCTTCAACAACAACTTCAAATGGCCCCTTCCAAAAATCAAATGCGTATGGCGCAAATGACAGGCGGTCGTAAGAAAACTCCAAAAATGCGTTAATATGTCTCAAACACCCCGCGCAATTGCACCTTCTTGGCCAGATTACCAATTACTCGATGCCGGAGGTGGCAAGAAGCTAGAACGCTGGGGTAAAGTCATTACTATCCGCCCAGACGTTCAGGCCTATTTTCATAGTGGCAAGCCATTTACAGAATGGAAAACCATGGCCCATTGGGAATACACCGAAGTTCCGGGCAAAACCGGGCGCTGGAAAGCCCTCAAAGCAGATGCGCCAAACGAATGGCAAATTACATATGGCAGACTCAAATTTGTGTTGGGAACATCCACCTATAAGCACGTTGGACTATTCCCTGAACAAGCCATCAATTGGGCGCATATAGACAAACACGTAAGTTCAGAAGACAAATTTCTCAATTTATTTGCCTACACCGGTGCGGCTAGCTGCATGGCCAGGCTCAAAGGAGCTGATACCTTTCATGTCGACTCCTCAAAGTCTATACTCAATTGGGCGCGCCAAAACATGGACTCCAGCCGCTTACTCAATATTCACTGGGTGCTAGAAGATGCCCTTAAATTTGCTGAAAGAGAAGCGCGCCGAGGCAATCAGTATAACTACATCTTGATGGATCCGCCAGCTTGGGGCAACGGCGTCAAAGGAGAAAAGTGGAAACTCGAAGACAAAATCGATCAGCTTTTTGCTGCTTGTGCACAAATTCTCAGCCCAAATGGGCACCTTACTCTCAACACCTACTCGCCGTCAATCGAAACAAGCCTCCTGACAGAATTAGCCGAAATGTACTTCCCTAACCGCAAAGCCACACATGAAGCGCTCTACCTAGAGTCTACGACTGAAAAAACGTTGTATTGCGGAGAATTACTGCGTTTAGAGTAGGTCATTTGCCAAGTTAGCCAATTCCGAGCGCTCACCTTTCTCCAAACGCACATGCGCAAATAAAGGCTGTCCTTTCAAGCGGTCAATTAAATAAGCCAAACCATTACTGTTTTCATCCAAATACGGGGTGTCAATCTGATGTACATCGCCTGTAAATACAATCTTTGTGTTTTCACCTGCTCGTGTAATGATTGTTTTGACTTCATGTGGCGTAAGATTTTGCGCTTCATCAATAATGAACATAATGTTGCTCAGACTGCGCCCTCGTATAAACGCTAAAGGGGTAATGACGATGCGCTTGGTTTGTTCCATTTCAAGAATGGCCTTGTATTTCTTTTCATTCTCTCCAAACTGTGACTTGATGAACTTCAGGTTGTCCCAGAGTGGCTCCATGTAGGGGCCAATTTTGTCATCGGCATCGCCGGGTAAAAAGCCAATTTCTTTATTGGAAAGTGGCACCAATGGGCGGGCTAAAATGACTTGATTGAATTTCTTATTTTGTTCTAAAGCAGATGCTAAAGCCAATAAAGTTTTACCGGTGCCTGCTACCCCTTGCATGGCTACCAATTTGACATCAGGATTCAAAAGCGCATGAAAAGCAAAGGCTTGCTCTGCATTTTTAGGTTTGATGCCGTAGACAAATTCTTTTTCTATGCGCTCTATCTGATCTGATTGGTGGTTGTAAAATGCCAAAGAAGAGGTTTTCCCATTTTTTAAGATGTAGTATCCATTGGTTTCTTTCTTATCGCCCAACAAACCGTTTTCTTCAACGCTGCCGCGTGTAAATATTTCGCGAATGACCTCGGCATCTATGCCATCTACACCGTATTTACCTGCTGTTTGGATATCCGTGGCATCTACTTTCCCGGTTTGGTAATCTTCGGCAACAACACCAAGCGCTTTGGCTTTAATGCGTAAATTGATATCCTTTGTAACCAAAATTACGGTGCGCTTTTGCTCGAGTTCCATTAAGCTCAGGGCTGCGTTGATGATTTTGTGGTCATTCTTCCCTATCGCATAGACTTTTTCGGCATTTAGACCAGTTGGTTGTTCGTCCATGGCCACTTTAAATTTGCCTAAACCCTTGCCAAGACTTATCCATTCTTGTAAAGATCCGCTTCCGGAGAGTTTATCAATAAATCGAATAACCTCTCTTGCCGAAAAATTCTTGGTGTCGTTACCAATTTTAAACTTATCGAGTTCTTCAAGTACGGTAATTGGTATCGCTACAAAATGTTCTTTAAAATTGACAATTGCATCGAAGTCGTGTAGCAATACAGAGGTGTCTAGCACGAAGATTTTTTCCTTTTTTCTCATCCGCGATTTTTTATGAATTTACTTATTTCTCTTTTTGAAAAATAAGTTACGGTGAAAATAAGGGCCTAATGTGAAATAAATGTTAGCGCTTCTTAAAGAACGACTTAAAGACGCTATCTAAAGAGGAATACTTAAAGGAAAAGCCAGCTTCCTTGATTTTCTGATTGCTTGCGCGCAGATCTGACAAGACTAAAATGGCGCGTTCGCCTAAAATCAAACGCAACATAAACGCTGGAACATTCGGCAAAAATAAAGGGCGTTTCAGCCATTTAGCAAGCCGTTTGGTCATTTCGGTATTGGTGTCGTTGCCGCCAAGTGCGTTGAAAGTACCCTGTAAATTGTTGTCTAGGGCAAAAAGCATGAGTCTGCAGAGGTCGTCGATGTGTATCCAAGGGTTGGTTTGCTCGCCGCTGCCAATTGGCGATCCTAAACCCATTGTGATAGGTAGTTTCATGAGGTGTAGCGAACCGCCATGGCGAGAAAGCACCATGGAGATTCTTAAAATTGATCCTGGTACTTGCTTGAGAACCAACTGATGCGCTGCTTCCCACTCCTTGACAACCGTTGCCAAAAAATCGGTGCCGTAAACATCAGCTTCTGTAAACACCTTACCTGGTAAGTTCTCGTAGCAATTGACCCCTGACGCACCAATATAATATTTGAGATTGGTCATTTGTGGAATCATGGATGCCAAAAAATGAGTGCTTTGGACCCGCGAAGACAAAATTTGGGCCTTTCGTCTGGTGGTCCAACGCTTAGAACCAATGTTTTCGCCAACGAGATTGACCAACACATCGATTTTATCAAGCTTACTTGTACTCATTTTCTCGGCCTGTGGGTCCCAGAAAATATGGCCATGCTTAGATGGCTTCCTGGTGAGTTTGTATACGCGAAAGCCGCGGTCTTTGAAATGACGGGTTAAGTGCCCGCCAATAAGACCGGATCCGCCCGCAATGAGGACTGTGGGCATGGAGTTTCTTATTGTGGACATTTGGCTTTTAAATCTTGAAGTGCTTCAGGAGCGCTTTCTTGTAACGATTTACATAATTTATCTTTTTTTGCTAAGGCGGTTTTGAGCAATAGGGAGTCGTTATGTGTGGCACCAGCAGACCAAATCTTGGAAGAGAGCTCATTCACTTTTTGTGCTTGTTGTAAACAACCACATTGTGCTTGATCAGCTTGTGAACAAGCCCCGAACAACAGAAGAATGGTCAGAAAAGAAATCGTTAATTTTATAGTATGCATTACAGAACAAATTTAAAATAATCTCGTAGAAACGCGCATGCGCATCCTGACTTCTTTCACTTTTATTTTCTCATTTTGGACATTCAGCCTGTCTCAAAATTGCCAAAGCGCGTTCAAACCCAAAAAAGAACTCGCCGCACAAACCTACTTGTGTCCTGCTGCCATGCAAGCTGATTTAACGCAATTACACAAACACATCCTTGAAACACACCCAAACCCCACCTATTATGGCGATATAAATGACCTTAGTGTTGCGTATCAAGCTGCAAAAAACAAAATTCAAGACCCCTTAACCGTATTCGACTTCATTATTGTTGTCAATAACTACCTCTATGCGCTGAAAGATTCACATACAGGTATCAACCCTAAACAATTTCTCTATAGCGTAAACGGCAAACGAAGAGTACTACCCTTTTTTGTAGAAAACATCGACGATAAATTCTACATCAGTTCGGCATTTCATTCAGACTTTATCATAGGTGCCGAACTCCTTCAAATCGATACATTTAAAGTTGAACAGCTCTATCAATATGCCCTTGACTTGAGTTTAACAGAAGGCAATGCAATTTCAGCCCAAAAAGAAGTTGCTTGTGAATACATCGGAATCGTTTACAACCTTTTGTCCATGTCTCTAAAAGAGCCCAAAAGTGCTCAGATAAAAATGGTGAGCACAAATGGCGACACCCTACTTACCAAAATTGACTTTAGTGCATCATGGCGGTATTTTCTAGCTGGTATGTTGAGTAGCCGAGCAGATGAAGTACGCTACAGTTTTGATCAGAATAACAACGGAATACTTGTTGTTGAATCATTTCAACCCCTTTCTTTGTCCGTTTTTAAAAGGAAAATTGATGCCTTTTTTGAAGAGGTAGAAGCAAAAAATTGCACCTCAGTTTATATAGATTTGCGCAACAATTTAGGCGGTTTATTGCGCGCAGAGGAATACTTGTTTAGCTATATCAACACTAAACAAATCGCCATTAAAACGAATTACCTCTATAAACGCAGCGACTACGACCGCTTTGCTCAGCTGAGCCCCATGCAACAAATGCAATTTGAAAACCAAGCCAAAAGTGTGTATCCAAATGGCCTGATCTCCAAGGAATACGATTTTTACAAATTACCAAAAGGTGCTACACATACCATTCTCTACGACTACATCCCTGAAAACAACCTCAATTATGTCTATAAGGGCCAATGCCAATTGGTGCTCAACGGTAATTCGATGTCTGCATCGGTATTATTCGCGGCTTGGTTCAAGCATATTGAACGAGGGTCCATATTAGGATCAGCCTGTATGGGTGGTATGGGCGGAACATTTGGAAATCCGGCCATTATTTCACTCGAACATTCCAAAATTGATGTCATGGTTGCCACGCTTAAATTTACGCCACTGCACATACGCGAACGCGCCTTAACCGCAATTGTGCCAGACATCACTATAAAAGCCACCAGAGAGGATTTAATGGAGCAGCGCGACCCGTTTTTAGAGTATTTGAAGGCCTACCATAAATAAAATCCTGCCCAAACCAAAAGATAACGGACCAGTTTACCTACCCCCATCAATAAAAAGGTAGGCAGCCAAGGTGCTTTGAAAAACCCGAGCGCAATGCCAATTATATCTCCAATGACGGGCAACCAACATAGCAAAGCCATTTTGCTGCCGTGGCGCTGTATGCTTAGTTGCCAACGGTTAATGGCATCTGGTTTTGCGCCAACTTTTAGAAGCCAGTTAGGATTGCCTAGATAACCAATTCCATAATTCAACCAAGCGCCCATGGTATTGCCTATTGTAGCAACGGCAACGCATGTCCAGGGTTCATAACCCAAATACAGCATAGTGGTCAGAAACAATTCAGAGGCAACAGGCAATATTGTTGCAGCTAAAAAGCTAGCCAAGAACAAGCCAAAGTAACCGTATTCAAAACTCATAAGGCAAAAAAAAAGCCGGTTGCCCGGCTTTTCATATTAGGATTTAAAACTTAACGCTTTACAAATTTCTTTGTAGTGGCATGACCATTTGAAGTGATGCTCACGGTGTAAATACCTGCAGCCCATTGCTCAGCAGCAAGAGTGATTTCTTGCGCACCAGCTGTAAGTTGCTTGTAGTTATTTGTTTGCATGATTTTACCCGCAACATCAGTTACAACAACAACAACATCAGTTGAGTTTTGTAAATCAAAACGCAAAGTAGCATTTGCTGAAGTTGGGTTTGGCATAACGACTGCTTGTGAAATTTCTGTTTGCTCAGCTACATTTAAAATTGGATCGAAATTCATGCGAACCATTGGTGTGTTGGTGGTGTAGTACCAAGTGTTGTCAGCTAAATCTAAGAAGAAAGAAGTTTGTGGTTCAGACTTTCCTGCGTTTGATACGCGCAAACCTGTAGTATAAGAACCAATTACAGCCAAATAAGTTGTGCCTGCAAATACATCTACGTAAGGCTCGAGTTCCATTACCAAGTTAGTACCTAAGTTGGCAGAAACCAATGTAAGTGGTGCAGATTCAGATTCAAACATGAAATCGCCGGTTGTGGCATCTACTGAATATAATTTAACGAAGATTTCTGTACCTACAGTTGCACCAGAAGCACCACTAGGCATGCGCACATTGATTGCTTTGAGGGTAGCATCTTGGAAAATATCGAATAAGTTACCTGCTTCGAAACCATCGGTGCCGTTAGATGTGCTTCCTGCCGGAGTGCCGTTGTCACGTGCGTAGATGAAGTCTGTTACCGTGAAATCGATGTTAGACATGGTGTTGTTAGCCGGGATATCGTCTGTGGAGTCAGCGGTAATGCTACGTGAAATTGAAATAGCCCCAGGTGTTGCAGGTGGTGTGTAGAACGTAGTAAGTTCAATTGCTGCTGTATCTAATGAATTAATGCTTACTGGTGCAGAAGAACCTGTCCAAGCACCGCTGTTTGCATTGATGTTGAGTTTAACATTGGTTTGGGTGTTCACACCACCGTTGAATACGTCAGCAGCAAAACCGATTTCTGTAACTTGTTCGTTAGGAATTTGATAGTAAGGTAAACCTACAGAACCCCAGAAAGAAGAAGTTACTGAAAGATCATTGGTTGGGTTGGTAACGATTTTGACGTCGTCGATGTACCATCCGTATGTAATCCAGACATTTGGGTTAGTTGCTGAACCCGGGTAGTTGGTTGTCCAAGAAAAACGCACCCAAATTGGGCTTGGATTGGCAGCCAAGAAAGTAGCCAAGTTGATGATTTTTGTATCTGGATTGGCATATGCAGAACCCCCTGCTGCCGACAAAACTGTTTTGTCGAGGTTGTCTCCGACAGTAACCCAAGTTGTTCCGTCTGTGGAAATTTGAATTTCTTGAAGGTCATTGAAACGTGCGCCGTATTGTTGGAATTGAAGAGATACTTGATTGTTTCCGCCTAATGCAGCGATATCAATTGGCTGCGCAGTTGTAAGGGTATAAACTACGTTTAACGCTTGTGTTGCCGCTTGTGCGTCGCCATTCACTAACTCGGCGTAGTTGCCACCTGAAGTAGAGGCAATGCCGCTATTTGCCCACCAACCATCGTTGGTGCTGTTGATGTTCCAGCCAAATTCAATTCCGCTCTGACCTGAATTATCGAGGGTCCAGTTTGCGGGGTTTGAGAAATCGTCGGACCAAAGCGTAACGCCTAAGATTTTTTCATCGGCGATAGCATGAAC
>JBIIZI010000008.1:0-25287 GCA_044346375.1 Crocinitomicaceae bacterium | reverse complement strand
CAATGTGCTGCGGACTATCGTCTATAAAAAGTACATCGGCCGGATCAAAACCCATTTGTTGACAAACCCACACAAACGTTTCCCGATGCGGCTTGCGTTTCCCAATTTCATGCGATAAAAAGACCTTTTCAAAAAAAGAGTCTAAACCCGAATCCGAAACCTTTTGTAGTGATTTTGCGACTTCAACTATATGCAAGGCATTGGTGTTACTCAATAAGAAGAGGGCTTGTTGCTGGTTTTTGAGTTGGCTCAATAATGCTAATTTTCCTTGCGGGAAAGCACCGATCATGGCGTTCCAGGCCGCTACCACTTGATTGGGAGAGGTGCCTACTTGCGTGTGTGGCAATAAGAGATTGACGAAGTGCTGTGGCGAAATTTCACCGCATTCAAAACGATCAAAAAGCTCATTTTGAGCTAACTGCGTATAGCGCTCTTTGAAGTCACTAACGCCTAATTTTTCAAACGCTTGTTCCGTTGCGTTGTAGTCTATATCGATGAGTACCCCACCTAGGTCAAAAAGTACGGCTTTAAAGGCTTTCTGCATGATTCAAAGTTAACTTAAAATGGCTATTTGAACCCATTCTAAATTAGCAATAATGACATTAAAATGACAATTGCCGCAATTGTAACACTTAGCTTTGCGCTAAAGAAACGCGCCTTGTTGCAACAGCTCCATATTATCGCCTTTACGCACCGTCATCTCGATGTCAGTAAAATTGGTTTGTTGCACATTGAAAAAGAAGCGCAAATTGCTCAGCTTCAAGAGCTAAAAGAAGCACTTGGGCTCAAAGAACTCATGTTCTTAACCACATGCAATCGCGTAGAAATCACATTTGTCAACGACCTCGACCTCGACACCCCTTTTCTAACGCGCTTATTGCAAACACTTTACCCAAAACTTGTTCCAATTCAATTAGAAGACTTCGTGCGCAAAGCCGAAGTGTTCTCGGGAAGTTCAGCCGTACAGCATGCCCTTTCAGTAGCTTCTTCTATTGATTCAATGATCATCGGAGAACGCGAAATCATTACCCAAGTGCGCTTGGCCTATGAACACTGCCATGCACTTGGCCTCACCGGCGACCTCCTTCGTTTGCTCATGAAAAAAGTGATCGAAACCGCCAAACAAGTCTACACCGAGACCAGCATCTCCACCAAACCAGTTTCGGTCGTATCTTTAGCCTACCAGTACCTCAAACAACTCAACATTCCACTAGAAGCACGCATCTTAATTGTCGGGGCTGGTGTCACCAATACCACCATGGCGCGCTTTCTGAAAAAACACGGCTTCAAGAATTTTCAGGTATTCAACCGCTCTTTGGCAAATAGCCAAAAACTCGCAGCTGAAATCCGTGGCAATGCCTATTCCCTAGACGAACTGCCTTCCTATCAGCTCGGCTTCGATGTGCTAATTACTTGTACGGCTGCTGAAGGCGTTATCATCAATCCATCGCTTTACAAAAGCCTTCTCAACGGTGAAACACAAGAAAAAATCATCATTGACCTCGCTATTCCACAAGACCTCGACCAAGCAATTCTAGCCAATCATGCGGTCAAATACCTCTCGATAGAATACCTCCAACGCATTTCTAATGAAAATGTCAAGGAGCGTTCCAAAGAACTTCAGCAAGTAGAAGAAATCATTGCCAATGCACGCTATGAATTCCAACACCTTCTGCGCGAGCGCAAAGTAGAAATCGCCATGCGCGAGGTTCCTGCTCAGGTCAAAGAATTGCGCGCCACAGCCTATTCCGAAATCTTCAAAGACGACCTCGAAACCCTTGACCCGCAAGCAAAAGAAGTGCTCGATAAAGTAGTAAGCTACCTCGAGAAAAAATACATCAGTGGCCCCATGAAACTGGCCAAAGAAATCATCCTCAATCATGCAGACTAAACCGCTCATCCGCATCGGTACACGCGGCAGCGACCTCGCCTTATGGCAAGCCCATTTTGTGAAAGCCAAATTAGAAAACCTCGGATGTGAGGTACAACTCCAAATCATTGTTACGCAAGGCGACCGCATCCAAGACCTCAGCTTCGACAAACTAGAAGGCAAAGGTTTTTTTACCAAAGAAATTGAAGCCGCGCTGCTCAACAACGACATAGACCTCGCCGTACATTCACACAAAGACCTCGAAACCAGCCAACCAGAAGGCTTGTGCATCGGTGCGGTGTCTTACCGCGAAGACCCATCCGAACTTTTGCTCATGCGCAAAACAGCTCAGGACCCTACCCAGCATTGGGGCTTAAAAGCTGGCGCAATAATTGGCACTTCATCTGCCCGCAGAAAATCAATCATTAAAGCACTAAGACCCGATCTTCAAATCGAAGAATTGCGTGGAAACGTACCAACCCGTATCGACAAACTGCGCGCTGGCCACTACGATGCTATCTTACTTGCCAATGCTGGTGTGAGCCGCTTGCAACTGGCCCTCGATGACCTCCATACACTTGTGCTCGACCCAA
This sequence comes from Crocinitomicaceae bacterium, assembly GCA_044346375.1. GTDB lineage: Bacteria > Bacteroidota > Bacteroidia > Flavobacteriales_D > Crocinitomicaceae > UBA952. The sequence continues at coordinate 22,824 of JBIIZI010000008.1, read as the reverse complement.
CTGAATTTATTCCGGCGCCAGCTCAAGGCGTTTTGGGTTTGCAAATTCGTCAAAACGACACCACAACTCAAGCAATTGTGGCACAACTCAATCATGCTGATGTAGCTTCCCAAATTGCCATTGAACGCGGCGTATTACAAGCTTTACAAGGCGGTTGCCAATTGCCTTTAGGCGTATACTACGGCCAAGACAAAATTTACGCTGCCCACGCAGCTTCGTCCCAAATTGCTGCCCATTTTTATCAATTTGATTTAAGCGCCAGCGTTGCAGAAATTACAGCTACCCTTCAAGCTCAATGAGCCGTATCTTTATTTCTAAAGACCCCGAAGACCTCAGTATTGAGCTCCAAGCCCTTGTACAAACAAGCCAGCTCGAAGCCCAAACGCTCATTGAATTCAGTGCTATTCCTTTTGAGTGTCCTCCTGCCCACGACATCCTCTTTATAGCGAGTATTCGTGCCGCCGATTTCTACTTTGCCAATTGCCAAACCAATGCACAAATTGCTTGCGCTGGACTAGAAACCGCAAAAAAAGTAGCGGAGCGCTATCAAAAAGAAGTGCATTTTATTGCCCAACAGTCTGACCAACCAGTGCGCGAAGCACAAAAATTCAATGTTTGGCGAAATAACAGAAGCGTTTGCTTTCCGAGTAGTCAATTGTCTGTAGGCACTTACGCGGCTTTGATCCCGGAAAGTGAAAAGATCATTTTGCCTGTTTACAACACCCACTTCAAAAATGTACACATCAAAGAAAAAGACATCTATGTTTTTTCATCTCCGAGCAATGTCCGCGCTTTTCTAGAGCACAACACCATCTCAGCGCAAGCACAAGTTGTTGCTTGGGGCAGCTCCACCGCTCAAGAATTGGTAAAAAAGCAAATAAGTGTCCATAAAGTGCTCAATGGCCAACAACAAGCCGACCTGCTGACATGGCTCAGTAAAGTGCTTTAATTTGTACCTTCACGTATGAAATTTGAGCAAACCGATCACATCAGCCCTGATTTAATTCGCTTATTTGAAAATACTGTATTGGGAACCAACGGCGCTAAATACAAGCACCTAGATGTAGCCCAAAGCGTGGCACACACAGACCACCCACTGAGTTTTTCCTTGCGCAGGCGCGAACAACTCATTGCCAACATCACCTTCTGCAAACGCCCTTTTGGTTTGTACCTGCGCTATTTCGCTTTTGACAAACGCTTTCAATCTAAAGGGAAGGCGCGCATGAATCCAAAGTCTCAAATCAAGCAAGAAATCGAAAATGTGTTCAAGGACATCACGGCCAGCTATCCCGGTAGCCAAGATTATTGTTATGCTTACATAGATGCTAAAAATGTGCGCAGCAAATGGATGAGCGAAACATTTGGTTTTCAGACCAAAGCATATTTAGCTACCCAGACTTTTAGCCGGGTTTTTCCGAAAGCAGCTGCAAACTTAAGGGAAGAAAAAATTTCAGCGCAAGTTTATCAGATTATAGAAAGTAATTACAGCCACTACAGTGCCTACTTTACCCACTTTTTTGAAAAAGGTACGGTTCATACACTTTTTGATGCAAAAGGCGAACGACTTGCTTTGGCGCAGTTTCATAAAGTGCGCTGGGAAATACAAAGGCTTCCGGGCCAACTTGGCGGGTTGCAAGTTAAACTTTTACCATACCTTCCGTTTCTTAATAAACTTATTCAGCCCAAAGAGCATACTTTTTTGGTGCCTGACGTTGTTTGTAATCCGTCGGGAGATATCAAAGATGTAGAACGCCTATTTGAAGCCGTATTGGCCAAAGAAAAACTCCACTCAATGCTTTGGTGGAATGACACCCGCGATGGGTTGTATCAAAAAGCCAAAAAAACGTTTTCCTGGGGCCTTTTGCACAAAATAATTGGAGTTGCAAAAGTTGATGTAGTCGTAAGGGGCAATTTCGAACCGAAAGAACCTATTTTTATTGCGGGCTTTGATATGGTTTAATGTTGCACTTTGCAACAAGACCTGTTTTAGGAGTAGGACAAAAGCCTTGTGATCAATAGCGCTCTTATGCGTTTGTCAAGTACCACTTTTTCTTTCAAATAAAATTGATACTCCTCCTGTGTGAAAAGCCCAACGATCATTCCTACCAAACGCTGTATATAAGGTGTCTGTTTTGAAAAAAGTTTGGCCAAAAGCTGGCGCCGTTCTTCCATGGTATTTGCTTTTTGAACGGGCTGAAAAATAGGATTTTCTTGCCATTCGTGTAGGAAGAGCTGATGCTGAAATTTCAAGACGGGACGCAGTACCTCATTTTGGAATTGTTCGGCAGCGCTAAACTCAGTTGCTTCTCGTTGAATTTGTGGCCTGAGTTGGATCAGTTGCTCTTTAGTTCTCATGCCTCTTCAGACAAATCTACCAAGCGAATGTTCGGATAAAACTCCTCGAGGTAACCCACCAAGCGCTCTTCGTCAGGGTTGGCAGTGAAAAACAAGGACTTGCTTTTGGGAAGGCTCTCTGTGAGACGCACAATATAACCCTTATGGCCAGCGCGCATTTGTTCTTCCAAACCTAAAATGATAAATAATTTTAGTTTCTTGATATTGAAGCCGTTTTGAAAATACAACTCTGCCATTCGGCGGGTGGTTCCTACAATAATTTCGGTGCCGTCGAAGAGGTCGTTGCGTTGTTGGAGCTTATTGCCTTTCTCTACAATTAAATCGACAGTGAGGTCTTTGGGTTTGGCGAGCTGAACAAATTCAGCATGAATGGCTCTTGCTTGGGCATCGCTGGTGCATAAAATAATGGCTCTGGGTGAACCTTCTTCGGGTTGTGGAATCACTTCATCTACAAACGGCCACAGCTTCATTTGGTATTGCTCAGGAAGCGCCGAAACAAGTAAATACTGTGAAGGCTGCAATGCTTTTTGAATACTTTCCATGGTTATGATTGTAGTTTGGGGTTGTCGTGATGGCGTGTGGCATCGCGCTGGGTTTTTTTCTCGAGGTTTTGAACCAAAGCGGCATCGAGATCTATGCCAGTTTGGTTGGCCAAACAACAAAGCACAAAGAGGATATCGGCCATTTCGTCGCCGAGGTCTTTATTTTTATCGCTTTCTTTTTCGGATTGTTCGCCATAGCGTCTGGCCATGATGCGAGCGAGTTCGCCTACTTCTTCCATTAAAACAGCCATATTGGTCAGTTCGTTGAAGTAGCGAACGCCGAGCGTTTGGATCCAGTGCTCCACTTTTGCTTGCGCTTCTTTGATTTCCATGTTACAAAGGTATCAAAACCTCTCGTTGATATGCTTACCTTTGTGTAGTATGGAAAAATTGAGCAATTTCATCAACGGACAATATTTAGCTCCTCATAACGGGCGCTACATCGACAACTACGAGCCAGCCACTGGCCAAGTTTATTCGTTGATCCCAGATTCCGATGCCCACGACGTAGAGGCAGCAGTTCAAGCAGCAGAAGCAGCTTTTCCCATTTGGTCTTCAATGGGCATAGAAGGGCGCGCTGCCATTCTGCGCAAATTATCCGAAGGCATTGAGGCCAACATGGCCGCTTTTGTGGCCGCTGAGTCCAAAGACAACGGTAAACCAGTTAGTCTTGCACAACATGTAGACATCCCAAGAGCTGTCTCCAATTTTCATTTTTTTGCAACAGCAATTGAACACTTTGCTTCAGAGTCACATCAAATGGAAGGAGTAGGCTTGAACTACACTACCCGCAAACCTATTGGTGTGGTGGGTTGTATTTCACCATGGAATCTTCCTTTATACCTTTTCTCTTGGAAAATTGCTCCGGCGTTAGCAGCAGGCAATTGTGTGGTAGCGAAACCTTCTGAAGTGACGCCTTACACCGCGTATATGCTCGGCAAAATTGCCAAAGAAGCTGGCATGCCCGACGGCGTGCTCAATATTTTGCACGGTACAGGCCCAAGCGTAGGCGATGCTATCGTGAAACACCCCAAAATCAAAGCCATTTCTTTTACGGGTGGCACCAAAACCGGCGAATACATTGCGCAAACGGCAGGGCCAATGTTCAAAAAACTATCCCTTGAACTCGGCGGCAAGAACCCCAATATCATTTTTGCCGACTGCGACTTCAAAGACGCACTCAGCACTACCATTCGCTCTTCTTTTGCCAACCAAGGCCAGATTTGTTTGTGTGGTTCGCGCATTTTTATAGAAAGACCTATTTACGAGCAATTCAAAGAAGCTTTTGTAGCTGCTATGGCCAAAAATAAAGTGTCGTTCCCCACTGACCCAGAAGCAAAAATGGGTGCAGTGGTATCCAAACCACACATGGAGAAAATCCTCAGCTACATAGAACTAGCCAAGGAAGAGGGCGGCACCATTTTGTGCGGTGGAAAGCGCAAAATTTTAGATGGCGCACATGCAGAAGGTTATTATATTGAGCCAACAATTATCGAAGGCCTGCACTACCAATGCCGCACGAACCAAGAAGAAATCTTTGGGCCAGTAGTTACCATTACTCCTTTTGACACTGAAGAAGAAGCACTCACTATGGCCAACTCGACCCAATACGGCTTGGCAGCTACCGTCTGGACCTCCGACCTCAAGCGTGCGCACCGCGTTGCCGATTTGCTACAAGCTGGCATCGTTTGGGTGAATGCATGGTTGGTACGCGATTTACGTACGCCATTTGGCGGCGTCAAAGCCTCAGGTGTGGGCCGCGAAGGCGGATGGGAAGCCTTGCGTTTCTTCACCGAAGCTAAAAATGTATTTATCAAGTATTGAATTGATGAAATACTGCAGCCTATTTTTTCTGCTCCTCTCATTTGGCATCAAGGCCCAAATCAAACCGACACTATTTCAATTCAAAACTGATACCGTGCTGCAATGGCATTACCATTTTGGCGATGAATTCAGAGGGCAAGAAGTTGATCAAAGTAAGTGGTATCCGCGCTATCCTTGGGGTGGTTTGTTGCTTGATCAAAGCCAATGGGCGGTGCCCGAAATGCTCTCCCAAACAAATGGCTGGGTGCATTTAGGAGCCAAAGAATTTGGGCAAAAAACTGCCGTTCCAAACTGGATGATCAACCAACAACAAGCGCAGGAATTAAACATAGATGTCAAAAACGATTCCGTTTACCTAGACTACCTCACTTCTTGTTTATGGAGTATCGACACCTTTCGCTACGGCTATTTTGAATGCCGCGCCATTGTGCCTTCAGGCAAAGGTTTGTGGCCTGCCTTTTGGCTTTTCGGCCAAAACGGAAAAGACGAAATCGACATCATGGAATGCAAGGGCGAGCGCAGCAACGATGTGCATATCGATATTCATTTGCCCGAGCGCAAAGACTACGTTAAAAATAGCATCGGACTTCAAAAGGACTGGGGCGGATGGATCAGGATGAAGGCGCCTATCGTCAATAACACCGTTATTTACTCTGGCGTATGGTTGCCCAATTCACTTACGTATTATGTGAATGGTATTCCGGTTTCTCATTTTGCTGGCGATTTTTCTACGCCCATGAATGTCATTGTCAATTTAGCAGTTGCGCGCGACGGCTACCCGTTCAACCCAGGGCCAGATGCCAAAACCCAATTCCCTTCCGATTACCAAGTAGACTACGTTAGAGTTTGGAAATTAGAGCCCAGCGCAGCCAAACAAATGACGGAATTTCCTCAAATAGACCTTGAAGAAAAAGGTTGGATTCCAGTCAAAAAAGCAGTGCTTAAAAATAAAATTGGGCTCATCTATCCTAAAAAAGACCTGCAAAAAGAACAAGGATTCGTAAGTCTCGTTCCCACTTCTAACGACACTTACTTTGTTCAGGTCAATGGATCAGGTGCGGTAGAGGTGAGTACCTGGGTGAATGGGATACAAAGCCCAGGGTATGTATCCGAAATTGAGAAGCGCAAAGGAAAAACCATATTGGGAAGGGACATCTTTATTCAACTTAAAAATGCTCCAAAAAACATCGAGCTGCGCATCACTTACAACGGAAAAACAGCTTCCTACTTTCCATTTAGTTAGGGACAATTTTTTCTTTCTCTTTGAAACGGTATCCCGCTACAAACTTTAGGGCAAAATAAATTTGACGGTATCTCAGGTCGTCGAAACGAATGCTCTTGTTGTCGAAATCGGTCACAAGAAAAAAGAATTTTTCATCAGAAGAATACCCACCCATAAACCGAAGATCGAAGCGAGGTGCCAAACCCAAACGTATTCTCGAATAAGCCGAAGTTTCGTATTCCTTGAATTGTACCACAGGGCCTACGCCTGCCCAACCGCCAATTTGCCAGTTGTTTTTCCGATTGACATAAGCTATGCCGGGCGCTGCGCCAAAATCAAAGGCTTGGAGCTTTGTAATAGTGGTGAGGTCTTGTTGTGGAAGTTGTAGAGGACCCGGAATTAAGCTTTCGCCGCGGTTGCCCGAACCAAAATAATTCATAGTTCCTTTCAAATACCAAGTTAAAATTTGTTGGTTATAATGGGCGCGTTTTCCGAGTAAACCGTTCATCTGAAAATCAGAATTCCTGAAGTACCACGCATTCAGCATAACATTAACGGAGTACGCATCGGGAAGGATAACCTGAGGTTGTCTTAGGCCATAACCTATGGTCGATTTAAATTCAAAATCGTACCAAACCTTATTATAAGTGAGGTCGTAGGCAAAATTATACTGAGTGGTTTTGCCAAATTTATTATTGGGGCGTAAATTACCTATTACAGGGAAGCCTACCCTTAAATGAAACCACTTATAGGCAAAACCCAAGCCCAAAAATGGACTAAAATTGTTCTTGTAGGCCAGTGAAGATTGCTGCCCGCTAAATGGGTAAGCAATCCGAAAAGGGTTGACATTATAGCCGAGATCGGCATACATCACGGGCCTATGCCGAAAACTCTCCAAGGCCGAATTTTGGGCCAAGGAAAATGTACTCCATAAAAAGAGACAACAACTAATGCGTAATCCCTTGCTCAAGCCCTAGGATAAATGCGTAATTTTTGGCGCGCTCTAAACGCTCCACAGTTCGACCTGAACCACCGCCATGGCCGGCATCCATGTTGCACTCAAAAATAAGTGCTTCTTTATTGGTGCGCAGCGTACGCAGTTTGGCTACGTATTTGGCCGGCTCCCAATACTGAACTTGAGAGTCGTGATAACCCGACGTAACGTACATAGCTGGATAATCCATCGCATGCAAGTTGTCGTAGGGAGAGTATTTCAATAAATAATAATAATAGTGCGGGTCATTTGGATTGCCCCATTCTTCGTATTCGCCAGTGGTAAGCGGAATGCTTTCATCTAGCATAGTGGTCACTACATCGACGAATGGCACCTCTGAAACAATTCCTTTAAAGAGATAAGGCGCCATGTTGGCAATGGCACCCATCAATAATCCGCCTGCACTGCCACCATTGGCATAAATGCGAGAGGGGTCGCAGTAGCCCATGTGACCTAAGTATTCTGCTGCATTGATGAAATCGGTAAACGTATTGATCTTCTTGTCAAACTTGCCGTCCTGATACCATTCTTCTCCTAAATATTTACAACCTCTGATGTGTGCCGTTGCAAAAACAAAACCGCGGTCCACTAAAGACAAACGCGTTGGGCTAAAGATGTCGGGTATGGTATAGCCATAGGACCCATAGCCATAGAGTAACAATGGCGCTTTTGCCAAATCTGTTCCTTTTTTATACATGATGCTCACCGGAATTTGCGTGCCGTCGTTGGCAGTAGCCCAAACGCGTTGAGATGCATAATTATCAGGATTAAACTGAGGGTCTCTGAGTTTTTTCTCAAAGAAGATTTCGCGCTGGTTGGTTTTCAAATCGTAGGTATACACCCTTGAAGGAGTGGTCATGGAATTATAGACGTAATACAATTTTTTGGCAGCGTAGTCGTCGTTGATGGCCAAACCGAGGTAGTACGTTTCGCCGTCTACCGCAATATAACTTTCCTTCCCGTCTTCAACGCCTTTTAACTTGAGTTTGAGCAATCCGTTATTGCGTTCTTCGATCAACAAGAAATCTTTAAAAACACTCAAGCCTTCGAGCAGTACTTTTGCATCGTGGGCGACAATCTCTTGGCAAGCTAAAATATTGGAAGGAAGCAATTTAGTAAATAAAATGCGGTTGTTGATAGCGTTGTCGTTGGTCAGGATATAAAAGCCATTGTTGTGGTGTTCTACCTCATAAATATGACCTGCTTTGCGCGGCAAAAATACTTGAGCCTGTGCCTTTGGGTTGTCTGCATCGATCAATTGAACTTCAGAGGTCGTAGAGCTATAGCTGTAAATTTGAATGTATTTGCCAGTGAGGGTTTTGCCAATACCTACGCTAAATTTGTCGTCTTTCTCTTCGAATATCAACTCATCAGTGCTTTGTGGCGTGCCTATGGTATGGCGAAAAATCAAATACTCGCGAAGGGTTTCAGGGTCTTTTTTGGAATAATAAACAGTTTTGTTGTCGTTGGCCCAAACCAAACCGCCACTTGTTTCGGTCAGCACATCTTTAAGGTATTTGCCATTTGTTCGAAAGCGAATTTCGTATTTGCGGCGGCCTTTGAAATCTTCGCAAACTGCTAAGAGCTCATTATTTGGAGATGGCGCCCAACTCGCTAATTCATAAAAAGACTTGCCTTTCGCACGCTCGTTTTCATCAAAAAACAACACCGCTTTTCCATCCATTGCATACCGATAGATTTGTTGATAGTCTTGGCCTTCTACATTGCGCGTTTGGTACTGAAAACCATTTAAAATGAAGGGCGCGCTCGTTTCGTTTGGGTCTATGCGCTGTTCAAATTCGGTCAAAAGGGTATTCACCAACGGATTCAGGGCTTTGAAATAAGCCTCGGCGTAAGCGTTTTCTGCATGGAGGTAATCCAATACAGGTTGGGTGTCGCGTTCACGCATCCAATAATAGGGGTCGTTGCGCTGGTGACCGTGTTTTTCTAGCATTTGGTCTTTGCGTGGGGCAACTGGTTCTTGGGCAGTAAGTTGTTGGTGCATAAGCAAGATAAGACAAGTAAAAAAGTGTAGCTTTTTCATGGCGTGATTTCTCGCAAAATTAGCGATATTCTCTATTGAAAAGGTTAACTTTGAAATGTGAAGAAACTTTATAAATTCCTACTCAATAAGTTACCTCGGCCACTCCTGATTCGCCTGAGTTACATCTTTCGCATTTTTGCACCAGCGCTATACCGCGGTAACGCTGTGAGCTGCCCCGTTTGCGAAAAATCTTTTTCCAAGTTCCTTTCTTACGGTTCTGAAGTCGCTCACCGCGACAACGTGTTGTGCCCATATGACCTCACTTTAGAACGCCACCGCCTCATGTGGCTCTACCTCAAAAACCACAGCAACTTTTTTACGCAAGCAAACCTCGCCGTACTGCACATGGCCCCTGAGCAATGCTTCATCGATCGCTTCAAAGCCCAACAAAACCTCAACTACCTTACCGCTGACATCGTATCGCCAATTGCAGACATGCATTTTGACTTACACCAAATTCCGCTGGAAAACAACCGTTTCGACGTGGTATTTTGCAACCATGTCATGGAACACGTTCAGGACCCCATTCAATGTATGTCTGAACTTTTCAGGGTTTTAAAACCAGGAGGCTGGGCCATTATGCAAGTCCCTCAAGATTTCTCCCGAGACACCACATACGAAGATCCTTCTATTGTTTCGGAAACCGACCGCGAGAAACACTACTGGCAAAAAGACCACGTCCGTCTCTTTGGAAAAGACTACCCTTCTTACTTAGAACGCGTTGGTTTTCAAACTTCCGAATTTGACCTCAACACACATTATTCTCAAGAAGAAATCGCGCGTTTTCGCCTCATGAAAGAAGAAATCCTCTACATATTTAAAAAACCACTCGCATGAGAAATTTGTTGTTGTCGCTAGGTTTACTGACCTCCATATTTACATGGGCTCAAAAAGATATTTTTCTAAATATTGATCCGCTATTTGGCACCCAATCTTTTGCTTTGAACCAAACCTTTGTGGGCAACGACGGCATCGCAGTCAATATTGAACACTTCAATTACTACCTTTCAGACGTCAAACTTTTCCATGACAACGGTTTGCAAACCAACTTTCCAACCGACATCTGGTTGCTCACACCTCAACAACACAGCCTTTATCTTGGCAATTTAAATATCAATCAGCTAGATTCCATCAACTTTACGGTTGGTGTTCCAAAGCGCTACAACACCCAATCCGGTGCACTCGCACAAGACATCTCTACTTACCCAGACTCCCATGCACTCAGCTTTCAGAGCCCATCCATGTATTGGGGCTGGGCCTTTGGTTACATGCACATGATTATCGGCGGCAAAGCCGACAGCAACAACGACGGCGTTCCCAATGCCTATTTTGAAATGCATAACCTCGGCAACAATAACCAGCAAAGTGTCACGTTGCCTTGCATTCAAACCAATACCGGCAACCAAATTGACCTCAACTACACCTGCCATATCGACCGCTGGCTCAATCAAATGCCGCTTTCAAGTGTTGGTGTTCTTCACGGCGACACCGGCCTCAACCAACAAATACTACAAAATGTGAACAGCCAAGAAGTTTTCACATTAGCAGCAAATGCCAATACACAGGAAAACAACACTTCACTACTTGCCTTTATGCAAACCGACACCGAATTTACTTTTAGTGTAAAAAACAATCAAACGATCAAGAACTACGTTGTATTTGCCAATTCCGGACAAAAAATAGCTGAAGTTTCATCCAAAGAATCCAAAGCCACAATTGTGCTCGAACATCTTCAAAGTGGTATTTATTTGGTAACGGTAGAAACAAACAACGGTCAGCGCCAAAAACTTCGCTTTGTAAAACCTTAATTCATGCTGCGCTTTGCCTCTGTTGCGCTTGTTATTGTTCTTAGCTTTTTGGCCTTGCGCTGTGGCAGTACTCAAGACCTAAACGCATTTGTTAGTATTCCTGCTCCATCAGACAACCCGCAAAATGCTGCCAAAATTGCGTTGGGTAGAAAACTTTTTTTTGACACCCGACTTTCCTTAGATGGTACTGTTTCTTGTGCCACTTGCCACGACCCCCGAAAAGCTTTCACCGACAACCTCGCCAAAAGCAAAGGCATCAATGGGCAGCTGAGCGAACGCAATGCGCCAAGTTTGCTGAATGCCGCTTTTTTAAAAACGGCGATGTTCGATGCACATTTACAAACGCTCGAGCTACAAGTTATTGTGCCCATTCAAGAGCCCGTAGAAATGGGACACAACATGAAAAACCTCCTCAAACAACTACGCCAAATTCCCGAATACCAAGCGGCTGCTCAAGCCATTTTCGGACGAGACTTCGACGCTTGGGTACTTACGCGCAGCATTTCAGCCTTTGAACGAAGTTTGCTTTCCATGAATGCACCTTTTGATCAATATTTAGCTGGCAATAAAAAAGCCATGAGTAAAGACCAACTTGCCGGCTGGCGCATCTTTTCTGAAGACTTATACTGTATCAAATGTCATCCGGCGCCATATTTCACAACCTATGAAGCCGCCAACAACGGTTTATATGCCAATTATGAAGGCAAAGCCGATCAAGGGCGTTTTCGCATTCACCAAGACTCCTCCGATATCGGCAAATTTAAAGTGCCCTCTTTGCGCAATTTACCTTTAACTTATCCCTACATGCACGACGGTAGTTTGCAGACCATCTCTGCTGTGCTTGCCCATTACCAAAAAGGGGGCGCAGGTCACCCGCTGCAGGACCAACAAATTGTTGCATTCAATTTGAGCAGCAAAGAAAAACAACAACTTACTGCATTTTTTAATGCTTTAGTCGATACTTCTTTCCTCCTTCGAAACGGCTTTTAAGCGAGATTGCTTACCTTTGTTGCTTCAAAATCAAAGGCTATGTATCGCTCACACACTTGCGGAGAATTAAGATCAGAACATATAGGAACAAAAGTCACGTTGGCAGGCTGGATGCAACGCTCCCGCGACCTCGGCGGCATGACCTTCATCGACCTCCGAGACCGCTACGGCCTTACCCAATTGGTTTTCAATATGGAAGTCAATGCAGTGCTTTGCGAACAAGCCCGCAAACTAGGTCGTGAGTTCGTGATCCAAGTAGAGGGCGAAGTCATTGAACGCAGCAGCAAAAACAAAAACATGCCCACTGGCGACATCGAAATCAATGTACTTTCATTGACTATTTTGAATGCCGCCAAGTTGCCACCATTTACCATTGAAGATGAAACCGATGGCGGCGACGAACTTCGCATGCAGTACCGCTACCTAGACCTCCGCCGCAACCCTGTTTTAGAAAAATTACGTTTGCGCAATCAAGTCGCTCTCGAAACCCGCAAATACCTTGACTCCAAAGAATTCCTGGATGTAGAAACGCCAGTACTTATCAAGTCTACACCAGAAGGCGCACGCGACTTCGTAGTGCCTAGCCGCATGAACGAAGGGCAATTCTACGCCCTTCCGCAGTCGCCACAAACCTTCAAGCAATTGCTTATGGTAAGTGGTTTTGACCGCTATTACCAAATTGTCAAATGCTTCCGCGACGAAGACCTCCGTGCCGACCGCCAGCCAGAATTCACCCAAATCGACTGCGAAATGGCATTTGTGGAGCAAAACGACATCCTTAACATGTTTGAAGGGCTCATTAAGCATCTTTTTGAAACTGTACGCGGCGTCAAATTTGAAGGCGCTTTCCCACGCATGACCTACGCAGAAGCAATGGAGCGCTACGGATCAGACAAACCCGATATCCGCTTCGGCATGGAGTTCGTAGACCTCACTGCTTTGGCCCAACAAAACGATTTTGTGGTTTTCAATAGTGCAGAAGCTGTTTTGGCCATCAATGCCGAAGGTTGCAGCGAATACACGCGCAAACAACTCGATGAACTCACCGAATGGGTCAAGCGCCCACAAATTGGCGCCAAAGGCTTAGTGTACATCAAGTGCAATACAGACGGAACATTTAAGTCGAGTGTAGATAAATTCTACAGTGAGGCTGACCTCAAAGCCATGGCCGAACAAGCCAACGCCAAGCCAGGCGATCTCATTTTACTCCTTTGCGGAGAACTTGCCAAAACAAGAAAACAACTCAATGAATTGCGTCTGTATTTAGGGAACCAACTCGGTTTGCGCAATCCTAATGAGTTCAGACCACTTTGGGTTTTGGATTTTCCTCTACTTGAATGGGATGAAGAAATCGGCCGTTACCACGCCATGCACCACCCGTTTACTTCGCCGAAACCCGAAGACCTCCACCTCATTGATACCGAACCCGGAAAAGTACGCGCCAACGCCTATGACCTCGCCATGAACGGCGTAGAACTCGGCGGTGGATCTATTCGTATCCACGACCGCGCACTCCAATCCAGAATGTTCGACCTCCTCGGATTCAGCAAAGAAGAAGCGCAAGCGCAATTTGGTTTCTTGATGTCCGCATTCGAATACGGAGCTCCTCCACATGGTGGTTTGGCCTTTGGCCTAGACCGCTTAGTTGCCACAATGGGTGGTTCGGAATCTATCCGAGACTACATCGCCTTTCCTAAGAACAACTCTGGTCGCGACACCATGATAGACGCTCCATCGCCATTAAACGATGCGCAACTTAAAGAATTAGGCTTAAAGCTCAACTAAGCAGCTACTTAATTGTTGTAAAATCATGAGCCCTCAAATAGACCAACTTCAAGCAGCACTCAGTGCACACCGCACCAAGTTATTAGCGCACCCAATGTACGCACAAATCAAGCGTATCGAAGATTTCCAATGCTTTATGGAGCAGCACATCTTCGCAGTTTGGGATTTCATGAGCCTACTCAAGGCCCTGCAACGCGCACTTACTTGCGTCGAAGTTCCTTGGGCTCCAAAAGGCTCGCCTGTAACGCGCAGGTTTATCAACGAAATTGTACTCGGCGAAGAAACCGATTTAGATAAAGACGGCAAGGTGCTCAGTCACTTCGAAATGTACCTCGAGGCCATGCAACAAATTGGTGCTGACACCCTTCCAATTCATCAACTCACCGAATGGCTTTCCTATGGCAAACCCTTAGACGAAGCCCTTTACCAATTAGAAATACGCGAAGAAACGCGGGCTTTTGTACGCTTCACCTTTGAAACCATTGAAGGCGGGCAGCTGCACAAAATTGCGGCGCTCTTTACTTTTGGTCGTGAAGACCTCATCCCAGACATGTTCATCGAAATTTTGCGAGAAATGCAGGGTCAAGGGCAAACTAACATCGATAAACTCCTCTATTATTTGGAGCGCCATATCGAAGTAGACGGCGGCGACCACGGCCCTATTTCCCTAAAAATGATGGAAGAAATTTGTGGGTCAGATGTAGTGAAATGGCAAGAAGCAACTGATGTTTCGATCCAAGCTCTAGAAAAACGCTACGCACTTTGGAACGGAGTACTCGCCAAACTACAAGCTTGATATTTCCTTTAATCGTCTTGATTTAGCTCCAAGCGGTGCCGTCTTTACCGTCTTTTACCACAATTCCAGCCTTGGCTAAGCCATCGCGGATTTGATCTGAGGTAGTCCAGTCTTTGTTGGTGCGGGCTTGCTGACGCAATTCTAAAACGAGGTCCATGACGGGTGCCAAACGCGTTTCAGTTGCGGTGTTTTCTGGCGCCAAGCCCAGTACCGAATGGATAAATACTTCCATAGCGGCTTTTAATTCAGACTTATCTTCAGCCGAAATACTTGCATTGCCATCCTTGACTAAATTGATTTGCTTGACAGCTTCAAATAAGTTGGCCACCAAAATTGGCGCATTGAAGTCGTCGTTCATGGCTTTGTAAAAAGAACCAATAAGTGCCGCAACATCAAAAGAAGAGGTGGTGGTAGGCAAATTTTCAAGTGTTTTAAGACCTTCCATTAAACGCGCATAACCTTTCTCTGAGGCATTCAAAGCTTCTTGCGTAAAATCTAGGTTACTGCGGTAATGGGCTTGCATCATGAAAAAACGCACCACATTTGCAGCATACGACTTTTCAAATAGACCGGTTGTGCCGTCGAGTATTTGCTTTGGCAAAAAATAATTGCCAAATGATTTAGACATCTTTTGCCCATTGACATTGAGCATGTTCGCATGCATCCAGTAGCGCGCTGGGTTGCAGCCAAAAGAACCACAGCTTTGCGCAATTTCGTCTTCGTGGTGCGGAAATTTAAGATCCATGCCGCCGCCATGGATGTCGAACTGTTTGCCAAGATATTTAGTGCTCATGGCCGTGCACTCGATGTGCCAGCCAGGGTTGCCGTTGCCCCAAGGCGAGCGCCAAACTTGCATGTCGTCGGGGTTGGCTTTTTTCCAGAGTGCAAAATCGGCAAAGAAACGCTTTTCTTCTTGTGCGTTGAGCGCACGCGTTTCGTTTTCGAGTTCGTCTACTTTGCGGCCACTTAAAATACCATAGTTGTAGTCTTGCATGTAACGGCGCGTATCAAAATAAACAGAGCCATTCACTTCGTAGGCATAGCCGTTGGAAATGATTTGCTCGATAATTTCAATTTGCTCCTGAATGTGCTGGGTGGCTGTTGGCTCTATGCTCGGAGGCAACATATTGTATACGCGCTGTAGTTCTTGAAACTTCACAGCGTATTTATAGACAATTTCTAAAGATTGCAACTGCTCTGCTTTGGCGGCTGCTCCAATGCTATCTACCTCCTGACCAGCAGAGTTGGTGATATGGCCTGCGTCGGTTACATTGCGCACATATTTGACGCTGAAACCCAAATGTAAAAGGTAGCGGTAAATGAGGTCAAAATTGATGAAAGTACGCATATTGCCCATGTGAGGCTCGCTATAAAGTGTTGGGCCACACACGTACATTCCGACCTTACCCTCCACCATCGGGACAAAAGGTTCTTTTTCTCCTTTCAAACTATTATAGATGACGAGTTGGTCTTGCTGAGCTTTCATTTTGTGCGATTATTCTTACAAATTTAGCCAAATTTACGGCATCATTTTTGTTAAGTTTGTGGCATGAACGCAATTTACAGTTTCTTTAGTGCCCTCCTGATTTCACTAAGCTTTAGTGGCGATATCCCATATGCCACTATTCAGCGGGGAATGGAAACCAACGATGCGCACACCATAGTAAATCTTGGTAAAGACAAAATTGTACTTCAAGTTCCCGGTTCAGATGGTGCTTACCCACTTTCTCAGGCCGAAATGATCTTAAATAGCTTTTTTCAAAAAAACCCAAAAGGGACTTTTACGCTGCGCTATAAAAACGCAAAATCGGTAGAAGGGAGCGGAACAGTTATTGGGTCTTACGTTTCAAAAGGAAACAGCTACCGCAGTACATTTCAATTCAGAAGTGGCAAATACGAAACCAAGCTCGAAAGCCTGAGCATCGTTAAAGAGTAAAGCTTACACTTGTTGGCCGCGGTTTTCTTTGAGCGTATTGAAGAAAATAATGCCATACCCTACAGCGAGCATGACATGAAACGGCACCATTCCTAAGTCGCCATAAATTGCTCTATTGACGGCAGTAAATCCGAACACAACCATAAAAGTTCCTTCTAAGATATTGATGATCGAAAGGCTTTTCTTGTCGTATTTATTGCCTTTGAACTCATCCTTTTTAGCCACATTGAACTTTGGTGTGCGTACAAATGAACTCTTGATGCCTAGATAGCCTTCAATAACCGCTACCGCATTGCTGAGCCCTAGCGCCATAGAAACCGTCAGAAACTGAACAAAACGCCCTAGGAAACGGAAGAGGTCACCGAAGAAGTTGCCGCGTTTGTCGCGGAAAGAATTCCAGTAGTAAAACGCTAAGAAGATAGTACTTGAGAAGAAATACATCCCGTACTTGATAAAGATATTGAGATCAGAGAAAGAATCTTTGATGTGCAATACCGCCAAACTGAGTAAAGAAAGGATCAAGATGAATACGAATACGGAAGAATTGAAAAGGTGCGCCAAACCATGGATGCGATCGCCAATTTTGAGGCCTTTAGTAGTAGCTAAACGCTTCCACATTTTAATAAATACCTCTGCGCCACCTTTCATCCAGCGGTGTTGCTGACTCTTGAGTGCAGACATCGTAATCGGTAACTCGGCAGGAGATTCTACTTCTTCCAAATACACAAAGCGCCAGCCCTTCATTTGGGCGCGGTAGCTGAGGTCGAGGTCTTCGGTGATGGTATCGTGTTCCCAACCGCCTGCGTCATCGATGGTGGCGCGGCGCCAAACACCTGCTGTTCCGTTGAAATTGATGTAATGCCCACTCACATTGCGACCACCTTGCTCAATGGCGAAGTGTCCGTTCAAGCCAAATGCTTGTAGTTCGGTAAGCAAGGAATAATCTTTGTTGAGGTGACCCCAACGCGTTTGTACCACGCCCACATTTTCAGTAAAATAAGGAATCGTGCGCAGCAAGAAATCTTTGCTCGGTACAAAATCGGCGTCAAAAATAGCAATGAATTCGCCCTCAACTTTATCCATAGCACAATCCAAAGCTCCTGCTTTGTAACCAGTACGGTCTGTGCGGTGCACGTGTTGAATATTGATACCTCTAGCCGCTACTTCAGCACACTTTTTTGCGATGATGTCTTTGGTTTCGTCGGTGGAGTCGTCTAGGACCTGGATCTGAAATTTGTCTCGCGGGTAGTCTATTTCTGCGCAAGTTTCGATGATGCGTTCTGCCACGTACATTTCGTTGAACATTGGCAATTGGACTGTTACTTTAGGTGCATTGTCAAGATCAAACGGTGGGGTAACTCGGCTTTGTTGTTTTTTCTTGTTCCTGACATAAGCAATTGCCAAACTCAGTTGAATAACGCTGTAGAAGAAAATCAGGACCAAACACAAACCGTAAATGACGAGAATGATGCGGGCGGCCATGTGTGACCAATAATGTTCTTGGCCTTTGTAGTCTCCCCAGTTGAACATCCAGGATACTTTAAGTTGGGCTGTAAAAGGCTGCGTTTGGCTGAAAGTATAATGGATAAGATGTTTTTCATTGGTTTCAAAAACTTTCAAGACCGTTGCGCGGTAATCTTTGTCAATGAGTTTAATGGTAGACTTTCCGATAGGTACATTGCGGAAGGTGAACTTTCCATTTTCATCGGTTTCTGCAGTGTATACCTTTCCTGTAACGGCAGATTTGAGTTGTACTTCAACCTCTTCTACTTCAGACTTGGTCTTGAAATCTACAAGAAAACCTTCGATTTTTTTAGAAACGGGGATCGCGAGGTCTTTGTGCGCACGGCCAGAGAAGGCAATAAAGAGACCAAAAAAGAGGAGTAATAAAGAATTCTTCATTCGAGAAAACGCAATAGGTTTGAAAATAAAAAGCAAATATAGATTTATTCTTTCATTAAGGTCATTTCATCGACTAAGTGTTTGGCTCCGGAGTAAATATCCATGACCCAAAGTACATAGCGGATATCGACGACAATGTTGCGGCAGCGGTTCGGATCAAAAAGGTAATCGCTCATGGTGCTCTCCCAACTGCGGTCAAAATTGAGCCCCATTAAATAGCCATTTTCATCGAGCACCGGCGAGCCAGAGTTGCCGCCAGTGGTGTGGTTAGAGCCAGTAAAGCAAACCCATAATTCGTCGCCTTGCGCATACGGGCCGTAATTTTTGGCGGCGTGTAAGTCGAGCATGCGCGGCAATAATTCAAAATCCGGGTTGCCTGTGTTGTATTTGGCGATGATCCCATCTAAAGTGGTGTGTTCGGTATAGCGCATGCCGTCTGTTGGCGCAGAGCCTTCCAACTGACCATAAGTAAGGCGCAAAGTTGAGTTCGCATCTGGCCAATGTTTGGCAAGCGGAAACATAACGTATTTACCATCTACATATACCTGCATCCATTTATTGACCTCTGCTTGAAAAGTTTTGTAAGCCGGTACTACTTCATTTCTAAAAGGCGTGAAAAACTGATTGAAATGCACAAAACCGGCGTCTTTTTCGAGTTTTTTGATCGATTTTGCACTAAAACTGCTCAAAAACGCTTTGTAACGGGCGGCATCTGTAAATATAGAATTGCCATAAATAAGTGCTGTTAATTGCTCAACTGTAGTGCCTTTCAGAGCTTGCTGAGTATAATTGAGGTATAATTTGGTTAAGTCAAGGAAAATTTGACGATCAACCTCAGCATTGTAATTTTTGAAAAAGCCGTCTGCACTTGTTTGAAGTTTGGCTAAGACACCTTTAAGCTCATTGTTGGCAGTATACTTTGCATGATTGACAATTAAATCTTCTATACCGCGAACGAGTTTGAAATACTCTGGACCAACCGAAAAATATTCCACTCCAATTGCATAATTGTACTCTGTTTTACAGCCATCAGCCATCAGCCCATTGAGGGTTTGAAGTGCAACAGCAAATTTGGCCCATTCGGGCTTACTAATAGCCAATGCTTTATAAGTTGCCTCGTAATCGAGCTTGACTTGAACTGCTCCCAAATTTTCGAGGCCTTCTACCTGCCCTATCCACTTTTTCCAAGCATTGGCAATACTTGCTTGCTTTGCCGAATATTGGATGCGGATAAGGTCTGAAGACTTCATGCCAGCGTCTATAGCTGCCAAAGATTTATTGCGCATTTCTATGCGCGCAGGGCGTTCTTTTTCAATAATAAATTTGAGGTATTCCGAAACAACATGTTGTTCGGTGGTGCCAGGGAAACCATAAACCATAGTGAAGTCGCCTTCTTGGCGGTCTTGAAAAGAAATCGGGAGGTAATGCAGCGGCTTATAAGGCTGGTTGTCATTAGCAAACGCAGCTGGCTTGTTGTCTTTACCGGCGTAAATGCGGAAAACCGAAAAGTCGCCGGTGTGGCGCGGCCAAACCCAGTTATCTGTATCGCCACCAAATTTGCCAATGGAGTTTGGCGGGGTTCCTACAAAACGGACGTCAGTAAATGTTTCCTTGACCATTAAATAGTAGTCATTGCCGTAATTAAACGGCTTGATCTCCGCCTCAAAATGCGTTCCGGCGATTGCCGCGGCTACTAATTTCTTGATATTTGCAGCAATAGTTGCTTGGTCTGCCTTTGAGCTTGCACCCGCTAACACTGCAGCCGTAACATCCTCTATGCGGACAATTCTAGTTGCTGTTAAACCAGGGTTTGGTAACTCTTGAGCCATGGTTTGTGCCCAAAATCCGTTCTTTAAATAATCGTTTTCCAAAGAACTATGTGCTTGAATCTGACTGTAACCACAATGGTGATTGGTCAGAAGCAAACCTTTATCAGAAACGAGCTCAGCCGTACAACCACCCCCAAACTGAAAAATAGCATCTTTGATACTTGTGTTGTTGACACTATAAATATCGGCGGCACTGAGCTTCATGCCCTTGGCTTTCATGTCGTTTTCAAAAGCTGCAATCAAAGAAGGAATGAGCATGCCTTCCTCTGCCAACACTGGCTTAAGGCCCAAAATAGCTACACAAAATAAGACGAGTAAACGCAGTTTCATAGGGTTGTAAATTTGAATACGAAGGTAGGGAAATTATGGAAGTTGTAATATGTACCCGTACGGGTATATATTATTGTTTCATTGCAGAAGGTTGGTTATGAAATATTAGCCGAGCGGCCGTTACTCCTTGTCCTCAAAAATGAAGATTTTTGGAAAGAAGGTGTATTGCAAAAGAAAAGGCGGTTCAAGTTAGTTCAAGTATAATTTCGAAAAGGGTAGACTTTCTATTTGTTGCTAATTTTGAGGATGCCCAAACCGAATTTTGTTCTTACTACTTTTCAAAAAAATGAGCTTTACAAACAGCTTTGTTTGCAAATTGGTTTTCCAATTAGAACCAAGCTCGATTGTAAAAAAGTCAGCGAATTGATTGAAAATAGTGGTTTATCTGGCATATCAGAAAGTACCATTTATCGGCTCTTTCTTCTTTCTACAAATGTGAACCATCCCTACCTACATACTTTAAATATTCTGGTTCAATTTTGCGGCTATAAAGACTGGAACGAATTTGAAACGGTACAAAACGAAACTGAACAGTTTATTTTTGGCTTCGGAAAATTTCAAACCTCAAATTCTAATTTTAAGAGTTTGATTACCGTTTGCATTCATACCAATGAATTAAAACCACTGCTTCTTTACACAGAACAATTTGAAGACATCAACAACGAAAAACATAAGGCAAAGTTTGCCGAAGAAATTTTTCAGTCTGTCCTGACCAACCAAAACAACGATTCCTTTTTCAAAAAATTCAGCCATTTTAGTGTCATTCGGGAACACTTCTTTGAAATTTTGGCAGACCCTACCTTTTCAATACCTGGCTATGAAGCAGGCATCCAATATTATCTGAAGGGCCTAAAACACGAGGCTTCAGACAAAGACCTACAGGATGTTATTTTTGGCAATTGTCTCTTGTTCAGACATTATTACATCACGAAGCAGAAAGATAAAGCCCTAAAAATTGGCAAGTTTCTCTTTGCCGAACTCAAGTTGAGCCCTGAGCAATTGGATAAATTACATATGTTCCCTGTTGCAAGGTATTGGTCCTGTATGTTGATGTATTTCGATCTGAATAACCAAAGCAAAGCATCATTCAGGTTCTTCGAACAACTGCTCGATGAGCTCTCAAAAAAAATGAACCTGCTTACTATAGAAGAGCAAAGGATTGTTTTTTATTCTTTAGCGGAGTCCTTAGCAATGAACACTATTCTTCAAGAAGCGCAACACCTTCAATTAAAGGCTCTTTTTGCACATCTATTCGAATTTTTTCCGAAACACTTGATCGAGCAAAACCTGGACAAGATTGTGCCCTATTTCAATAAAAATAGTTCCATCTATCAGTTCTAAATATGCAAAGCACTGCTTACTTGAACTAACTTAAACTCCGTTGCAAAACATGCAAGGCATATCTTTGGTTTAAACAAAAAATCAATTGATATGGCTGATATTACTGTAAACGGAAGAATTAAAATCAAAACTTTCCAAGCTGAATTTTTAAAGAAATTCCCATACCTCGTGCCTACCTTGCGCACGCCAGACGGAAAAGGTATCGATAACGACCTCACTATTGCAAGTGCCCGCACTAAAGCAGTCGGCGAATACAAGCCTTCAGGTGAAGCCGATTTGTCTATCAATGGCAACCTCTCCGTAGGTGGATTTGAGAAGCGTTTTAAAGATGCGTTTGGTTTAGATTGCGAAGTGTGTTATAAATCTCCAGGTGGGAAAACAACAAAAACACATGAAGAGCATGACAAAATGACCCTCTCTAGCCTCAATAAAGAACTACAAGAAAAAGGTTGTCAAGAAATTCAATTGTAAGCACATGTTTAAATTTTTTTCGAACCTTACAGATAAATTCAAAGCGAAAGATTTTCATATCGCCGCCAACAAAAAGTTGAAAACGATTCAAGCTGAATTCAAAGAAAATTTTGGCTTAACGCTCAGGATTTATAAAGGCAAACAACTTGCCGATCCTGAACTTACCATCGCCGCTTTAAATCACAAAACAACCAAAGAAATCAATGCAACAAGCGATGATCTCTCCATTAAGGCCTCCACTAATATCGGCGACTTTGAAAAACTGATTGAACAACATTACGGTTTAACTGTACAGGTCGCAAATGAATATGACACCTATTGTGTGAACAATAAGTATACACTCGGACAAGCTGCTCGCAAGGAAGACCTCATCGATTGGCTAAAAGAAAGAAATATCGATTCCATCGAAGATTTTCTCGAAAAAGAAAAGTGTTCGAGTCTAGAAGAATACTACACCAAACAGAAAAAAGGTTAGCCTCGGCTAGCCTTTTTTATTGGCATAAATTATTTTGCACCAGTTGTAAGTATCGGGAGGGTTATTTGCCGATACAAAACTTACTAAAAATTGTACCCAAAATATCTGTATCCACATCGATCTGGCCCGTGATGTGGCCGAGTTGGCGCATGGCTTCACGGATGTCCATGGCGATGAAGT
>JBIIZI010000108.1:0-7429 GCA_044346375.1 Crocinitomicaceae bacterium | reverse complement strand
AAAAAGTCCCAACTGGTGTCTATTTTTTCTGGACTGCCAACAATTACCAAGGTGGTGACCGCAAAGTTGCCAAAGTACTCGTGATCCGTTGAAATGATAGGTTTTGACTTTTTGTCTCCGTTGTTGGAAATTATCGCTGCCATCTTAGGCTTTATTTATGTCTATCTCATTGCCACTGAAAAGGCTGTAGGCTGGATTTTCGGTATTGCCAGTGCATTTTTTTACGCTTTGTTTTTCTTTAACATGCACACATGGGGCTTATTTAGCCAGCAAATTGCCTATATCATTCTTGGTTTTTATGGTTTGTTTACATGGTCAGATCAAAAAGAAGCCTTGCCCGTTCGGTCTATAGGGAAAGCAATTTGGATATGGGTTTTATTGAGTTTCTTGATTGGTATTTTGTTCTGGTTTGTTGTCTTGTGGCTTGAGTTGGGCGTTAAACCGGTTTTTTCCATTTATTTATTATGGGTTTGGCGAGAAGCACTAGACGCGCAGTTCTTTGTATTTTCATTACTCGCTACTTGGCTCACCACAAGAAAAGTTTTGGAGAACTGGGCGGTCTGGATTGTCGTGAACATCGTCGGGATCATTTGGTTTTGCGTCGAACATTGGTGGTCTACGGCCATTTTGTATTTCGCCTATCTTTTACTTGCTTTTAATGGCTATAGAAAATGGAAAAAAGCACTCTCCGTATAGCATTCACTGGTCCAGAATCTTGCGGCAAAACAACCCATGCCGTTTGGCTTTCGTCATATTTAGAACTCCCTTATATTGCTGAATACGCTAGAACGTATCTCGCTGATCAAATCAGCTATCAGCAAAAAGATTTAGATATTATGGCCCAGGAACAAGTAAAGCGCTGGCCCAAAACTGGTTTTGTTGCCGACACCGAAATGCATGTTTTTCAGGTTTGGTCGCAAGTCAAGTATGCTGAGGTTAGTCCTTTGATTGGTGAACTGTTGAAGGAGCAGCATTTCGATCATTATTTTTTGTGCGCACCGGATATCCCATGGCACCCTGATCCGCTCAGGGAAAACCCTGATGATCGGCAGCAGTTGTTTGAGTTCTACCTTACCGACCTTCAGAAAAATGAACGAAGTTTTACCATTTTATCGGGCGCGCTCGAAAAACGCCAAGAACTGATAAAAGTCAAGGTTTTGAGTTTATTGAATGCCTAAATTTGCTGCATGAAACGCATTCTTTTTATAGTTGTACTCTTTTTGATTGTAGTGCCAATTGGTTACTATTTCTTAAGTGATCAGGGGAAGACTAAACCACTCCCTGTGATCAATCCAATTGACGTTCAGCAAGAAATGGTTGATCCAGAAATGCTGAGAATAGGCCGAGGCCATAAGGTGGGTTCGTTTCGTTTTGAAAATCAAGATGGCGCTTGGATTACCGACGCCGACATGAAAGGAAAAGTGAGTGTAGTAGAGTATTTTTTTACTACTTGCAAAAGCATTTGCCCCATCATGAATTCGCAAATGCAACGCATTCAACGCAAATATGCCAAGCAACCGGACGTACGTATTTTTAGTTTTACCGTAGATCCTGATATCGATACTGTAGCTCAAATGAAGCGTTATGCAACAACGCATCAGGCCAAAGCCGGTCAGTGGCATTTTTTAACGGGTAAAAAGACCGATTTATATGGTTTGGCAAGGCGCTCCTTCTTCGTACTGAAGCCCGCAGAGGCACAAAACCTAGGCGATGCCGGCAGCGACTTTATTCACACCAATAACTTTGTCTTAATCGATCGCCAAATGCGTATTCGCGGCTATTACGATGGCACAAACCCAAAAGAAGTGAGTCTGCTTCAAGCACATATAGCCCAACTGCTTGATGAACCACAATAAAGCATTTGCTTTTTACGTATCTTTGTAGCCAAATGAGACAACCAAAGAAAACAGGTGCAAAACCTAAAGCAACAGGCGCCAAAGATGCGCCAAAGGTAAGTGCCCGTGACAAGCGCAAATACATCGATTACAAAATCAAAGTCAAAAAAGGCGATCCACTTCCAAGTTTCCGCGAAGATGCCATCCGCCTTAATAAGTTTTTATCTAATGCAGGTATATGTTCGCGTCGCGAGGCCGATGTCCTGATTGATACAGGCGTGGTTTCTATAAACGGCGTTATCGTTACCGAAATGGGCTATAAAGTGAAGCCAGGCGACGTCGTTCAATACGATGGCGAAACCATTACAACCGGCACCAAACGCTATGTTTTGCTCAATAAACCTAAAGGCTACATCACTGCAATAGACGATCCCCGTGGTCGCAAAACAGTCATGACCCTCGTGAGCAAAGCTTGTCGCGAGCAAATTTTCCCGGTAGGGCGCATGGAACGCGACACCACTGGCCTTATGCTCTTTACCAACGATGGCGACATGATGAAAAAACTCTTGCATCCGCGTTACCACGCCCGCAAACTTTACCATATCGAAACCAATAAGTCAGTAGCCAAAGAAGACCTCGAAAAAATGACCCGTGGCCTCGACCTCGAAGATGGTCGCATGAAAGCTGAGGCAGCAAGCTTTGTAGAAGGAGGCGGCAGCAATGAAATTGGTGTTGAAATCCGTTCGGGTAAAAACCAAGTGGTGCGCCGAATGGTAGAAGCACTCGGTTACGAAGTCATCAAACTTGACCGCGTCGTATATGCAGGCCTTACTAAAAAAGATTTACCACGCGGTTATTACCGTCACCTCACTGAACAAGAAATTGCTTTTCTAAAAATGTCAAAATGAAAAAATGGGTTTTCTTCGGCTTGTTAGTACTTGGCGCCACCCTTACCGGATGGTATGTCAAGAAATATGTATCAGATGAAACCCTTACTTATACAAGTAAAAACCCAAACGCAGCTTATTTTTATCCACTGGACACCATTCCCAAAATTTACCATTACCGCGATATCGCAAATGGTTTAGACGAGGAGTTTCACCGCATTTACACGGTAGAAGACGCCGTTGGACCACACCTCATTGTGGAAATATACGCGCCAGATGGCCGTTTGCGCGAAGCTATCAATTACAACATCGACTCTTTAGTAGTTCAGGATCATATGGTTGTCAATCGGGTTCAAAGCAAAGAAAAAACGGTGCTCTATAAAAATCAGCTCTTCCCTTTTGACCTTCAAAAAGAAACCTGGTTCGCCTCTAAGTTTAGCGGAGTAGTAGACTCCACCGTGCTTTTGCACGAGGTTTTTAGAAAGTTTCAAAGCCGAAAACAAACGGTTTTCCTACGAAAAACAAAGGCAGAAGCACTTTTTTTCCAAGACAAAATCAGAAGAACGGTACTCAATCCATTTACACGCGCGGAGAAAGAAGTAACAGGTCTTCAAACAAGCGTTTTTGCAAAAGGCTATGGTTTAGTAGCTTGGTACAGTCGTAACAAAACCATTCACTACCGTTTGGAACGTGTTCTAACGCAAAAGGAGTGGGTTAAAATTATTTCACAATGAGAAAAGTAATTTTCATGCTGTTGCTTTGCGTTATCGGAACACAAGCAAAAGCTCAGTTCAAGCCGCAAAAAAAATCAACAGCAGCAGGCACCATATTTGCTTATTGGGGCTACAACCGCAGTATCTACACGCCAAGCACCATCCGTTTTATTGGGCCTGGCTATGACTTCAAACTCAAAGGCGTTGAGGCCGTAGACCGCCCATCCACTGACATCAACGAATACATCAATTTCAATACTTTTACGGTTCCACAGTTCGATGTGCGCATCGGTTATAATTTCAAGCGCAATTGGGCAGTTTCATTGGGTTACGAGCACATGAAATACGTCATGAAACACGGCCCAACCTATTATTTAAGTGGCACAATTAGCCCAGGTATAGACCAAGCAACAGGTTGGTCTGGTACCTACAGCGGCGATTCTGTTGTCACTAGCGAAAACACCTTTCATTACGAAAATACAAATGGGCTCAACTACATCAATGTACAGCTGACAAACGTATTCAAGATTTATCAAGCCGAGAAAGGTAACTTTGCACTTACCACCCTAATGGGTGTAGGGGCCGGTCCAATACTTTCATACAATGATTTTACTTTTGCGGGTGAAAAATCCATGGAAACTGTCTCACTTTCTGGTGTTGGCGCATCTGGTCACTTTGGTTTGCGCGCTGAATTCTTTAAGCACTTATTTGTAGCAGCCAACATTCAGGGTGGCTTTATGGGTCAATTCCGCGTCAAAACACGTCCCAATGACTACGACTCCAATGCCAAACAAGCATTCTTGTACGGCCAGCGCGATATCGTTGTAGGTGCGTTGTTTTATCTCAAGCAATCCGATAAGTGTAATACCTGTCCAAATTGGTAAAATGAAATACCTGATTGTCGGTTTAGGAAATCCGGGTTCTGAATATGCCCAGACCCGCCATAATATCGGATTTAAAGTACTAGACGAATTAGCCGATGATCTCGGCGCCAGCTTTTCCTTAGACAAGGCTGCTTTTCGCGCAGAAACTAAATATAAGGGCAGGCAGCTCATATTGATCAAGCCCATTACCTTTATGAATTTATCGGGCAAAGCAGTAAACTATTGGCTGCAAACCGAAAAAATCCCCATTCAAAATCTATTAGTCATCACCGATGACATCGCTTTGCCATTTGGCACTTTGCGCATGAAAGGCAAGGGGAGCGATGGCGGACACAACGGTCTCAAAGATATCCAAGCACTTTTAAAAACGCAAGAATATGCCCGCCTACGCTTCGGTGTTGGTTCCGACTTTGCAAAAGGGCGCCAAGCAGATTACGTCTTAGGCGAATGGAAGTCCGAAGAAAAATTAGCCTTGCCCGAGCGCTTGCAAAAAGCTGCCGCCGCCGCTAAAAGTTTTGTTTTTGACGGCCTTCCAATGGCCATGACCAACTGGAACAACAAGTAAGCCAAACAGTGTTAAGCTATTGTTAATTAGCTTTTTTTGCTTACCTTTCGTCAAACTACTAGCTAATGAAACACAGTTACTTACTGCTATTTATTCTGTTTCAAATTTCCCTTTTTGCGCAGTATTGCACCAATGTGGGCCCTACCAGCACCATAGATTCCAATGTGGAAAGCGTTGTTTTAAGCGGAGTTGTTGGCACTATTAATTACGTTGGTTGTCCTGGCGTAGTTGGCTTACATGACCTCACTCAAAGTGTGAATGTTTCTCTAAATGCTGGTGGTACATATACCATTTCAGTAAAATTTGGAACATGCGGTGGTAATTACGCTGGCGCAGGTGAAGCCTGGATCGATTTTGATCAAAACGGAAACTTCGATACTTATGAAAGCCTTGGCACATGGGTGGGTACGCCGCCCGCACCTGTTCAAAACTGGTCATTTACAGTTCCGCCTAATGCTGTGAATGGTCTTACGCGCTTAAGAGTGATGCAAAGAGAGCAGGGCACTATTCCTTTGAATCCTTGCGGCACGTATCAATGGGGATCTGTTACCGATTTTGGCATTACGCTCACCAACGGACTTAATTGCACAGGTTATCCTGGAGACGACCAAAACGATGCCATTACTGTTGGGGCGCTACCTTACACAGACACCCGTTCAACAGAAGTGTGTTATTCAAATCAAAATTACGTCTATCCGTCGCCAGATATCTATTATTATTTTGAACCCAACCCATTACTTGCTGAGGTACAGGTTTCTTTGTGTGGTGCCAATTTTGATACGTTTTTAAGTGTTGTAGATATGAATGGAGACGTCGTTGCTTACAATGACGATGCCCATGACTGCGCACCACAGTCTGCGCTTTCTTTTGATGCTACAGCCCTTGGCCCCCTACACATTATTGTAGAAGGTTGGGGTGCTTTTAGCGGCGATTACACTTTACAAATCACCGCTAGTTATGTGGGGCTAGACGACCCCGAGGCAACAGCGTTTAATGCTTTTCCGAATCCGAGTCAGGGGAGTTTGCACCTTACGCCAAACACAGGAGCGTATCAACTACTCAATATGAATGGGCAAGTGCTCCAACAAATCAATACTGAAAGTGCGTCTGTTTTTGAGATGCATCATCTGGAATCCGGTGTATACTTACTCAAGAAATTGGCATCTGGTCAGGTTCAAAAATGGCAAAAGATATGAGGGCTGTCATATTGATTTTTTGTTTTACGTTAGCCCCCGAATTATTTGCGCAATTCTGGATCCAGAAGTCTAGCTTTGGAGGCCCGGGGCGTCATCGCGCAACGGGTTGTGCTACATCGCACCGCGGCTACATGGGCCTTGGGCATGTCAACGGCACGGGCCAAGATATCTCCTATAAAGATTGGTGGGAATACGACCCTGCATCAGACACCTGGACTCAAAAGGCTGATTTTCCTGTAAGCACCCATGGTGCAGTTGCTTTAGTCGTAGATAACTGCCCCATTGTAGGAGGGGGTTCGGCGCTCAGTACGCAGTTTTATAAGTTTGATCCAGCACTCAACACTTGGGCTCCGATTGCCAATTGCATTTTGGCAAATCCCGGAGACAGTCAAGGCTTTTCTATAAATAACCGAGGTTATGTGTATCAGGGCAATCAATTAGCTAAATACAACCCAAATACAGATTCTTGGTCTTTTTGTGCCACCGCGCCCATGAGTTTTGGGCAATGGACTTGTGCTTTTGCAATTGAAGGCAGCGGTTTCATCAAAGGTGGAAATCAACTCTGGGAATACAAACCTTTGCACGATCAATGGTATCAACGCGCTTCTTTTCCCGGCGTATCAACTGGCGGAAGCTCCGCCTTTGCCATACAGCAACATGGCTACGTTACATCGGGCTATGTGGGAGGCTTATCTGTGGTCACTGAACAGGTTTGGTCTTTTCATCCGGCTACTAATTCTTGGAAACAAGAAATTGAATTTCCAGGATCGAGCCGCCGTTTTCCTGTCGCGTTCGCTATCCATGACCGCGGCTATTTTGGCACAGGTACAAACGGCATCAACTTCAATGATTTCTGGCAGTTCAACCCTATTGATAACAGCATTGGTTTAGCAGAAAATATGCTAGATGTAAAAGTATATCCGAACCCAGTGGTAGATGAAATCCATATTCAGGGTTTGGGTCTTCCATTTGATCAATTGGAGCTAAGCATCTTTGATATGAATGGAAAGTTATTATTGAAAGAAGACTTACTTTATTTCCAACAAAATATAGATGTCAGCGCATTGAATACAGGAACATATATCCTGAAAATAAGCAATGCAAAACAAATTCTTCATCAAGAAAAGCTTTTGAAACGATGAGGTTAGTTGTATTGCTTCTTTTCTTTCCTTTGGCGGTCTTTGGTCAGTACAATACCTGGACCAAGCTCAACGATGTGGGCATGGGCAAACGCGAACGTGCTACCGGTTTTTCGATTGGTAGTTTGGGTTATCTCTGTGGTGGTTTAGATACCGCTGAGGTCATACATAAAGATTTATGGGCCTACGACCCTCAGACCGATGCCTGGA
>JBIIZI010000224.1:0-2831 GCA_044346375.1 Crocinitomicaceae bacterium | reverse complement strand
CTATTTTGAGCCTCGAACTCGAAAAAACCGTCGATCTCGAACAAGTGAATGCAGCCATTAAAGATGCAGCGCTCCACGGCGAGTTGGTCAACCAAATCTATTATTCCTTCGACCCAGAACTCGTTTCTTCGGATATCATTGGCAATACTTGTTGTAGTGTATTTGACTCCAATGCCAGCATTGTTTCTGTAGACGGCAAAAACGTGGTGCTTTACGCCTGGTACGACAACGAATTTGGCTATACTAAACAAGTGATCCGCATGGCTAAATACATCACGCAAGTGCGTAGAGCGATTTACTATTGATGCAAAAAAAAATCACCATAGCAATTGACGGCTACGCCGCTTGTGGCAAAAGTACATTAGCCAAGGCCTTGGCCAAAACCCTCAATTACACATTCATAGACTCCGGCGCGATGTATCGCGCCGTTGCCTTTTATTGCCTAGAAAATCAACTTATTGACAATAACGGGGCCATACAAATTCAACAATTAGAGAAACACCTCCACAACATCAAGATCGAGATGACATCCGATCAAAAAATCTTTCTCAACGAACAGGACATTACAGACGCCATTCGCACCCCTCGTGTGGCAGCAGTTGTGTCTCAGGTTGCTGCCCTCAAAGCAGTGCGAACCAAATTAGTGGAACTCCAACAGCAAATGGGTGTAAACGGAGGAATTGTCATGGATGGTCGGGATATCGGCACTGTGGTATTCCCTGCTGCCGAACTCAAAATTTTTGTAACTGCTTCTGCGGAGGTGCGCACCCAGCGCCGCTTGGCCGAACTCGAAGCAAAAGGAGAAAATACCGATGCTCAGAGTGTTCAGCAAAATTTATTGCAACGAGACCACCTAGATAGTACTAGAAAAGAAAGCCCGCTTGCGCAGGCTTCCGATGCAATTGTGTTAGATACGACTGAATTGAGTAGAGAAGCTCAATTAGCTTGGGCGCTAGCGCGCGTGGCTTTACTCGTAACCGATTAAAGCAAATACAGAGAACGACGACAACCAGTGGTCGATGTCGTAGTTGCCTTTACCAATACTTTCTTGCGCGTAGTCCCACATGGCGTTCATGCTGCTTGCCCATGCTGCTTTGGTTGTGGCATCTAGGCTTTCAGCTGGCAAAGATTTCAGCATGCCGTTCAGACACCAAATACGGTTCAAATGATAACCGTCCCAATGTGATTCATAGCCATCGTGTTTGTCAGTTTTCTTGATTTGAAGGTCTTTTTTGGCTGTTTCAGCAGCGAACAATCCAGGTGCAAAGCCTTTGACCCACTTGAGGTATTCTTCTTGCGTATACACTTTGCGCATGAGGTCGGTAACCAATAAAGAAGCCGACATGAAATCGTATTCAAAAGGCTCTGCACGCAATGGCGCTTTGGTCATTTTGCCAAAATAGCGCTTGCTCGCTTTGAGTGCAACCTTAAGGAGATCTTCATCGCCGAAGGTGCGGGCGTAGTCGATTGCAAAAGAAAGGTTGAGCGAAGGCGCGTCGTGAGAACCCGACAACTTGACTTCTTTGATGTCTTTCCAGATGACCTGCGCTGCAGCGGCACACAAGCGGTGCAAGGGCCCGAGGTTTTCTAACCAACGCTCGGCGTCGGGATCGTTCCAACGGGCTAGCTCATCGGCTACCTTAAGCAACCAGCCCTGTCCGTAAGGAAATTCAAATACATAACGCTCCTTATTGGTTTCGAAATATTCGTATTCTTTGCGGATGTTCTCCTCACTGAAACTTTCATCGAGCTTGGCGCGAATAGCAGCTGCTTCTGGTATATCAGGATATGTTTTTAGAATTTTGATAAGTGCCCAGTGGTTATGCACGGCACTGTGCCAATCGTAACAGCCGTAAAAAGATGGCCAGATATCAGTTGGGGTTTGGGTATCTCCGGGTTGGCGCAACGCTTGATAATAATAGTGTGGTGTTGGCTTAGAGGTACAATCCAAGGAAAGTTTGGCAAAATAAGATGCTCCCTCAGCTGTAAGCGTGTAGCGGCCATCGGGAGTGGTGCTCACCAATTGAGCAAAGAAAAAGCCTGCGCTGAAAACAGCGACAATGAAAGATGAAAATTTGAGCATGGGATGAGCGTAAAATTTAGAAATTAAGATTGAAGGGGTTTCTTCTTAAACCCATTCTTGAAAATTGAAAGTGATTCTGTACCGATTCCTGCAATTGAAATAAAATTTAATGGGAATTCAAGGAGCACATGTGTGAAGCTAAGGAAGAACAAAACACTTAAGCCTAACTTGTAATCAATTGAATAAAAAATGGCAGCTGCAAGCCACAGAACTACGACCAAAATGAAGCGTACTTTTGGTACCTTATGCCAACGAATAACTTCGGTTTTACTGAACCAATTAAGATAATGATAAAGGTAAGCGAAAGCGATAAAACGCATCAGCATGATGCCCACCTCCGAAAAGAATATGAGGTTATCCGTACTTTTTTTCCTTTCTTTCCCCATTGGACTAATCCAAAGATCTTTAGGCATTGCAACATTTTTGTATTTATCTAATCGCTTCACATAGTTGGTGTCGTTGTTGAAAAAATATAGCACGTGATCATGGATATGACCACCTTGATCTGCAATTTGAGGATTGATAGGCTGTTTGCTTAGAATAAAGTTCTTGTTTTGGATTTGTTTGAGGGAATCAATGTGCTTATAATAGCTAACTGAGTCAATGATTTTATTCTGAATGAGTGCTTTTTCAGTAGTTGGATTTGAAACAATATCCAAGTATTCCTTATTATTGAGCTTGTTGTCGAATAGGTTGAAATGATTTAAAATTGAATAATTGGTATTGTAAAAACCTTCGCCATCAGCAT
>JBIIZI010000171.1:0-4593 GCA_044346375.1 Crocinitomicaceae bacterium | reverse complement strand
ATCGGCATAATAAGCATCTTTACCGTAACCGGAAAGATGCGAATTTTTCGAATCACTAGGCAAGCCAAAAACAAGAATTAATGGAAATAAGATGAAACCCACCATCTGCAATAAACCTGATTTACTTCTGGATTTAAGTGCGCCATAGAGCATAAATAAGCCCGTAAAAACATATACATGTATGAGCGTAGGAATCAGTGATGTCAATGTAAAAATCAAACTACTATCTGTATTGTCGATATCGTTCGAAGGGTGTAGCCATCTTCTAACGATGATCAAGTAAAATAAACCTATTAGACCTAACTTGATATAAAAGTTTTTGATGAGCGCAAATACAATTCCAGAAAATATTGCAATGATTAACAATTGATTTGATAAGTTAGTATCATTGAAAAAACTCACGAAATCATTGCTCATTTTTAAGTCATTGAACATCGCATCAAGAGATAATAAGATGCCAATAACCAGCAAAACAAGATAATCCAATTTACCTTTCGCGAAATATTGGCGGTCGTGGAGCCAGCTGATTTCGGTGAGGTAATGTAAAGGCCCTAAGTAGGCATAGGCTAAAAGGAAAGTTTCAAATGGAAAGTAGTAAGCCAAAATGGCGGTAATGAGCATCAGGCCGATATTGAGGTAGTTGATGCGGTCTTCTTTGAGCAAATTCATTAGTGCAGCTTTTTAGGATACATACAAAAGTAAGCAAAGGACCATCGTGAAAAAAATGATATTGCTCATTTATTTCTTGGGTGTTATTCGGCCTCGGGCTCTTCGGAGAAAAGTGGAATTTGGTCGGGGTTGTCGTCTTCTTTTTTGGAGAGGTCCCACTCCATTGAAGGTATTTCTGCTTCATCCTCTAGTAATTCGACTTCCTCAAGTATTTCTTCTGCTTGCGGCCATGGCTCTGGGCTTTCGTCAATGGGGTGCGTAAGTACAATTTCTTTGACCTTCATTTTGGTCATTTGATTGCCCTGTGCTTTCATACCTTTGACGTCGATGAGGTCTGCCAAATTCAGCACCTGATCTGGCAAATTTTTGGTTTCCTTGAGCAACTTATTAAACACAATACGGGCTTCGGGTCTAAATGCCGTGGAAACTACATCTAGATAAGACCCAGGTGCTTCAGATATAAAACTCACGCGTTTGTCTTGGGTGACTTCACAGGTAAAGCGCTTGACATAATGCAACTCTTTTTCCGCATCGAAATACACAGCAGAAATTGGGCGGTCTTGGATCCATTTTTCAATATGGATCATGTCTTCGTCGAAGTGCGTGGCGAGGTCAAAGGTGCTGAGGCGGTACTCACCTGTTTTGTAAAGGGTCAGGATGCGGTCCTCGCCTTTAAAGGAACCTAGGAATTTGCCGCGACCTTCGTCGTTGAGGCGCCCAACAACGGTGTCGTACCAAATTTTACGGGCAGCAAGCGTAGAGCCTCCCACCTCTTTTTGGACAATTTTTTGAATGATTTCTTTGGTGACGCGGTTACCAGCAGAGTTGCGGCCTTTGATCAATAAGGCCCCGAGGTCGATGTCAAAACGCAAGCGCTTGAGATGTGGTCGCGGACGCAAGAGCACACTCACCACCTCGCGCTCACCATTAGGATGTACGCTGAAATACAACATTTTAGATCCTTTGGTGCCTTTGGTGAGGTCGTATTCGGTATCGCGGGTAATGGAATTGACGTAAAAACGCTTCATCATGGTGGGCCCACCCGTGCCATCTTGATAAAAAAGATGGTAAATGGTGCGGGTGTCGCCTTTTTTCCACACATTGGCGTAAATCAGGCCTTTACCGATGAATTTCTTATCGGCAACTTTGGTAATCATGAGCTTGCCCGAAGAGAAAAAGCAAATAACGTCGTCGATTTCAGAGCAATCGCAAACGGATTCGTTCTTTTTGAGACCATAACCAATGAAGCCTTCTTCGTAATCGACGTAAAGCTTGCGGTTGGCGATGATCACTTTTGATGCCGATATGGTATCGAAAGTTTTGATTTCGGTTTTGCGCTCTCGGCCAGCACCAAAACGTTTTTTGAGGTCTTTGAAGTAATCGATGGCGTATTCTACAAGATGAGCTAAATGGTGCTTCACTTGTTGCATCTCTTCCTCAATTTTGAGCAAAGCTTCGTCGGCTTTATCGGCATCGAAGCGCGTGATGCGGATCATGGGGATTTGCGTTAGTTTGTGCAAATCTTCGTCTTGGATCTCGCGGAGGAGTTGTTTTTGGAAAGGTTTGAAACGCTCATAGAGATACGCATACAGGGCTTCGCGGTCGCTGTAGAGTTTGAAATCGATGTACATTTCGTGATTGATAAACAGCTTTTCTAGGGTGGAGAAATGCCATTGGCGCTCGAGCTCGTCTAGTTTGATTTCGAGTTCTAAGCGCAGAAGCTTGACGGTGTGATCGGTGTTGACTTTTAAAATCTCTGTGATGCCCATAAAGCGCGGACGTTCGCCGTCGATGATCGATGAGTTCGGAGAAACAGAAACTTCGCAATCGGTGAAGGCATATAGTGCGTCGATGGTTTTGTCTGGCGACACCCCTGGCGCTAAATGCACAATGATTTCAGCTTCTGACGAGGTGTTGTCTTCAATTTTTTTGATCTTGATCTTGGCTTTATCGTTGGCTTTGATCACGGATTCTATCAACGAAGTGGTAGTGGTTCCGTAGGGAATTTCGTTGATAATGAGCGTTTTGTTGTCGAGCTTTCTGATTTTGGCGCGGATGCGCACGCGTCCGCCGCGCAGGCCGTCGTTGTAACCAGAGAAATCGGCCATCCCGCCGTTCGGAAAATCGGGTAAAATCTCGACTTTCTTACCGCGCAAGTGATTGATCGACTGCTCGATGAGTTCAATGAAGTTGTGCGGTAAAAACTTACAAGCCATCCCGACGGCAATTCCTTCAGCTCCTTGTGCAAGCAGCAAAGGGAATTTCATTGGAAGTTGCTGCGGTTCTTTGTTGCGGCCGTCGTAAGATGAAAGCCAGTTGGTGGTTTTGGGGTTGAACGCAACGTGCAAAGCAAATTTAGAGAGGCGCGCTTCAATGTAACGTGGAGCAGCAGCGCCATCGCCGGTGAGTGTGTTCCCCCAGTTTCCTTGGCAGTCGATCATGAGGTCTTTCTGACCAATTTGCACGAGTGCGTCGCCAATGGAGGCATCGCCGTGCGGGTGGTATTTCATGGTGTTGCCAATGATATTGGCCACCTTGTTGTAACGGCCATCTTCCATTTCGCGCATGGAGTGCAAAATGCGGCGTTGTACGGGCTTCAGGCCATCGTACAAACTCGGAACGGCACGTTCTAGAATCACGTAACTAGCGTAGTCCAAAAACCAATTTTGGTACAAGCCATTGAGCGGTACAATTTTGTCGTCGACGTGTTGTTTCTCGAAAGGATTATGCGCACTTTCTTCTTGTGGCATTTGGTCTTCTATTTCGTCTTCTGCCATGTTAAGATGCTAATTCGGTGGTTTCGGCTTCTTCAGTTGCTCCGGCCGCAGGTGTTTCGGGTAGGTCTTTTTCGACGCGCAAGTTGTCGATAATGAAATCTTGGCGATCTGGAGTATTCTTGCCCATAAAATAAGAAAGAATGGAGTCTATGGAGGCGTCTTTGGTCAGGATAACCGGCTCTAAACGGATGTCTTCACCGATAAAATGAATGAATTCGTCCGGAGAAATTTCACCTAAACCCTTAAAGCGCGTGATTTCCGGATTTTTACCGAGTTCAGCCATAGCCGCACGGCGTTCGTCTTCGGAATAACAATAAATGGTTTTCTTTTTGTTTCGGACCCTGAACAACGGTGTTTGTAAAACATAAACGTGGTTGCGCTTTACTAAATCCGGGAAAAACTGCAAAAAGAAAGTGAGCAAGAGCATGCGGATGTGCATACCGTCGACATCGGCATCGGTGGCAATGACAATGCGATTGTAGCGCAGGTTGTCCATGTCTTCTTCGATATCTAGGGCTGCTTGTATGAGGTTGAACTCTTCGTTTTCGTAGACTACTTTTTTGGTGAGACCATAGCAATTGAGTGGCTTACCTCGAAGCGAGAATACGGCTTGCGTATTGACATCTCTTGATTTGGTGATAGAACCACTTGCGGAGTCACCTTCTGTGATAAAGAGCGTGGTGTCTTCGCGGCGCTCATCTTTAAGGTCTGTGAGGTGCGTGCGGCAATCGCGGAGTTTTTTATTGTGCAAACTCGCTTTTTTGGAGCGGTCGCGGGCCAACTTGCGGATGCCAGCTAAGTCTTTGCGTTCGCGTTCAGACTGCTTGATTTTCTTTTCAATGGTTTCGGCGACGTCTGGATTGCGGTGCAGATAGTTGTCGAGTTTGTCTTTGAGAAAGTCGTTGATAAAGGCACGCATGGATTTGCCGCCCGGCTCTATTTCTTGCGAACCCAACTTGGTTTTGGTCTGGGATTCAAAAACGGGCTCCACCACTTTAACAGCAATGGCCGCTACAATAGATTGGCGGATATCTGAAGCCTCGTAGTTTTTGTTGTAGAAGTCGCGAATAACCTTCGCTACAGACTCGCGAAATGCACTCTGATGCGTACCTCCTTGCGTGGTGTGCTGGCCATTGACAAAGGAGTA
>JBIIZI010000107.1:0-7470 GCA_044346375.1 Crocinitomicaceae bacterium | reverse complement strand
AGATGGTGGTCTTCCGTATCTTTTTAGAATTGACCCAGCATATGACCCAAAAGATTCCGATAACACAAGAGAGGAAGATATTACGGCTTTAAAATTGAGGCTACATGCTTTGCGAGATACCATCCTTCGAAAGGAAACTGCTACGCTTTCAGATTCGATTCAAAGGAAGCTTATTGTAGATGCCAACTTCAGAGCCTTATCATCAGACACAGCCCAACTACTGATCAGAAAAATTGATCAACAGCGGCTCATTGATATTTTTGAGAATAAAAGAGACTCCATTTATCAGCTTTCAAAGGACGACAGAGCTGAAGTTTTAAGGATATTATACAAAAACGATAAAGATAAATTCATCAAATATTATTGCATTACCAAAGACAGATGGGATGAACAAGAATACTTATTCTTAATTGCAATCGGAAGTATTATTTGTTCAGTTCTTTATATTTCGGTTCTGATCAATCGTTTCGTTATCATCCTGAAGATTGAAACGTTGTTCTCCGAAATCAACAAAGCGATGGCCTGGAACCGACGAGAAGAAGACGCATTGGCCAATGAAATGCGTGCAGAAGTTGAAAACTCAGGCGCCTTAATTCTAGAGAAATTTGTAGCAAAAAGAAAATACTACACTGAAAAATTGCAAATACAATTGGCAAAATGCTCACAACTAGGCACCAAAATAGAAACCAATATTCAAGTTGCAACATTTGTTAGAAACATTGGCTTGTACACTTTCTTTGTTGTTCTGCTTGTTGGTACAATGATGCTCGATCCTAAATTTACATTTGTACTTTCCTTCATTTTGCTATATGCAATGGTGGGCTCTGCATTTATGCAAGAGGGCAGTAATATTCGTTCGGTTTGGCAAATTTTCACCAAGAACAAAGCTGATTAATTTCTATCACAAGCAATCTAAAATCTAAAAAAAAAATAATGACCATTCTTAACTCCGCAGTACAATATTTTATATTGCTCGCATTTCTACTTTCAGCGAGTATCGCTAAAGCAGATTCCCCGCTAACCTCTATCCAATTTTATAAGGCCTATGAGGATATCCCAATTATCAAAATGGCAGTGGCGTCTGAAGGTGAAATTACGCAACCAATTCTTGAATATTTAGATGATGAAAAAAATCTGATTGATGTCAAAATGGCGGTTATCAATGCGCTCGGTTGGGATTTCGATGGGCTTCAAAATGCGCAATTATTTTATTTTTATGCCAATAGAAATAAAAAATTCAAAGACACCGACGATTTTGCTCAAAATGCGCGCCCAGACCAACGCTTGTGTTATGCTTACTTATTGGCGCTTGATAACTATTTCGATGTAACCTCAGCTGCAGCAATTGCTACCGCTGCAGCGCAAACAGAAAAGACAGCGAATAGTTACACTTTTCAATTGATATCAGCACTCATAAAGGCCCAACTTGCCATGGACTACGATTGGTGTCAGGTATATAGCCTAGCCAACGCTGTTCGAAACAATAAAAGGCTCCAAAAAGATTTTAGGATGGCAGCCATACCCATCATTTTTGAGTACATGGATTTATACGCCGAAGAATGCAATTAAGCGTAGATCAGCGCGCCGAGTATGACAAGAATGAGCACCACAACGATCAGAATCGAAGTCAGAAGACAGCTCACACCAGAACTCAGCCCTTGTCTTAAGGAGCTTTCAAGGCTATTGCCACTGATAAAATAGAGAATGAAAACAACTACGGCAACTACAACGGCTATCTGAATCATAATGTTCAATTTGGACGATTTTCAACGGAAAGATATTTATTTCTATTTGAAAATCAAATTTTCTTTGCGGTTCTTTTTCTCTTCAGTTGTAGCATTAAAGTCAGGGTTAAGAACAAGGTAAGCAAGGGTAAAAATATGCAGAAGATCAGCGCATTCACATCGTAATACGAGATGCCTAAAAGATTCGCCAAAGCAATTGTGAAGTCCGTGCAGTAAATATAGAGTTGTGTGATCAGATCTGTCATTTTCTTTTCGATTTGAAGCGTAAATTCATGTTGAGAACAATCAAAACAAAAATTAACAAAGGCCAAATAAGCGCTAAAAAAACAACACTACTTAACACATATGCCTGACTTGCTTTGTTGCCATTAATGATCTTAAAATACATGTTTTCGATAAACGCGCTCTGTATCCAGCGCTTGTGGCGACAACCTTCATTATGACAATACCAATTGCAGTTGTTTGGATTATACTTATCGGAATGGTTGGCAAATTGCTTGGTGAAAAACGGGGTAGAAATTTGATGTGGGCTGTTTTTGGTCGTTTCATTTACCAAAACAATGGTGAGCAGAGGTAGGCAAAAAATAAGAAAATACGCGAGTAATTTTTTCATAAATTGATTCAATTGTTATAAATTCATGACATGAAATTACTATTTTTCTTACTGCTCTTGCCAATTGCACTCCTCATCGCTTTCGTTTATGCGAGCGTATGGAGCGCGGTTTTTGCCGCCTTTTTACTATCAATAGGCTACTCTTTAATGTTCAAAAAGCAAGTCAAGGTACTTTCGACAAGTATCCGGGTGCTGGTATTATCCGTAGTCCTTTATAGTGCGCTATACCTTGGCGGCCTTATGGGTGCCAATGAAGATATAAAAACAAAAATTCAACTCATCGAAGCAGAACTCCGCGCCCAAAATCACAATCCTAAATGGGTCATTATTTCTCAGAAAAGAAGTGTTTTCTTAAATAGTAAACTAGGTAAGAGTGTAGATAAATCGAATCATTTAATTGGACGTGCAATTGACCTTTACATTTTTGATATCAATGGTGATTGGATTTATGACAATAAAGATGTCGATTTATTGTATAAAGCAACGCTTAGCGTCGAAGAGAAGCATCCTCATCTAGTCGGTGGCTTTTGTATTTATTTAAAAAATAAGAATTATTTTACGAAACATATGATTCATTTGGACCTGCGTTCAAAGCATAGTAGATTCTTCAATTAAGTTATCGACCTATAACTGTAACCATTTCGCTTTTTGAGCTTATATAGACATTCCCTTTAAACGAATATCTATGCTCTAGAATTACCTAAAACTTTGCTTATGAAAAAGATGGTTTTGGGCTGTGTCCTCCTCATTGCAGTTTCTGTTTTTGGTCAAGAACCTTATACTTACGAGCAAGAAGGTTCTCGTTTTTGTTTGGCCGTTTACTTAATTGATGAACAAGCAACATATTCACATTATATTCGGATTTTTCCGCATGATTTTGAATCAGTAGTCTATTTCAAAGAGGGCGATACACTTTGTGAACTCACGCGTTGCCATTATCAAAAAGTGAAGCAAAACTATCGCACTGGGCATTTGAAAGAACTCAAGCGCATCTATCGAAAAGATAGCCTCACTTTTGCTCAAGAAATAGAGGAGGCCTACAATTTTTATATTCCCACAGACCAGTATTCTTTTCGAATGGCAGAGGTGAATGCGTTGTTTCAGAAACCAATTGTAAAAAATATTTTTTACGAAAATAAGGTCACTGCTTTTTTGAAATTCAAACCAGTATTGACACCTTTAATGACCTCCGATTTTGTCGAGCCTTGGTATATTGAACCGGTTTCTAAAAAGAATTTAATTTCTCCATCTTGTCAGGAGGCTCAAAACATAGCCTGTCTGTGCGCTTCCTTGCAATTTGGAGCTGTAAATCAAAAAGAAACAGCCCAACAAATCGCTTCTTACCTGATCAATCGCTTTACTTATGGTTTTGGAGACACCTCGCAGTACAACCCGGTTGGCCTGCTCAAGGGTGAGCAAAATTTGGCTGTATGTTCAGGTTACAGCCAGATGTATGAATTGCTCTTGAAAGAGGCAAATATTCCTGTTAAATGTGTAGACGGTTCTGTCAGAATCGAGCTCAATGATATCTTTTACTCCGGACACAGCCATGCCTGGAATGAGCTTGAGATAGACGGCAAACGCCTATGCTCGGATGTCACATGGGCCAATGACCTATCTTCCGATTGGCTACTCAATACGGAAGAAAATTTCTTTTTAAGCCACTTTAGAGAACCCACCAGAGACAGCCTTTGGGATGCGCATTACACGCGCACCATGTATGAGTTCATGCATCAACCAATGGTCCGCGACCCTGAAAAAAATGCTATTGAGAACTTACAATATTTGAAAAATGGCACGCCCATGCAATTTATGGAAGATGAATTTACAGTCAGGTTTTCTAAATCCTTACCCGTAAGTCAGGTGCGGTTTTATGAGTTGGCGTATCCGTTTGTGCACTTCGAAACGCAAAAAGCCGAAGTTACCAAACTTCATTTATCGGATGGCAAAGGAGTCAAATACGAAAAAGGAGCCAAAGCGGTTAGTTTCACCTTAAAAGATCAATTTACCAGAGTTTCTTTAGAGGTACAAGGAATAGGCACCCTCGACTTCTGTGTATTCAACGGCAGCCAAACAGATTTTTATCGCTTTGTCATTGACCATATTGATGCCAAAAGCCCTTACAGTGTAGCAATGGCATTTCTAGCTTGTGCCAAATTGAATGATGCTGCGGTATTTCAGCAACTCAAACCCTATTTAAGCAATCCTAAAATGAGTTTCAAAACATTTCAAAAACAGGCCAAAACCTTTGCAACCGCTGATTTTCAGTTTGCCTTATTCAATGCAACGCGTCATCACGGAACCTTCGATGGTTTTTCTTTTGAGTATTCCAATGACAAAACGGAGCCAAGAATTTATATGTCTATCTCAGATGACGAGCAGTCATATGCTTTTACGGCGTTCGACACAGATGTTTGGGATTTAAAAAAGAAGTAGTATTTTTAGGACGTTTTGCTCTTCACAAGACTATAGTCATCGCTAAACGATTTAAGTATGCTTCATACCTTTTTATTACTCCAATTTCCTTTTTTTGGTCTTTTAGTTTGCATTTTAGCTTATCGGCTCTACCGCAAAAAAACAACCCTCAAACGTGCAGTAATAGTTTTAGGAGTCTACTTTTTATTGCTGGCACTTATCTTATTTCCTTATCGAGCAAGAATCAAAAAGCAACTATTGGGCTACAAGAATGCCATGATACAAAGAGTGGCGCCTAGAGATTACTGTTCCTGTCAAAATATGGCTCTACCCAAGGATGACTACGCTTCAGCTCATAGAGTAGGGGCAATTAGAGTAACTAAAAATGGCTTTATACTGAATGACAAAGTACTGCAGCAAAAGATCAGAGCGGGTAAATTAATTCAAGCGCAAGAGAGCGATGGCTATTGGATACAAAATGCTCAAAATGGCACGAAGTACCTTACACCTTTGACAAATCAACGTCTGATCGAATTAGGTAAGCGCTTTCGTGCTAAAATCGCTCATACAGCAAATAGTCGCGATTATTTTGTGATTTCCTCCATTACCCGAACTGAAGCACAACAAGAAGTAATACGCAAGAGGTATCCAAATCAAGCCACAAAGGGTTCCTCCACACATTCGTTTGGTGTTTCCTTTGATATCGCCGAGCTCAGCACCAAGGCAGATTGCAAAGTAGGTTATGCGGCATTAACTGCTTCGCTCCGACAAATGCAGCAAGAGGGCAAGATTCTGCTCTGTCCGGAGTCTACTTGTATGCATGTGACGGTGGTGAGGTAATTTCTGTGCAAAAGAATGCTCACCTCTTCATCTTCAACTTCGTGAAATAATAAATGGCACCTGTGAGGGTGAGGCTAAAGAAAATGGTCCAGATCCAAGACAAGATGAAGTCACCGTTTACAAAACTTTGGAACATTTCCTGAAATTGTACACCTGAGAGTAGGGTGAGTAGGAGGGTCATCATGAGGTCGCTGTTTTCTTGGCGATTGGCAATGAGCTCTTCTTTGAGGTCGTCGAGGGTTTGTATGTTATTTTCCAGATTGGATTTATAAATGAGCAAGCCTCTGTGATCGGTCCCAAAGTCGTATAAGTCTTTTTCGCTCGGATACTGGAATATATTTGGAAGGTAGTTGTCATTGAGCCAGTGGTCAATTTCGGTCCTTACCCTGCGCAGCTCATTTAAAGCAATTTGTCCTTTTGAATTTTGATGCTGGTATAAATTTTCAATGGCGCTATCTATTCGGTTTAAGGTGAATTCATTGTTGACCAATACC
The DNA here is from genome assembly GCA_044346375.1 of Crocinitomicaceae bacterium. GTDB lineage: Bacteria > Bacteroidota > Bacteroidia > Flavobacteriales_D > Crocinitomicaceae > UBA952. The sequence continues at coordinate 1,363 of JBIIZI010000107.1, read as the reverse complement.
ATATTCGGTACAAGTAAGTATGGACTGATCCCAATGGAGTCTAGCGTTGAGGCAAACATGTCGTCGTCATGGCAAGCACAAAGCAAAATGCCGCGGTTCAATAAAAGCAGGTAGTTTTCATTGGCTTTGCGCGGTATGAGTGTGTCGGTCACCTCATCGAAATCCATGCGTTCGAAGTCAAAAATACCGAGTGCAAATCCACAAAATATGTTGTTGATGCCTTGGAAAGTTGTGTCGTTGTAGTAGGTGCGTTCGTATTGCTGTTCTGCGAGCTCCTGCCCTTCATTGTAGTGTTTGAGGTTGAGATAAAATGCAGACCAATCGAATTCAATTGAGCTGTCTTCAAAATCAATAAATGCAGTGTCGGTTTGCAATATGCCACTCAGAATTTCAATCGGTTCAGCGGTGTCAGCAGTCAGCAAGTTTTTGATGATGACTTCAAAACTACATTTTGGAATTGCTTGGCTACTGAATTCTATTTCATCGATCATGCGCACATCCTCTTGCTTGCTCCCAAAGAAATTCAAGAGTTTGATGCATTCAATTTCAGTAAAGTAATTTTCACGACTAGTGGAGAGCACGACACTCCAAGTGGAGGTGTCTCCGTTGAGCGCTCGTGTTCGGCTGATGTGTAGCTGTGCATTGACTTCTTGGCGAATCGAAACGCGCTGATGCCTTTTTCCTTCAGAAAGGTAGTTGTACTGCTCAGGAAAATGAATGGTGATAGGTAAGACCCCTAGTTGGTCTTGAAATTGGCTTTCAAAAGGTCTTCTTTTTTGGAAATGAGCAGAAAGTAAATCTGTTTCATATGAATAAAAATCCGGACAAAGTTTGCTTTGCTTTGCATTTGTGTCTTGCATGGTAAATTGAACACAAACCGCTGCTTTTTTCATTCTGATTTGCGGTTTTTCCATTTGAGGAATGGCTGTAAGTGGCACTTGGTTCATATGAGAAGTTGTTTTAAGTTCTTGTTGCATTCTGACAAACGCCTGATGCTGATTGGGTTGATTTATGCCTAAACCAATGTAAAATTCTTTTAGAAAGCCTAGCAATAAGTCTGTTTCTAGGGTCTGATGCTGGGCGCCGTTGATCGGAAAACTGAGTAAGAACAAATTGTCTACTTCTTTTTTACCAGCGGCTAAAGCGGGTTGTGTATATTGTATTGGAATGGCTTTGGCCCCGAGGTGTTCAAAAATTTGAAGACGGGTAAGAGGGTCAATGGCATCGGTATGTGTGCGCCAAGGGATATTCGATTCAAAGAGAATAGCTTTGGTCTCAAATTGAAACAAACTTTGAATTTCCGCTATTGCTCTTGGCAGCAACGCTTTGATTAATTTTTTGGCAATACCTTGTCCGCGGCTTT
>JBIIZI010000106.1:0-7519 GCA_044346375.1 Crocinitomicaceae bacterium | reverse complement strand
TTTGAAATCAAAGTCACACCTTACCAATTAGAAAAACCAAACTAACATCAATGAAAGCTCTTCTTTTTAGCATTCTCTTTTTAGGCTTATCCTTTGCAGGAGCCGCTCAAGATTTCATGAACCAATTTATCAAATGGAACTTAACCGTTGAAAAAATTGATGAAAGCCACGCCAATTTGGTTTTTACAGGCAAACTCGTACCCGAATACCATATCTTCTCCCTGAAACATGATCCTATGGCTGCCGACGGCACGGGCATTGTACCCGAGTTCAAGTTCAAGGCGAGCAAAGACTATAAAACAGTCGGTAAAACCTTCGAGGTCGGGGTTCCATTGGTTCAAAAAGATGAACTCGGCACCTCTCTTTATTTTGAAAACAAAGCAGTTTTCAAGCAAAAAATTGAAATCCTTTCAGACGAAGCTTTCACCGCTAATTGCGCATTGTTCTTCCAACTCTGTAACCACGAAGGTTGCTTGCCACCATTTGATTATACTGCCAAATTCAAAGTAAGTGGCTACAAAGCCTCTGGTGCAGCAGCTCCTGCAGCAGATACCACAACAACAGCTCAAACTGCCAATACTGACACCAGCGCAGCACCAACAAGTGTAGACCAAGCGCCGGCGCCGATCAAACAAAAAGAAAAGAAGAAAGATTCGAACTTGGTGATCTTTATTGCGGGCTTCATTGCTGGTTTAGTAGCCTTACTCACACCTTGCATGTTCCCCATGATCCCAATGACCGTTACGTTCTTCACCAAACAATCCAAAACACGCAGTGAGGGCATCTTTAAAGCGCTTATTTACGGTGCCTCTATTGTCTTGATCTACGTTGCTTTTGGCCTCATCTTTACTGCCATTATGGGTCCGCTTGGTCTCAATGACCTTTCTACCAACGTCTGGATGAACCTCATCTTCTTTAGTATTTTCGTTCTATTTGCCTTCTCTTTCTTGGGTGCTTTCGAAATCCAATTACCGAACTCTTGGGTCAATAAAATGGACAAACAAGCAGACCGCGGCGGCTATATCGGCATCTTCTTTATGGCCTTCACACTTGGCTTGGTTTCTTTCTCTTGCACCGGCCCAATTATCGGAAGCTTGCTCGTAGAGGCAGCAACCTCTGGTTCTTACCTAACGCCTGCCGTGGGCATGACCGGCTTCTCTTTGGCGCTTGCCATTCCTTTTACGCTTTTTGCGATTTTCCCAGGATGGCTCAATTCTTTACCGCAATCTGGTGGCTGGCTCAATTCAGTTAAAGTAGTTTTAGGGCTTACCGAACTTGCACTAGCGCTCAAATTCTTGTCTTCTGTAGACCTCGCCTACCACTGGGACCTCCTCACCCGCGAGTGGTTTGTCGGTATTTGGTTTGTGCTCTTCTTTATTATGGGTATTTACCTACTCGGCAAATTGCAATTCTCTCACGACTCTCCTGTTCAGAAACTCAGCGTGACACGCTTTATGTTTGCTTTAATTGCTTTGGTATTCTCTGTTTACCTCTTTACGGGTATGTTCGGCGCGCCACTCACGCTTATCGATGGCATTGCACCACCGCGCACGCACTCCGAAGACAACTTCCGTTGGGTCAATGGCGGGCAAGAAACTGGTTTGGTTGAAGACTCTGTTTCAGCAGCATTTGCAGCAGATATGCATCCAGTTGGCGACGGCTCTATTCTCGTATTCCACGACCTCGAAAAAGGCCGCGCTTACGCCAAAAAACGCAACTTGCCTATCTTGCTCGACTTCACTGGCCACGCTTGTCAAAACTGCCGTAAAACGGAAAGTACGGTCTGGACCAACGACGAAATCCGCCCAATGCTTCAAAAGAAATTTGTGATCATTTCTCTTTATGTAGACGACCGCGAAATGTTGCCTGCAAGTGAGCAGCGCGTATCTAAATTGAGTGGTGCTATTCGCACTGTCGGAAACAAATGGGCAGACTACCAAATGACGCGCTACAAAAGCTTCCAACAACCGCTCTACGTCGTCACCGACCACGAAGGCAACGACCTTACGCAAGCGATTGGCTACACCCCAGACATCGAGTCTTATAAAAAGTTCTTGGAAGGCGGTATCAAGCGTTTTGGCAAATAATTAATGATTGTCTGCATTGCCGAAAAGCCAAGTGTTGCCCGCGATTTAGCGGAGATTTTAGGAGCCAAAAATCGCAAAGATGGTTACTTAGAAGGCAATGGCTATGCCGTTACTTGGGTTTATGGGCACCTGTGTTCACTCAAAGACCCCGAGGACTACAACCCCAACTGGAAATACTGGAAACTAGAAGATTTACCCATCATTCCACCCCAATTTGGCATCAAACTGCGCGGTGACGACGGCGCTAGAAAACAGTTTCACGTCATCGAACGGCTCGTGAGCCAAGCCACAGAAGTCATTAATTGCGGCGATGCTGGGCAAGAAGGAGAGCTTATTCAGCGCTGGGTTTTGCTCAAGGCTAAATGCAAAGTGCCGGTGAAGCGGCTCTGGATCTCTTCACTGACGGAAGAAGCTATAAAAGATGGTTTCAAGAAACTGAGGCCGGGGAGTGATTTTGACCGCCTCTTTGCCGCAGGCAACGCTCGGGCGGTCGGCGATTGGGTCTTGGGGATCAACGGTACGCGCTTGTTTACCCGCAAATACGGCCGAGACAAACAAACCCTTTCGGTGGGGCGTGTACAGACGCCCACGCTCGCGCTCATTGTGCAGCGTCAGAAAGAAATTGATGCCTTTAAAAGCGATACCTTCTTTGAGCTCAAAACCATTTACAGAGAAACCGAGTTCAGTTGTCAGATAGACCGCCTCAAGACCAAAGAAAAAGCCCAAAAAGGTTTAGACTACCTCAGCGAGCAACCTTTCGAGGTCACGTCGTTTGAACAAAAAGACGCCAAAGAAGGCAACCCGCGTCTCTACGACCTCACCTCCTTGCAAGTAGACGGCAACCGCTACTACGCCTACTCTGCTGAGGAAACACTCAACAAGGTGCAGAGTCTTTACGAGAAAAAACTCGTGACCTACCCGCGCGTAGACACCACCTACCTTTCGGAAGACCTCCACCCCAAAATCCCTGGCATTCTCGCCGGGCTCCGCGACTACAAGCGCTTTACAGAAGCCCTTGCTGGCAAACCCATCAAAAAATCGAAGCAAATCTTCGACGACAAAAAGATCACGGATCACCACGCTATTATTCCGACAGGTGTGGCGCCTTCGGGCATTAGCCCCGACGAACAACGCGTTTACGACCTCATTGTGCGGCGCTTCATTGCCGTGTTTTACCCTGAATGCAAGGTATCCAATACCACCGTTTTGGGTAAAGTTGTTGCCTTGGAATTCAAAGCAACAGGCAAGCAAGTCTTGGACAAAGGCTGGCGCGTGCTTTACGACGACCTCAAAGCGCAGCAAACCAACCCAGAAGATAAAATTTTACCGCTCTTTACTAAAGGAGAAACTGGCCCACACGCGCCGTATATCCACGAAGGAAAAACAAGCCCTCCCAAGTACTACACCGAAGCCACCTTGCTGCGCGCCATGGAAACCGCTGGCAAGCTTGTCGAGAACGAAGAAATGCGCGAAGTCATGAAAGAAAATGGCATCGGGCGCCCGTCTACGCGCGCAAGCATTATCGAGACGCTTTTCAAGCGCCAATACATCGAGAAAAAGAAAAAAAACCTCATCGCAACACCTACAGGAATGTCCCTGATCGATAAAATTTCCTACGAGCTTTTGAAAAGCCCAGAATTAACAGGGCAATGGGAACACAAACTGCGCATGATCGAACGCGGCAACTACGAAGCGCAAACCTTTAAAGATGAGTTGTTTGTAATGGTGCGTCAACTCACCGATGAAGTGATTTTTGGCAAGCACTAAACAACACGCAAAACTACATGCGCTGCGGCGCTTCTACACCCAATAAACCAAGCGCTTGGGCAAGCACCTGACGAACCGTTGCACTTAAAGAAAGCCTGAACTGACGCACGGCTGCATCTGGCTCAATGACAATTTTAACGCTTTGGTAAAAGGTATTGTATAGCTTCACCAACTCATAGCTGTAATTAGCGAGCAGTGCAGGTGAATATCCTTTGGCAGCCTCCTCCAGGGTGGCGCCAAACAGAGCCAATTGCTTGATGATTTCCTTTTCTACTGGGCGCATAGGCGTGGTCAAAGAAAGTGTAGTTGGGCCATATGAAGCCTTCTCTAAGAGTGTTGAGATGCGCGCGTGGGCATATTGCAAGAACGGGCCGGTGTTGCCCGTAAGGTCGATAGATTCTTCCGGATTGAACAACATGCGTTTTTTCGGGTCGACTTTCAATAAGTAATATTTAAGGCCTCCCAAGCCAATTTGCGTGTAAAGTTGCTCGCGTGCAGCGTTATCCAAGCCTTCTAAATGTCCGCGTTCTTGGGTCATTTCTTTGGCTTTTTCGATGACTTCAGCCATGAGGTCGTCGGCGTCTACAACTGTACCTTCTCTAGATTTCATTTTGCCGCTAGGGAGGTCAACCATGCCGTAGCTCAAGTGAAAGCAATTGTTAGCCCAAGTGTAGCCTAATTTTTGAAGGATCAAAAACAACACTTTAAAGTGGTAGTCTTGCTCATTGCCAACGGTGTAAACCATTCCGTGTAAATCGGGATAGTCTTTGAAGCGGTCAATGGCGGTTCCGATATCTTGGGTCATGTAAACTGCTGTGCCATCTGAACGCAAGACTAATTTTTCATCGAGCCCGTCTGCAGTGAGGTCTATCCAAACCGAACCGTCTGGTTTCTGATAAAAAACGTCGCTTTTGATGCCTTCCATGACTTGGTCTTTGCCAAGTAGAAAGGTGTCGGATTCGTAATAAAGCTTGTCAAAAGACACGCCCATTTGCGCATAGGTTTGGTCAAAACCAGCATATACCCAACCGTTCATAGTGGTCCAAAGCAAGTAAACCTGCGGATCGCGGGCTTCCCACTTCACCAACATTTCTTTGGCTTCTTGCAAGATTTGCGTCTGATTTTTGGCTAGTTCCTTGATTTTATCGTCGAGCGCAGCAACTGCTTTGTCGTCTTTGCCTTCTTTTGCTTTTTCAAAATTGAGCACTGCGGCTGCAATGGCTGTTGGGGTGTCAGAAAAGTTCCCACTTTGCCACTGCGCCATGATAGCTTTGGCCTCTAATTGGAGGGCTCTATCGAACTCGACGTAGTATTTTCCCACGAGCTTATCGCCCTTCAGACCTGTATTGGCTGGGGTTTCTCTTTCGCCGCGCGCATTGACAGGGGAGAATTTTTCCCACGCAAGCATAGATTTGCAAATATGTATACCGCGGTCGTTGATAACTTGCGTACGCACTACTTTGTGCCCTACGGCGCGCAAAATTTCGGCAACCGAAGCGCCCAGGAAAATATTGCGCAAATGCCCGAGATGCAAAGGCTTATTGGTATTGGGAGATGCGTACTCTACCATTACCGTTGGCTTAGAATTGGCTGGCGCAAGTCCGTAGTTGGGTTGGTCTTGCATTTGATTGAGCTGCTCAAGCCAAAACGCGTTGGTAAATACGATATTCAAAAAGCCGCTCACAACATTACAATGCGAAACCCCTTCGATGTTGCTTTCTATCCATTGCTTGAGTTTGTCGCCTGCTTCTTGAGGAGAACAGCGCAACATTTTGACAAAAGGAAAAGTAACCAACGTGAGGTCGCCTTCCATGTCGCGACGGGTTTGTTGAAACTGAATGATTGTGTCGTTGATTTCAGTGCCAAATAAGTCTGGTGCAGCGGCAAGTAAGGCTTGACGAATATGTTGTTCCATTTTAGGAGAGTTGGGTAATGATGTTTTCGATGAGGTCAAGCGTGCGTTCGGCCATTTTGTTTTTTTCGTCGTCGAGGCAGGGGTTTACTTCGACAATCTCTAATGCGCAAAGTTTGGGGTCAGCGGCAAAATGATTGAGCAGCGCTTGCGCTTCGGCAAAGCTGATACCGTTTGGCACTGGTGTGCCTGTGCCATAGGAAGTTTCGATTGGATCGATGCTATCGACGTCAAAGGAGACATAAATGAGGTCGCAAGCAGCAAGTTGTGTGTGCATCTCGGCAAGGCAGTTGTTTAAACCTTTTTGACGCAACTCGGCAACAGTGTAGTTTTTCAGCTGGAGTTCGGTCATGACGGCGTCTTCTTCTGCTTCGGTATCACGAACGCCAATGTAAATTAAATCTTGTGGCAAAAACGCAGTGCTTTTGAGCTTGTTCCAATGTGCGGTTGTAGCAGCATCTAGCTCATTTTTTGCTAAATGCAAATGATCCAAACCAAGTGCTGCAGCGATCGGCATACCGTGGATGTTGCCCGAAGGCGTTGTATAAGGCGAATGGATGTCGGCATGGGCGTCTATCCAAATGACACCAATACGTTGCTGCGGATATACTTTATGAAGTGCCGCTAAAGTTCCTGCAGCGGCGCTGTGGTCGCCGGAAATGAGCAATGGAAGCGCAGTACTTGAAATACAACCTTGAATTTTTTCTGAAAGCGATGCAAAGACGGTACTCAGGCCATCAATATATTTGGCATAACGAAACGGCGTCGGGTGATCGAGTAAGTCGTTTTGCTGTTGGACTGTAACCACCTGATGTGCACTAAAAAGTGTACTGCCTTTGGTTCGGGCAGCGGCACGTATGGCTTCAGGACCAAGAGAAGCACCGCGTGTGCCCGCTCCTAGTTCGGAAGGATTGAAGATGAATTGTAATTTTCTTGACATAGAGGACCCTTTGGGGGCTAATACAAAGATAAGGCTAATTTGCAAAAGCAACGCTAGCAAACGCCTGTCATTGGCTCAACAAGAGCAACGCAAAATAATCAGATCACTTTTCATTGTTTAAAAATAAGTATGCTTAGCTTTGTTTATGCTGAAGTACTTATACCTCGTTTTGTTTACTGCACTCTCACAAGTCTTTTTGGCGCAAAAAGCTTTTGTAGGTAGTTTGGAGTACAATTTAATTTCTGTAGACCTCATCAACAACGACACCATAGAAGGCAAACTCTTCATTTATGCACTTGATTCTATGGTCAGGTACAACTACCTGATGTCCGATGGAAAGAAACAAGAGAGTATTCATCACCTGCGCAAATACAAATTACTTTCCTTAATTGAGATTGACGGTCAGTTTTTTGCTGTTCAGATCAAAGATACAGCGCAAGAAAATTCCGATTTTCAATACCAAAAAACCTCCACTAAAACCCGCGTCCTAGACTACAAATGTAAGGAAGCAATTGTTCGATTTCCGAAGGGTCAAGTACCCCTGCTCTACACCAAAAAAATTGCTGCTCGCTACTTCGTAGGCCTCAAGGGTGCGCCGGGTTTGCCTGTTAAAGGACAAATTCCGACAGACAACGGCTACATGGCTTTTGAGCTTCAAAAATCGGATAAGCGCACTCCGCCCATTCAGCTATTTATTCCAGACAAAAAATATAAAGTATTACCGCTCGAAGCCTTTTTGGAATGGACACAAACCCAAAATAGCCCCACACCTCAAGATTAACTAACAGCCTGCTGTTTATAGGTTTGCCGGGT
>JBIIZI010000105.1:0-7538 GCA_044346375.1 Crocinitomicaceae bacterium | reverse complement strand
TTTTATAGATGATAGTCCGCAGCACATTGAAGGCGCTGCACAAGCAGGTTTGCAAGTGCACTACTATCAAGATGCAGCAGCATTTTACGCGCTTTTTTCCTGACAAAGCTCTACGAGCAAACCAAGCGTAGCTTTGGGATGTAAAAACGCGATGCGTTTGTTGTCGGCGCCGTCTTTAGGGCTCTGATGGATCAACTGAAAGCCCGCTTTTTGCAACCGCTCTAGCTCCGCTTCGATATCTTCTACCTCAAAGGCCACATGATGAAAGCCTGGGCCGTTTTTAGTTATAAACTTGGCAATAGGAGAGTCTGGGTTACTGGCTTCTAACAATTCAATTTTGGATTCGCCAACCTGAAAAAATGCGGTTTTGACACCTTCAGATGCCACAGCTTCTTGTTTGTAACAGGGGGTGTTGAGCAACGCTTCGTAGAGTGGAATGGCTGTTTCTAGATTTTCTACGGCGATACCGAGGTGTTCAATGCGCTTCATTTAGTTTTCAATTTTGATGAATTTTTCTGACTTGTTATCGTAATTGATAAAGTAAACACCGCTTACAATATTTTTACAATCTACCGAAGATCCGAAACCGGTTTTGAGGAGATTGCCATAGGCATCATAGATCTCATATTTGGTTTTAACGACTTGATTTTTGGCTTTAAAAGTAAATGATGTATGCACCTTTGTTGGGCTAAATGAAACTGCGGCAATTGTAGACGTAAAGCTCGTGCTCTTTGAAACCCTGGGTTTTCCCGAACTATCCGTTTGGCTAATTCTAACTGTATTTTTGCCCGAATGTGGCGTCAGTTGAAACTGATAGGTATTGGGCCCTTTGGTTCCCTTTCCTTTGACTTGGCCCACCTCGACCCAACGCCCCCATTTAAATTGCTCGATGCTGAAATCGAGTACGGCAAGTTCGCTAGTTGTGGTCCAGCTCAGGCTGCCATTTTTTTGCGCACTGATCTGCGTGCATTCAAAAGTACTTTTTGGCAATAATATGCTCGGGTTTAAAAAGCGGGGCTCGCAACCAGCGGCGTGTTCGAGTACCACAAAAACTTCATCTCCTTTCTTCAAATGAAACAAGTGAAAGTCTATTTCAAAATGGGAAGTTTGAATAACAGCGGGTAGAATTTCGCCATTGACCAGCACTTTACTGATGCAGAAGCCAAAACCGTCGGCCATTGGGGGGTTGTTGACGATTAGGTTCTTTTCTTGATAGGTGCCTTCTAGTGAAAGCAACTGCACCTGAGCAAAAAGCGCGGAAAAATGAAAAACAAAGAGTAAAAAAAGTATCCGAAAGCGCATAAAGAAGCTTTTTATACAAATATAACATGAATCAAGTGCTTTCGATTAATTTTGTGTCATGCTGAACTCAAACTACGACTTTATCAAAGCGCTACACCTTATATTTATGGTGAGTTGGTTTGCAGGGCTATTTTATATGGTACGCCTGTTCATTTATTTCAGAGAGGCTTCTGATAAAGCTGAACCTGAAAAAGAAATCCTACAAAAACAGTTTGTCATCATGATGCAACGTTTGTGGTGGATCATCACTACTCCGGCAATGGTACTAACTGTGGTTTTTGGTGTTTGGATGCTCGCCTTGAATCCGACGTATTTACTGCACGCACCTTGGATGCACCTCAAACTATGTTTTGTCCTCTTGCTTTTGATTTATCACTTTTACTCTCAAAGATTGTTGCGCAATTGTGAAAACGCCGCCTTGCTTTGGAGTTCCGGACAATTGCGCATTTGGAATGAAGTCGCTACCTTGTTTTTGGTGAGTATCATCTTTATTGTGGTACTCAAAGGACAACTCAGTTGGATATCCGGTACTATTGGTTTTTTTGGTGTCGGTATTCTTTTGATGTTAGGTATCAAACTCTACAAAAAATTGCGCAAAACTCAAGCCTGAATTGTTCAAAAATTAAATTGTTTCTTTAGAAAGTTTGACTACCTTTGCAAAAATTTTTTCGCAAACACGCAAAAACACATTCTAATGCAGCAGGCAGGCAAGTTTTCTTCACTTTTGCAAATCTTCGTTTTCGCATTGTCATTCTTTGTATTTCAACCTTTTGCGCACGCATCAGAAGAAGAAAACTTCAACGTTGGCGAAATGATCATGCACCACATCAAAGATGCGCATGAGTGGCACATTGCAGGCCCAGAACACGGCGGAACTAGCATTTATCTTCCAATTATCCTTCACGACAACGGATTCAAAACGTTCAGTTCAAAATATTTTTACCACGGAAAAGAAGTAGAAGTACTTGGTAAAGACAGCATTACCTATCATTACATGGCAGGTGTTGGCCCTGCTAAAGGCTATGCGCTTTACCATGAAGAAATCTACATTCTGAACAAAGAAGGTCAGTTGCATTTTGTTGGTGAGCATCCACACAATGCGAGCCCTACAGACCTATCGGTCACTAAAAACGTAGCTTCTTTGCTATTTGGTTCGTTGCTCATTTTACTCATCATGTTTGCTGTGGCGCGTTTTTACCGCAAGAACGGAGCCGTTGCACCCAAAGGTATTGCAAAGTTCTTGGAGCCAATCATTGTAATGGTCCGCGACGACATCGCCAAAGCAAATATCGACAAACACAAATACCACAAATATGTACCTTATTTGTTGACGATCTTCTTCTTTATTTGGATCAACAACATGTTGGGTCTTATTCCGATCATTCCAGGTGGCGCTAACCTCACAGGAAACATCACCATTACGCTTTTCTTAGCATTTTGCACACTTTTAGTCACTGTATTTTCAGGTAATAAAAACTACTGGGGTCACATCTTCTGGATGCCAGGTATTCCTGTACCCATGAAAATCTTCATGATTCCAATTGAATTAATTGGTATCCTCACCAAGCCGTTTGCACTCATGATTCGTTTATTTGCGAACATCACAGCAGGGCACATTATCGTATTAGCTTTGATTTCCATCATCTTTATCAACAAAAATATCGCTTGGGCTGGTTTGTCTGTGCCGATGGCTTTGTTTATCTCGGTGCTCGAAATCCTCGTGGCTTTCTTACAAGGCTTCCTCTTTGCAATGCTTTCTGCATTGTTTATTGGGGCAGCTGTTGAAGAAGCTCACCATTAATTAGTAACCTTTTAAATTATATACAATGACAGGAATGTTTGGTAGTATTGCAGCAATCGGAGCTGGTTTGGCAGTTTTAGGCGCAGGTCTTGGAATCGGTCGTATCGGTGGTTCTGCAGTAGAAGGTATTGCGCGCAATCCAGAAGCAGCTGGTAAAATTCAAACAGCGATGATCATCGCAGCGGCACTTATCGAAGGTGTTGCATTGTTTGGAGTTGTAGTTGGTCTTCTCGGAGCAAAAGCGTAATTAAACTCGAAAGGAAACTGCAACGGTTGGTTGCGGTTTCCTTTTTTTAAAATTTAAAAACACAGAAAAATGGATTTGATATTACCTGATTTTGGTTTACTTGTTTGGACAGGCATCACATTTAGCCTATTGCTTTTCTTGTTGGCCAAATTTGCTTGGAAACCAATTTTAAATGCGGTCAATACCCGCGAGCAAAATATCACCGAAGCCCTCGAACTCGCTGAAAAAACAAAGGCGGAAATGCAAGCGCTCAAAGCAGAGAACGACCAAATTTTAAAAGCTGCTCGCGCAGAACGCGATCAAATTTTAAAAGAGGCTAAAGAAGCTGCAAACCACATGGTAGAAGAAGCTAAAGGCAAAGCAAAAGACGAAGCTGCTAAAATTGTAGAGTCGGCTCGCCAAAACATCAACAGCGAAAAAGCTGCTGCAATGGCTGAAATCAAAAACCACGTGGCAAGTCTTTCTTTAGAAATTGCCGAAAAAGTAGTTCGTCACGAACTCGGTTCTGACGACAAACAAAAAGCCCTTGCAACGCAACTTGCTGGCGAAATCAAAATGAACTAATCCATGAAGTCCAATAAAGCTGCTGTTCGTTATGCTAAGGCTCTTTTAGAGTTGGCTACCGAGCACAATAAAGTGGAGCTCATCGAAGCAGACATCCTTCAACTCTTGAAAGTGTCTAATGAGGCGCATGATTTTCAAATTTTCTTGAATTCTCCACTCATCAACATCGATAAAAAGATTGCAGTTATCAAGCAAATCTTTCCTGACTTCAACCAAACCACCATTGATTTCCTATCCTTGGTAACCAACAATGGCCGCGAGACCGTCATGATCGACATCGCGAACCAATTCATTTCACAGCTCAAAGCACAGCGCGGAATTGTGCCAATTACAATTATCAGCGCCCAACAATTAGAAGAGAGCACAAAACAGTCTATTCTTTCTAAAATTTCAGCTGCCATTTCTGGCACTCCCGAAATTACCGAAGAAATCGACACCAGCTTAATTGGTGGCTTCATTGTTCGCATGGGCGACCACCAAATAGATGCTTCAGTTGCAAGTCAACTTCAGCGCTTAAAACAACAATTCGTATAATCGTCAACAGACAAAAAAATAAGTACACATGGCAGATATTAAACCAGCAGAAGTTTCCGCAATATTGAGAGAACAACTCTCAGGTTTCCGCTCAGAAGCTGAATTGCAAGAAGTAGGAACGGTACTTCAGGTAGGAGATGGTATTGCACGCATTTACGGCATGAGCGGCGTTCAATACGGCGAACTCATTGAATTCGATGGTGGCATGCAAGGAATTGCACTTAACCTCGAAGAAGACAACGTCGGAGCAGTATTACTTGGTCGTTCATCTAGCGTTAAAGAAGGTGACACCGTACGTCGTTTGGGTAAAATTGCATCAGTTAAAGTTGGTGACGGTATGGTGGGTCGTGTTGTAGACACACTCGGACAGCCAATCGACGGTAAAGGACCTATCCAAGGCGAACTCTTCGAAATGCCAATCGAGCGCAAAGCACCAGGCGTTATCTTCCGTCAGCCTGTAACAGAACCACTTCAAACAGGTATCAAAGCAGTTGATGCCATGATTCCAATTGGTCGTGGCCAACGCGAGCTCATCATCGGTGACCGCCAAACTGGTAAAACAACCGTTGCCATCGATGCCATCATCAATCAACGCGAATTCTACGATCGCGGTGAGCCTGTATATTGTATTTATGTCGCAATTGGCCAAAAAGGTTCAACTGTGGCCGGTATCGTGAAGAAATTAGAAGATGCTGGTGCAATGGCCTACACAACTGTAGTAGCAGCTAACGCTTCAGATCCAGCTCCAATGCAGTTTTACGCACCAATGACCGGTGCTGCTGTCGGAGAATACTTCCGCGATTTAGGAAAGCCTGCACTTATTGTTTACGATGACCTTTCTAAGCAAGCAGTTGCTTACCGCGAGGTATCTCTCTTATTGCGTCGTCCGCCAGGGCGCGAGGCCTACCCAGGTGATGTATTCTACCTTCACTCTCGTTTGCTCGAGCGTGCTGCAAAAGTAATTGCCGACGACAACATCGCTAAGCAAATGAACGACCTACCTGCATCTTTGAAAGACAAAGTTCGCGGTGGTGGTTCACTCACTGCGCTTCCAATCATTGAAACGCAAGCAGGTGACGTCTCTGCTTATATCCCTACTAACGTGATCTCCATTACCGATGGTCAGATCTTCCTCGAGTCCGATTTATTCAACTCTGGTATCCGTCCGGCTATCAACGTTGGTATCTCTGTATCTCGTGTAGGTGGTTCAGCTCAAATTAAATCAATGAAGAAAGTTGCCGGTACCTTGAAGCTTGACCAAGCACAATACCGCGAGCTCGAAGCATTTGCTAAGTTTGGTTCTGACCTCGATGCAGCAACTAAAGCTGTCCTAGACAAAGGAGCACGTAACGTAGAAATCTTGAAGCAACGTGAAGGTGACCCATATCCAGTAGAGAAGCAAATTGCGATCATCTACGCAGGTGTGAAAGGTCTTATGCAACCTGTTCCGGTAGCAAAAATCAAAGAATTCGAGAAGGATTACCTTACTGTTCTTGAAGCCAACCACGCAGACACATTAGTTGCGCTTAAAGCAGGAAAATACACAGACGAAATCGAGGCCGTTTTGACAAAAACAGCCAAAGAAGTAGCTGCTAAATTTGCATAATTAAAGCCTTAATTTAGGATTAGAATGGCGAATCTAAAAGAAATACGTAACCGCATCAGTTCAGTTGGCTCCACCATGCAGATTACCTCTGCCATGAAGATGGTGTCTGCTGCCAAATTGAAACGCGCACAAGATGCCGTAACGCAAATGCGTCCTTATGCGGGCAAATTGCGCGAAATCCTCGAAAACTTAAGTGCTAGCCTAGACCTCTCCGAGAATGCTTACGCAGAACAACGCGAAGAGAACAAAATTCTGATTATCGGCATCACCTCTAACAGAGGTTTGTGCGGTGGTTTCAATAACAACATCATCAAACGTGTTGGTGTATTAATCGCCGAAGATTACGCAGGAAAAGACGTCTCAGTTTTCTGTATTGGTAAAAAAATCAAGGATGTTTATAAGCGCACACCAAACTTCTATACCAACGACACGTTGGACAACATAGAAGATGTCTACGCTGACCTACGCTTTGAAGTCGTTGCCCAAATCGCAGAAGAGATCATGGCGCAATTCCTCAATAAGTCTTTCGATAAAGTTGTTTTGGTATACAACCGTTTCATCAATGCGGCTACGCAAAACATCGAGACAGAACAGTTTTTACCAATTGTTCCTACTGTAAGCGATTCAGAAGCTGGCGACTACATTTTTGAGCCATCAAAAATGGACATCGTAGAAGATTTATTGCCAAAATCAATGAAGCTACAGCTTTACAAAGCAATCAGAGATTCATTTGCAGCTGAGCACGGTGCGCGCATGACCGCCATGCACAAAGCCACAGACAACGCCAAGGAACTTCAGAAAAACCTCAAATTGAGCTACAATAAAGCACGTCAAGCGGCTATTACCAACGAAATCCTCGAGATTGTCGGTGGTGCAGAAGCCCTCAACGGTTAATATTGTCTCCTTATCATTCAAAAAAAAGAGCGCTGATCCAGCGCTCTTTTTTTGTTTAAAGGATTTATATAGAATGCGCGTAAAATTGGATTTGAATTCGAAAGTACGCTTAGATCTTTGCTTAATAATTCCAATTGAAGCGCTCCGCAATGCGCTGATGCACATAGGATAGAACTTCTTCATGTTTGACGTAGGTTAATACATCTTCCATAAATGCTTGTAGGAGTAATGTTTTGGCTGAAGCGGAGCTCAGACCTCTTGTGCGCAGATAAAACAACGCGTTTTCGTCTAGTTGGCCTGTGGTGGAGCCGTGCGAGCACTTGACGTCGTCGGCATAGATTTCGAGTTCAGGCTTGGAATTGACATTCGCGTTTTCAGAAAGTAACACATTTGCATTGCTCTGGTAAGCGTTGGTTTTTTGTGCATCTTTGCGTACAAATACCTTTCCGTTGAAAACGGCTGTTGAACGATCAGCGGCTACACCTTTGTAGGTTTCAAAGGATTCACAGTTGGCTACTTGGTGGTCAATGGTGGTGTAGTTGGCCACGTGTTGTTCTTCTTTGAGCCAATAAGCGCCGTTTAGATACGTT
>JBIIZI010000104.1:0-7568 GCA_044346375.1 Crocinitomicaceae bacterium | reverse complement strand
GAGTGTTGTATCCTTGCTATTCAACTCAAGTTGTTGGTGCATTTGCAAAAGACCTGTAGCAAGTTCAGTGCTGCAGTTGGCCCCTATTTGCTGAATATCAAAGGTGCTGATGAAATTTTGTTGTGCGCCATAGTTGTGCAAAGCAATACAATGCGCTATCTGATTTTTTGGCGCCGTTTCTATAAAATGGGAATACGCAGTTGGCGTTTCAAACAAGAGGAGGCAACTTATATAGGCTGTTTCTATTTCGTTGAGCAGTACGGACCAATTTGTATCGGTTGTGGTATGTTCAATAAAAATGGCATCGGCTCCCTGCATGAGGGCCGTGAGTAAGAATTCATTACTTTGTTTGGCTTTAGCTGCATCTGCAGCGACCATGCGTTTCCAGCTAAATGCTGAGCTTTCCTTGAATTTGAGTTGAGGCGCTTCATTTTCGAGTAGGGAAAAAGAAATGTCTTCAATGGAAGAGTTGTATTGGAGTAGCGCTGTGTTTTCTTTGAGCTCTTTGAGTAGTTGGGCCCGCCAAGCGTCTAAAGAAGTTGCTGAAAATGGGATGGTTACTTTTGACATAAAAATAAGTGTCCTCAAATATACTGAATCTCTTGCTTAACTGCTGAATTTACTGAAGCACTTCTCTGGCCTTAGGTCTAATTTTGAGATATGTTCAAACGTATACCACTTAGCATCCTAGCCTTAAACTTTCCATTTATTTGCTTGGCGCAGTTTTTTGGAACTAGCGACGACACTTTTTTAAATGCGGCCTTGCGCTGTGCACTAACGCAAAATCAACAACAATTGAATGCCGCAGGTTTTACCGCAACTGACTCTAGTGGCTGTCAATTACGCGTTGCCGCACCTTATATGGTCCCTAACTTGGGCGCCCTTTCATTTGGCTTATACTACAATCATCGGCACGTGGCTTTTTATCATGAAATCAATAGCTTTTTTCATTCGGCTTTGGTACAAATCCGGAGTGCTCATGCATTGGGTTTTGTACTCAGCCCACAATTAAAGGTAGGTGTTGGCTTTCAAATTCAATTGCTGTCGCAACAGAGTTACTATGGTTCTTTTCTAGCAGCATCAGCACGTTTTGGTTGTCAGTATAGCTTTAACAAACAACACCATTTGGCTCTTACTCTTGACGACATCGGCAATCCAAACACTCAAAAAATCAGCATAGAACATCTTCAGGTGCTACGTACAGATTTGTTTTTTGCGCAAGGCATGAGTTGGAACCCAAAGTATCGGCCGTCCACTTATCTAACACTTATTCAAGTCCTGCCAAAAGCACAAGTTCAACTCACCTACGGTCTATTCCCCCAACAACTAACCATCCTTTTGAGTAGCAAATACAAAAAGAAATTCAACTGGTTTTTTGCTCAAAGTTGGCAACGTGGTTTGGGGCCGTGCCTCCAATTTGGGCTGCTCTTTTAATCCATGTTTTTGAGATGAAAATTTTGCTAACCATATTGTTTACATTATATTTTTTTGAGCTTCGAGCTCAAAACAATTTGGTTTTGCTCCTTACCGAAAACGAGCCCATCTCTTGCACTCTTTCAGAACTCGATCAATTGGTTGCGCTCGAACTACTTAGCCCCTCAGATGCGCAGCTCCTCAGGTATTTTTTTGAGCGGGGAGCTAGTGTATCAAATCTTTATCAATTACAAGGTTTGCTCGAGCAAGACCTCACAGATCTTCAAAAGATCATGCCTTTTTTGAAGGCCCAAACCCCGCCAAGGCAATCTTTCAAACGCACCGATGTACTGCTGCGCTACGACATGTTCTTTCATTCACCACAACTTTTGTCCACCGCAGATAGCCTCACTTTTCCAAAAGACACTAGCTTTTTAGGACCTTGTTTTGCAACGCAACAGCGCTTCACACTTTCTTGGCAAAATTGGCGCGCAGGTCTACAAGTCGCCAAAGATGTTGGAGAACCCGTTTGGCACAAAACCGCTCCAATGGGCTTAGATTTTACCACCGGATATTTAGCCTGGAGCGCTCCAGCTCAAACACATGTTTTGCAAAAGTTGGTGCTGGGTGCTTATCAAATGCAGTGGGGGCAAGGTTTGCAATTGTGGTCGTCTAGAGGAATGGGCAAAAGCATAGACTTGCTGCAACTTGCGAGAAATCCGATGGGCATTAAACCATATCAAGGAAGAGACGAACAACGCTTTTTGCAAGGCTTTTCTGGAAGTGTCCGGCTAGGTAGTCATCAATTTACGTTAGTCGCTTCGCTCAAAAGAATTGATGCTAAACCACCTACAGACACCCTTCAACAAGAATTCAATCTGAACTATACCAATGGTTTGCATCGTAGCGTATCAGAAATCGCAAAAAGAAAGCAAGGTCTTGAACAAATATACGGTTTGGGTTATACCCGGCGCTCAGCACTTTGGCAATATGGGGCACTCATTCTTTATCAAAATGTACAACTTCTAAATAGCCATTCTGACTCCTTATTTTCTTTAATTGCACTCAAAGCAGAATCGTTATGGAGCTTAGGTGGCTATGCACAAGGTACTTGGCGTCAGTTTTATTTTTATGGCGAATCGGTTCTTGCCTTTCGTCAGGGGGTAACTGTAAAATCTTGTCAAGCTTTGAATCTTGCTTTGATCTATTACCTAGACCAAAATTTGGAAATAGGCATGCACTTGCGTAGTTATGGGCCGTATTACCGTGCTTTTTATACCAATCCAATCGGGAATTCTACGTTAGGAACAAATGAGCGCGGTTTGATTTTTCAGTTGAAATGGCAAGTATTTAAAAAACTACAGCTCAAACTCTCTGCTGAACGCTTGCAAATCCCATTCATAACAAATTCAACTACTTACCCAATGACGAGCTCAGAAACGCGCATTTTCATTTTGTATCAAGCATCTAGGCAGCAGCTTTTCAATTGCCAATTTGGAATTCGGCCAATATCCAGTGAAGTATTGCAATGCAGGTTCACAGCTAATTTAGAACTTCAACTCCATAAAGGTGAGGCGCTAAAAGTGACTACTCAATGGGCAATGGTTTCCACAACACAACATACAAGTAAGCACTTAGCGCTTTCCTGGACCCACGCACCGCTCAGTTCAAAATTGCAGTTTGAAGTCATCTACGGCTACTTTCAGATTCCGCTTGGTACAGCAACGCTTTTTACAAATACATCCTTATTAGGCATAGGTAACCAAACTCTGCAGCTCAATGGTTCAGGAACCTACGCCATTTCTGCACTGAAATACACATTTCAAAACAAGTGGAAGTTGGTTTTGGCAACAAATGTAAACAACTCATATTCAGCATTTTATTTAAGAAAATTGCATTTTTCAGTAGTGCTTCAAAAAAAAGTTTGATTTTTTTTTCAAAAAAAATGTACCAAATCAAAAATTGTTGCGTTATCCCGATAAGAGGTCTGCAAGCCTCGAATGCTAAACTCCTTAAAACCAAAGACTATGCCTCTCCAATTCTCCCTTCAGCAGCAGTCTTTTCTTCCATCTGAAGAAAGAACTCAGATCGAGCGCGCTCAACAAGATCCGCGTTATTTTGCTCCTCTTTATGAGCGCTACCACGATGCCATCTTTCGCTATGTTTATCGTCGCGTAGATGAAGAAGAACAAGCTTACGATATCACCTCAAGTGTTTTTGTAAAGGCCCTACAGTCTTTGCACAAATATGAGTACCGCGGCTTGCCATTTGGCGCATGGTTGTTTCGCATTGCAAAAAGCGAGCTTTATCAATCTTTCCGCGATCAAAAAGCGCAAAGAACGGTAAGTATCGATAAGGTCGTGCTCAAACAAGTCATCGACGAATGGACTGAAGATTACACAGAAGAAGACAAAGCACGTCTTTTAGTTGCCCTCCAAGACCTCAAAGAGCAGCAACTTCAATTGATTGAAATGCGTTTTTTTGAAAAACGTTCTTTCAAAGAAATTGGAGATATCTGCGGTTTGTCAGAAAACAACGCGAAAGTGAAAACTTTTCGTGCGGTTCTTAAACTCAAAGAATTTTTCCATCAAAAAGAATAATTATGTTCAAAATTTTACTAGATCGAAAAGAGCCCAGTGTGGAAGCTGTTCTCAAGCACCAAAATTTCCAAGAAATTTTAGCGGCCTACAACTACCAACAAAAAGTAAACAACCCCTGGCGCTACTGGTATTATCCAGTACTTACCCTTTGTTTGCTGCTTTTGGCTTAAGTGCGCATCCATGAAATAGTTTGTACATTTGTATATGTACAAATTATTTCGTTTTGTTCTCTTCCAGTTTGATGCAGAGAAAGTGCACTATTTTGTGATGAACCTATTGAATAAAATTCATGGTTTTGCGCTCACACGCTATTTATTTCGATCTACGTATGTCCTGGAGGACCCTAAGCTTGAAACCAATTTTTTAGGTTTGAAATTTCCCAATCCGGTAGGTTTGGCAGCTGGTTTTGATAAAAATGCCCAAAATATAGACGCGCTTTCCGATTGCGGTTTTGGTTTTATTGAAATTGGCACCGTTACTCCAAAAGCCCAGCCTGGCAATGACAAACCGCGTCTCTTTAGGCTCAAAGCCGATCAGGCCATCCTGAACCGCATGGGTTTCAATAACGAAGGCGTTGAAGCTGCCATTACCCAACTCAAAAAACGCCAAAATAAACAACTCATTATCGGCGGCAACATCGGTAAAAACAAATGGACCCCTAACGAAGAAGCCGTTTCAGATTATCTTCTTTGTTTTGAGGCGCTTTTCCCATTTGTAGATTACTTCGTTGTCAATGTTTCCTCGCCGAACACTCCCAATTTGCGTGCTCTACAAGAAAAAGAGCCCTTACAAGACCTCCTCATTCAGCTTCAACAAAAGAATACTGCCCAAGCTGCTCCCAAACCAATCCTTTTAAAAATCGCACCTGACCTTACCGACACTCAGCTAGATGAAATCATAGAAATCGTCTCCTTTACCAAAATTGCTGGTCTCATTGTTGCGAACACTACCGTTTCTAGAGAGGAACTCTTGACCCCAGCTGCAGAAGTTCAAAAAATGGGCGCTGGAGGTATCTCAGGTAAGCCTGTTACGGCGCGCGCAACAGCCATGATCAAATACATACACAACAAATCTAAAGGAGCTATTCCAATGATTGCTGTGGGAGGTATCCACTCCGCCCAAGATGCATTAGATAAACTAGATGCTGGTGCTTCTTTGGTTCAATTGTACACAGGTTTTATTTATGAAGGCCCAGCACTTGTTAAATCCATCAACAGCGCCTTATTGAAAAGAGCAGTATAATGAGCATGCCCAACGCAACAATACAAATCACCGAATGTCCGCGCGATGCCATGCAAGGCATCAAAGACTTGATTGCCACCGAACAAAAGGTAACGTACCTAAATGCGCTTTTGAAATGTGGTTTTGACGTCCTCGATTTCGGTAGTTTTGTATCTCCAAAAGCCATTCCGCAAATGCAAGATACCGCAGCCGTTCTTGCACAACTCGACCCTTCACCAACAGCCTTACTCGCCATTGTTGCCAATGCACGTGGCGCTGCGGAAGCTTGTGCACATGAGCGCATTTCTATCATTGGCTACCCCTTTTCTATTTCCGAGACCTTCCAGGTGAGAAATACAAATTCAACAACTGAGCAAGCTTTAGAAGGTTTGCAACAAATTTCAGACATCTGTGCTGAACATGGTAAAAAATTGCGTGTTTACCTTTCTATGGGTTTCGGTAATCCTTACGGAGACGCCTGGTCTGGAGCACTTGTAGCGCAATGGGTAGAAAATTTACAGCGTCAATTTGAAATTGCAGAATTTGCACTTTCAGACACCATTGGTTGTGCCACAGCAGCAAGTGCACAAGACTTATTTGAAACATTAAACCAACAATTTCCAACGCTTCGTTTTGCCGCTCATCTACATGTTGTTCAGGGGCGTGAAGCGGCGCTAATCAAGGCCTGTATTGCGGGAGGATGCCAACATTTTGATACCGCAATTGGCGGTTTTGGCGGTTGCCCCATGGCCAAAGATGAACTCACTGGTAATCTTGCTACTGAAGCATTACTCAACTATGCGAACCAAGCAAATCTAAATCATGCCATCAACAGTAATTCTTTTGAGGCTGCTCGGCAAATTTCAACATCAATTTTTAACAAATGAGAAACAAAAAACTACTTTGGGTAATCGGGATTCTTTTTGCGCTATTGGTAGTCCTTTATTTTATCAATGACTCCCGTTTTGAGATTTACAATCCAAAGAAAAAGACGAAAGTAGAAAAAGTAGAGGGTGTTCAGATCAGTACGGACTTCAATACCAATACATTTTCAAGTAAAGAAGATGCCAAAACGCTCAAGGATTTGAGATTTTGTGACAGTACCGTCCAATGGAGCGAAGACCTCAACAGACCATCTTGTACACCTAATTTCTTTCGTGTATTTCCATTGAAAAAAGGCTTGGATTTATCGCAAGGTTGCATGGTGCTCATGAAAGCGGGGGTCAATCATTTTCCGGTGCGTCGTTTTGTCGTTTATGAAAGAGAAGGGGCACAAATGGTGCAAGCCAATGGGTTTATCGGTTATCCGATTGAATTCAGGCCGCAAGCCAAAACTTATGACGACGTCGTGATTCGCTTTTTTGAACGTTTTGAGGGGCAAAAATATTTCTATAATTGCTTGTTCACCTGGAAGCAAAATCGTTACCAATATGTGTGTTGTGAACAAATCAACGATGCGAATATCAAACCCGAAAAGCAAAAGCAAGTTTCTGCTGAAATCTTACAAATCCTCAATGAAAAGCAGTTGGTTTTTTAAATTAGCATTGCTGCTCTTGCTGAGCGCTTGTATCAATGGCGAACAAACCTACCGTGCCGACCACACTTTTTTACTAAGTGGTGGTAACAGTAAGGTTTGGATGCTCAAAGGCACTCAACAAAATGCCGAGGCAAAGCTGCAGCGCAATTCTTGGGGTGAAGTTTTGTTTGTCTTTTATTTAACCGGCGAGGTTTTGGTGGGTTCCTTTGGCGATTTAGCAAAAGGGAATTTTGACAAAGGGCACTTTAGCTATCAAGAAGATAAAGAGGAACTTACAATTCGAATAAACGCTGAAAAATGGAAATTTAAATTGCGTGTTGTGAGTGAAGACGAGCTCGCGTTGCAAACGCTCAGAGGTTCTTATTTGGCGCCCTATATGCAGTTGGTTCCGCTGCCAATTCCCAACTAGAATTTTTCAAAAGCACCGAGTCCGAATAGTGCAAAGTCGTACTTTGCAGGGTCACCAGGATCAAAGGTTCTTAAAATTCCGATGAGTTCTTCGTTGGTTTTCCAATCGTTTTGGCTTCTCTTGAGGAGGCCTAACTTGCGAGCGATATTACCGGTATGGACATCTAGTGGAATCATTAATTGCGAGGGAGATATACTACTCCAGAGTCCGAAATCAACGCCGTTCGCGTTTGAACGCACCATCCATCTTAAAAACATGACCAAACGTTTGGCTGCAGAACCATGGGCAGGGTCGGCTATATGCTTCAACGTTCTCGGTTCTAAATATGGAATAAACCGCTCTCTAAATGCACAAATGTGATCAAAGAGGCTTGGCTCAGAATGACCAC
>JBIIZI010000103.1:0-7629 GCA_044346375.1 Crocinitomicaceae bacterium | reverse complement strand
AACGACTCCATGTTTGTTGCCAAAAACAGTGAAACTCCTGTCTACTTTAGCGACAAACGCGCTACTTCCGTTCCAGAAGGTCATCCAAAAGCAGACCGCTACCAAACTTTCCCAATGAGCCTCGACACGATCTTTAAAACAGCTGCATTGGGTCAATTAGTTGGGCCATATGTATCTAAAGAGAAAATGGTCTTGTCTAAAGTCATTGGTTTTACACCTGCAAGTCTCAAGGCACGTCACATCCTCATTTCTACCAATAGCTCAAAAGACGAAAAAATCATTGCAGCCAAAAAGAAAACAGCAGATAGCATCGCTAAAGTTTTGAACAAAACAAACTGGGATGCCATGGCTAAAAAATATTCAGAAGATCCAGGATCCAAAGACAAAGGTGGTGTATACGAAGACTTCCTAGAGGGCGACATGGTGAAAGAATTTGGAGGCTATTGTGCTACGGCGCCTATCGGAAAAGTTGGCGTTGTTAAAACAGATTTCGGTTTTCACATCATCGAAGTACTCGAGCGCTCTGCAAGTAAATTCCCGCTTCTTGCATCTGTAACTGTTACCTTCAAACCATCTGATGAAACCGTTGCCAACATGGAAAGCGAAGTAAATGGTATCCTATTGAAACTCGATCGCAAAATTTCTAAAGAAGAAGATCCTTTCAAAAAGGCAACCCTATTTGATACCATTGTAACACGTGCCAACTACGCTCCACGCGTCATTCAAATTGAAGACAAAGCACCAAAAGTATTTGGTTTCGTCACCACAATGGCCCGCGACCGCGTACTTGAAATGGCCTATGCTGAAGACGCAACCGTCGGCACCATGACCATGTCGCCAATTCGCGATAAAGAAAAATACGTAATCGCTATGATTAGCGCAATTCGTCCGGAAGGCGAACCGCTCTTTGAAAACGTTCGTGCACAAATGGAAAGAGAAATCATTCAAGAGAAAAAAGCAAAACGCTTCATGAATCAAATGGCTGGTAAATCTTTACAAGCTGCATCAAAACGCTTCAATACACCTGTAATCGACGCAGAAGTTACTTTTGGTAACCCACAAATCTCAAACGCAGGTTACGAGCCTACCATCATCGGTAATCTCTTCTCTGGTGCGCTCAAAAAAGGAGAACGCACACTTCCATTGAAAGGTGAAACCGGCGTTTACGTAATTCAAATCAAATCGAGCACCAAAGCGCCAGCAACTACAAACTTCAAAGCAGAAAAAGACCAATTAGCCCAAAGTTTGGCTGGTCAAGTTGAAGGTCAAGCAATGGGTGGTTTACGCAAAAAAGCAGCTGTTGTAGACAACCGCATGCTTTCTCAACTCGGCGTTCGACTATAAAATGACAAAAGCCGAAATTCGCCAGCTTTACAAAGCCAAGCGAGCTCAGCTAAGCCCTTACGATCTCACAAAAATCTCAGCACAAATCCAAGGGTTTGTGCTGGATTATTTTAGCTTCTCTTCTAAATACGTGAGCATCTTTTTACCCATCGAGCAACAGAAAGAAATTTCCACTTACGGCATATTAGAAGATATCCTACTGAAAGGGGGGCATCCCATTTTATCTAAAGCCAATTTCGTGGACCACAGCCTCACACTCTTTCACTACGAGCATCCGAGTCAACTGGAAATAAGTTCATTTGGCATACCAGAACCTAAACACGGCCGCACTATCCAAGCCAACAAATTAGATTACGTTTTTGTGCCCCTACTCGCCGTCAACTCAGCCGGACAGCGCGTTGGCTACGGAAAAGGCTTTTATGACCGCCTACTCAAGCAATGTAGGCCAGAATGTCTATTTATTGGGTTGCATCTTTTCGATGAGTTTGTGTCCATCACTGACCTCCATGAGGCAGACATGCCACTACACCTTTGTTTTACACCAGCAGGCGTTTATGATTTCAGAAAATAGCAATCAAGGCAAGTTTCACCTCTTGGCTATTCTCCTGATTCCGGTAAATATGCTTGCTTTATTCCTGATGCCCCATGATTATTGGTGGCTCAGCATTGCTATTTTGATAGCTTCTGGGGTGCTTACTTTTTTGGTTTTGAAGAAGACTTCTTGACCCAAACGCCATCAGCTTCAAAATTCAATTCTATTTTTGGTGCTGTTATCCGATCGATATCGGCCTGAGGCGCTTTAGCGTCTTCTAAGAAATGTTTTTGAAGCTCAACTGAAATGGTATCAAAATAAGCTCTGCCATGAAAATACGCAACAGAATTGATTTCAGTAACTGGTGGAATCAGGAAGTGATCTTTGAAACGCACGCGGATCATGTCACCGTTGCTTGGCTGAACCTTAACCCAACAACCTGCACTTTGACAAACTCCGATGAGTGGAGCTGAAAAAGTAAAGATATCGTTTTGTGGTTGCGCTTTAAAAGTGAGCAACATTTGGTCGAGAGAAACAGCTTGGGTGCTATCCACATCTACTGGGCCGTAATGTTTGTAGGCAATTTTAGAAGAGTTGCAGCTCGTCAAAAGCAACGCAGCTAAGGATAGCGGAAATAGTATTTTTTTCATGTTAGAAATCAGTAAAAACTGAGCTGGATATTATTGTAAAAAGGTGTCAAAGAAAGTGCCGAGGTCGTAAGTACGGTTGTCTACTTGTACATTGGCAATTTGATTGGCGCCTAAAAAACGCAAAATGACACGTCGTGAATTTGCGTCGTTTGAAACCATATGAAAAGTAGCAACATGAGACTTTGCGTCAAATGCTACTGTGAACATATTGGTGTAGTATTTGGCATACATCACAACATTTTCTTCTGTTACTTCTACAGGAAGCGTAAGTGCGATATGGCCTGTTGCGATACCGCCTTGAAGTTCAGCTTTATTAACGGCGCTTGCACTGAGGGTTTTTTGTCCAAAAACAAGCAGGTTAAGACCTAGCGCTAAAACAAGAAGAGTCACCTTTTTCATAGTTACAAATTTAGTTAGCATAAAACTACAAAATATTTCAATAATTTGGTACTGTGGTACCTTTAATCTTACAACATCAGCAATTGCATCCTGAAGCAGGCTGCGATGAAGCAGGTCGAGGCTGTCTTGCAGGCCCTGTTGTAGCGGCTGCGGTTATACTCGATCCAAAAAATCCGATCGCTGCACTCAATGATTCAAAGCAATTGAGCTTGAAAAAAAGAAATCAATTAAGACAAGAAATCATGGAAAAAGCGCTGTGTTATGGAATTGGCATAGTAGACCACAAAGAAATTGATCAGATCAATATTCTGAATGCAAGTATTTTGGCCATGCATCGAGCGTTGGCGCAAATGCACATTCAACCTCAATTTATTTTGGTAGATGGCAACCGATTCAAACCGTATAACGCCATTCCATACGCCTGCATGATCAAAGGAGATGCCCGCTTTTCAAGTATTGCCGCAGCGAGTATTTTAGCCAAAACAGAAAGAGACCAACTGATGTCAGCATTGCATCTTCAATATCCAGTATATGCGTGGGAGCGCAATCAGGGCTACCCTACACAAGCCCACCGCAAGGCAATTGCTGCCTTCGGACCTAGCCCCTACCATCGCATGACCTTCCAATTATTGCCTAAAGAAAATCAACTCGACCTCTTCGAACCATAATTTAATCATGTTTGTGTACACAACAACCTGTTGATTAGATTCAAAACGAAGGTCTTGAAGAGCAGAGACAAGTCTTAACTTTGAAAAAAAAGAAATGCGTCAACGTCTTGTCTTATTTGTAATCGGCCTATTAGCTTTTAGCTGGGTTGTTTTCAGTTCTTATGATTTACTTTCCAATGAAAATCTTGTTGATTTCAGGAACTACTTCAATCAAAAAGACCAAGTTGTGTATGTCATTCAAGATCCGCAAGCACTAGATTGGGAGAACGAGCGCATGGTTACCACAGAGCTCAACCAAAGTCTTTATTTCTCTATTCTGAAACGCAGCCAAGAACCAATCACCTTCTTTTTTAGTGCCAAAACAACTAAAATACTTCTGGAGAAAAAAGGAAATTGGACTCAAAATGAAGTGACGCAACTCTTTAAAAATGGTCTGTTTCCCTTGAAAATGGGCAAGTTGAAAACATTTGAATTCGGCAAATTACACGGGCAGTACAACCGCAACCAGTTGCTTATCTATGAAAAAGACTTGCCAGCACCTACCCCAATAAAAGTTCATATGAGTAGCAAGGCGAGCTATGCTTGGATTAAATGGACAAAAGACAAACAAATACGCCTGACAGAAACCTACCTCAAAAAAGAAGGCCTTTACCGCTATATCAAGTATAAAAATCCCAATTTGTCGTTGCGCAAAGTAGACGATCAAGCTTTGTTTTCGGCAGTGACGCCTGATTTTTTTAGACAATATTACTTTTACGAGAAAAGTTATGCGCTGCAACTCGATCCCAGTTTTAAGCATTCCCCATGGTTCAAGTGTATTCAGCATGGGTTTGTCCATCTGAAAAAAGACAGCTCAAGCCTGATCATTTTTGACTTTGAAGACAACGCCCACCCCATCCAAACCCTCAATGAATTTTTCAGAAAAGAGGAACTCAATACCGAAAGTGCCGCATTTGAAAAGCTGCGTTTTTCGACAATTGTAGGCGCAAATCAACAAACTTGGCATGTAGGGGTTTTTGGTCAATTTGGATTTGCAAGCCCAGATAAAGCGTTGCTAGACCAAGCACTTGCTGCGGCGAGCCTAGGGCAAACCCTTGCGCAAAACGAAAACAAAGCCGAACGCTTTTTCGCCAATATGCCGCGTAAGGTGAGCGCGCGTTGGGTTGACCAAAACCAAAAGAAAACTGTTACCCTACTTGGCAAGCAAATCGTAGAGACGAGTTACCAAAAATTGGCCGCTCAAACGCAACAAAATCAAGAAGAAATCCGCGACTACTTTGTCATGAATCCAGGTTTTAGGGTCTTGCGCTTTGCCGCTTTTGCCGAACGAGGGAATATCATTACTTATAATGAAAACCACCAACTCGTAGGATATATCAATGGGTTACGCAAATGGGAAAAAGCGCTTACACAAGAAGTCGTAGACCTCTACCAAATTGCGGCATTTGCTCAATTTGTATGCGTACAATTTGAACACGAAGCACAACTTTACGACAAAACGGGCAAACTCGTCTATCGCCTCACACATGAAGCGGGCTCACGCATTCAAGTGCTCGAAAACAAGGGTAAAAAAGAATTCATCTGTTCCAATGGCGGATCCTCTGTGCAGTTAGTCAATGAAAGCGGTGGCGTTATCAAGCAATTTGGCGTGGCAGGGAAAGTGCGCGCGCTGCATGGCTTCAAACAAAATGGCAAAGCGTACGTCAGTATTTTAACGGACAAACAACACAATATCCTCGATTTAACAAAACGAAAGGTAGCTATCAAACAAAATGCAGACTCCACCTACGTTTTGGTCGGAAACTCCACGTCTGCATTTGCTGTTCAAGTCCTCAAAGCAAGCGCCACTGTGCTTTCTTTAGATGGGCAAAAACAATTTGCAGTACCTGCTAACGTTGAATGTGTCGGCTCTTATTTGCAAGCTTCAAACCAAATACTTGTTTTCAAACGCAATAAAGCGCTTTATGCATTGGATACAAAAGGCAAGCGGGTTTGGGAAAAATCACTTGATGCAATTGAACTGACCCAATTCACAAGTTTTTATGGCCCCAACAAACAAGCAGTTTTGGGAATTATCGACGCCGTAGGCAACCAAATCTACTTACTCGACGACTTAGGACGTAACTTAGATGCTGACAAGCGCCATGGTGAACAAGAAGTTCAACTAAGTGCATTTGGCAACAACGCGTATTCAATTACTACATTTTTAGGAACCTACATCATTCAATACACCAAACAATGAAAAAACTAACCTGGACTATCCTATTGATAATTAGCTCATTGCAAGTAAATGCGCAAGCGTACTTAGGCGTGAGTTCTGGCAATTACGCCGGTGCATTAGGCAATTTAGTCAACCCTGCATCATTTGTCGATGGTCGTTACAAAATGGACCTTGCACTCCCTGCGCTCAACTTATTTACCTATCAAAACTTTGGTTCATTCAATGCCGACGCCATGCGCGCTGCACAAGGAGGCGAAGGAAACTGGTGGTATAAATCTTTAACAGATACCGCAATACTTGACTCTTGGGCTTATCCTTCCTCCACATTTATCGACCGCTTGATTGTACACAACTACAACGAAGCCAGCCCTGGCGTTCTTGGCGCCAACATCAATTTCAGACTCGACCTCTTCAATTTGGCCTTCCATATTGGTGAAAAGCGTTCACTTGGATTATATGCCAATCTGCGTTCAATTACCAATGTGGACAACATGGATCCAAAATTGGCTGTTTTGTCAGAGGAAGGCCTTGAATATCCAGCACTTTGGAACGTGCAACTCAATGAGGAACTCGTCAACGTGAACCACCTTACCTGGAGCGAAATCGGCTTCAATTACAGCCAAGTACTCATCGACAACAAGGAGCACTTTTTAAAAATCGGTGTCAGTCCTAAATTATTATTGGGCTTTGCCAGTGCTTATGTCCATACCCAAGACTTTAGCTATAACCTCATCAACGAAGACACCTCCCAATATTTAGCCGGTACTTTTGACTACGGATACTCCAAAGAAGTAGGTGATTTTATTACCGCAGGCGTCAATGGCCAAATCGATAACAACAATATCACAAACTACCTCAAACCGGGTGCTTTTGGCTTAGGTCTGGATCTAGGCGCAGTTTACGAATGGCGTCCGAACTATGCGAAATACAAATACGATATGGACGGCAAAACCGACCTCTGGATGCACAATGAAAATAAATACAAAGCGCGCGTGGGTGTTTCCATTCTCGATATGGGTGGCCTCAAATTTACAAAGGGAGGTTTAAGCCGAAATTTTGTGGTCAATTCGAGTACTTTATTTGACCTCCACCGCTTTGAATCTGCTACCGATCTTGAAACATTTGACATGGTCATTGATTCACTCATCAATGAATCAACAGCAGCAAATAACAACGAATGGGTTGCGCTGCAAGACCCATCGCAAACTTACCGTATGCGCACCCCAACAGCACTCAGCGCACAACTCGACTACCACATTTGGAGTTATTTTTATGTGAACGCCACCGCAATGTTGAACATGATCCCTAAAAAGAAGGATACCAAAGTAAATGTGGCCACACAACTTTCATTTACACCGAGTTTCGATAGTCCTTATTTTGGACTTTACTTTCCTATTGCATACAACAAATACAGCGGCCTTCGCGGCGGCTTAGCGACGCGCATTGGCCCAGTAATCCTCGGCCTTAATGACCTCAACCTGATCCGTGCCCAAAATCAAATTAGTGGTGTAGACTTCTATGTTGGCACACGCTTACCGATCCTCTATCACCGTGTGAAAGACAAGGATAAAGATAAAGTATCCGATAAAATGGATGAATGCAAAAATGCACCAGGAGTATGGGCTTTCTTGGGTTGTCCAGACACCGACGGCGATGGCATTCCCGATTCAGATGATGTATGTGTTGCCTTACCTGGCCTTAAAGAATTCAGAGGTTGCCCAGACACCGACGGCGATAAAATCATCGACAGCGAAGACGCCTGCCCAACTATAGCCGGCCTAAAAGAATTTAAAGGTTGCCCAGACACCGATGGAG
>JBIIZI010000102.1:0-7711 GCA_044346375.1 Crocinitomicaceae bacterium | reverse complement strand
ATGCACATGAACGTGCGTTATTTCGAATTGGAGGATAGCAACTATTGGTTTGGCGGCGGCATCGACCTCACTCCCCATTATGTAGATATAGAAAAAGCAACCGTCTTTCATACCTCCTTAAAAGAAGTTTCTGATCGCTACGACGCCAGTTTTTATCCCAAATTCAAAGAATGGGCAGACCGCTACTTCTTTTTGCCCCATAGAGGTGAATCAAGAGGGGTAGGAGGCATCTTTTTTGATCAACTCGACGAAAGTTGTGGCCTCACCAAAGACCAACTTTTTGCCTATTGCCAAGATTTAGGTCGTTTGTTTCCTGTTGTCTATGCCCAACAAGTCCAGGGCGCGGACTTAAAAGAGCCCACGGCAGCGGAGCTTTCTTGGCAGGCACTCAGAAGAGGTCGTTATGTAGAATTCAACTTGCTCCACGACCGCGGCACTAAATTCGGTATTTATTCGGGTGGCAGAACCGAATCGATTCTCATGAGTCTGCCGCCAATTGCCAATTGGGTTTACAACCACGAGCCAGCTGAAAATTCTCAAGAACAAAAAACCCTGAGTTTCCTCAGGGCTACACACGAATTTTGTTAGTGTATTATTGTTTGGTAAGCGTTAGGTAATCGGTACCACCGCTTCCACCAGACACATCGATGAGTTTGATTTCAGTTTCGGTATAAGAAATGATATCCCAGTCATCAGATAGATCATCAAGTTTGTTACTCACACTAAAGTTGATATTGAAATCGAGGTCGGCTAGGTTGTCATCATCGTTGCTATTGGCGTCTGTAACAGACCAACTACCGGCATAAGGGTTAGAATTGCTACTCAGTAAGTCTGTTGCATTCAAAACACCACTTTCTAAAAAGCTCAGTCGAAAGGTGGCGAAATCTGCTGTTTCGTCGTCGCCGTCGTCTATATAACTACTTATTATCCAGGTGCCATCTGTAGTAATATTATTGATTTGCTTTTGATTGCTTTGCCATTTAGAGCATGAGCCCACTAATGCAAGAAGGCTAAGGGAAAGTAGGGTAGTTTTCATTTGGGCTATTATTTTTTGTTAAAATTAATTCTTTTTTGTGGTAAAAAATTAATTTCGCCCTATGTCATATATACACGGAATCCAGCACATAGGAGTAGCTGTTTCAGATATGGAACGCACCTTGCCACTTTATCGCCAATGGTTCGGTATGGACATCCCTTTTTTTGATAGCGTACAATCAGCGCCATTGATGACCGTATTTACACGCAACGAAGTCATTACAAAAAGGGCTAGTATGGTCATGAATTTAAGGGGCGGTTCTGCCATGGAAGTCATCGAGCCTACTTCATTCCAGCCAGCGCCACTCCCGACAGATTTCATTTTAGGTGACATCGGCATTTTTGCAGTACACATGAGAATGTCTGAGTCAATGAAAGCCCGGCAACAAATGCATTCCCATACAGCTTGTACTGCGCTCAAGCCAGACCCATTAGGCGCTGCTCGTTTTTTAATCCAAGATCCAGACGGTTTGTTCTTTTTTGGTGTCGAAGACCCTCAAACTTTCACGAAGACAGCTGCATGCATAGGTGGCATTGGAGGCCTGAGTATTGGAGTGAGCAATATAGCCGCATCTAAAGCATTTTACGCGAACTTAGGTTTTGATCAAGTACTATACGAAGGGAGCGGCACTTATGAAGATCTTCATGGATTTCCCGGTGGCGACCAATTTGTCGAACGCCTGATTTTAGGTACTAAGGAAATGGCTACGGGTCCTTTTGGAGCTGTAATTGGTTTTTCAAAAATAGAACTCATCGCTGCGCCTCATCGAAATGCGCAGAAAATTTTTAGAGGACGAATCTGGGGCGATACCGGTTTTGTTCATTTAGGACTCGATGTTTTTAATATGACTGGTTTGCAAAGTGAATTGAAGGCCAATGCTATTGAAGTGCATTGCGACAGCAATGAAGCGCTGTCTATGGGTAAAACAAGCGTGCACTGCGCATATATCTGCGATCCAGATGGCGTACTAATTGAACTCATCGAAGTGTATAAAATACCGTTAATCGAGAAATGGGGTCTCTTTCTCAATGTGCATGGCAAGCGAGTAGGTCGCCATTTGCCAAAATGGCTCATTCAATTGCTGCGTTTTTCAAGAATCAAAGATTAACTACGCAATATTTCTGCGGAATAATTACTTTTGAGCATGCTACAGCTCAAAGCCCAAAGCCAACGCCTGCAACTTATCCTCGATTTTTTGAAGGAGCAAGCTTTCATGCGGGCTTCATTTACGCAAATTCAGGAGCATTTGAATTTGCTCTTACCTACCGTTGGGCTCAAGACAATTTCTAGACGCTCTCTTGAGGCTGACCTCCAAGTACTGAGAGAACAATCCACGGAAAAGTTAATGCATGTTCGGGTTTCTAAAAAGCATTATTATCAACTCCTAACAGCACCTCAGGCTGCGGTTTCGGAGTCGCTGCAAGCCAGTATGCTGCAGCAATTTGCCCAACAGCTCGGAGCTAAAAGCCAAGATAATCAGCATCAGTTGCAAGATAAACTCGTTTTTAGTTTTTCTGCACTCAATGACGACGGCCAATCTTTACAAATTGCAGCCACCTGTCTGCAAGCTATAGAGCAACAGTACTTGATACAATTCTTGTATCAATCTGCATTTGGAACATATAAATCAAGACTTCAGGTGGTAGCACCTTTGCAAGTGCGGTTTTACGAAGGACGCTTCTATCTCATTGCCTGCGAGTGGTCTGAACGCAACAAAGCACCTAAGCAGCAAATTAAAGTTTTTGCTTTTGATTTGATCGAGAATTTTGTAGTGGTACCTGCGCTTGCCGAACGCGAAGATGGGGCAGAGGGCGAATTGCAACATTTCTCTTGGGCGCGCTTGTCGTTGGAAGTTGAACTCAAGTCGTATTTCAAACATTGTTTGGGTGTAGCGCGTTTCAAAGAAAGCATTCCCGAAGTGATCCGACTGAAATTCACCGATTGGGCTATCTCTTATGTCAAGGCACGCCGCTTGCATGCCTCACAGCGCATTGTAGTTGATAACCCCAATTATATCGTTGTGGAGCTTTATATTTACCGCACTTATGAACTTTCCATGTTGCTGTCGCGTTTCAGAGACTACGGTGTAGAGGTTCGTTAAAAAAAAGACAACATGTTAATTGAAATTTGGTCTGATATCGCTTGCCCTTTTTGTTATCTCGGACTCGCTAAACTGAATAAAGCCATAGAAAATTTGAACTTACAAGATGAGGTCCAAATTGAGTTGCGCACGTTTTTATTGAACCCAGGTCTTCAGACAGATCTTTCTAAGTCCATTATGCAGTATTTGCACGAACACAAGCAAATTCCTATGGATCAAATTGAAGCCATGAACCAAAGAATAGTACAACAAGGTCAGGATTTTGGACTCGATTTTCGAATGGACCAAATCAAAGTAGCCAACACGATCAAAGCACATTTGTTATTGCACGAAGCCCACCAACAGGGTTTGCAGTGGGCTTGTAAAATGCGTTTATTAAAGGCTTATTTCACGGAAGGGAAGAATATCGATGATATCCAGGTTTTGCAAGCCTTAGCTCAAGAAGCGGGTCTGAAAACCGACCACCTCGACCTCGCTATCTTAGGAGGCAAGCATAGCCGCGCCTTTACCCAAGATTTGCAAGAAGCCCAAGAGCTTGGCCTGCGCGGCGTACCGTATTTCATCTTTGATCGAAAGGTTGCCGTCCACGGCGCAAGAGAAGTGGAGGTATTTGAGCGGGCGTTGGTTGGGTAGTTTCGGTTTACGCGACTTATCTTTGTTAATGTATCAAATATGTATCAAAAAATATTATTTGCTTTGCTAACTTTCTGAAATAAAATCAAGAAAAATGGCACTAACACCTTCACAAAAAAGTCAAATTGAGTCTAAGAAAGATCAAATTGAATCCAAAAAAAGACAAATTGAAAGTCTTAAAAATACGGTAAAAAACAACAAGGAAAACCTCAGAGGTTTAATCAAGTCTACAAAAGATAAATCTGCAAAGGAGAGCTATAGAAGAAGATTAGCGGATTCTGGCGAATACACCAAAAAACAAATTGAGCAGATTAAGGAAAGTATTCTAGATTTGAAGGAGGATATTATCCGTATCAAACAGGGTTAGATATCAAACTTTTTAAGGCTTCCTTGTTCTTCAAAATATCGGCAATATCCTTATTGACGCAAGCAAATAATTCGTCGAAGGTTAAAGCGCTTTCAAGCACTTCATATTGGTATTTAAAATGCTCGCCATAATTCAAAAAGGGTTTTTTACCTCGTCCTTGAAAATGTTTGTTGAGAAATACATCATTTTGAATTAATGCCGAAGCAAAACCAGCTGCATTTTTTCCGGAAATGAATTTGCGGTACTGGTCATTTTCAATCTGAATACCTACGTTATAGCCTTCTGTTAACTGTACTACAAAATCTATTGTGGCTTTTTGGTTGTTGACGCTGTATCCTGTCTTGACCCCATGGATATTGTGTTTTTTGTATTGA
Source organism: Crocinitomicaceae bacterium (assembly GCA_044346375.1). GTDB lineage: Bacteria > Bacteroidota > Bacteroidia > Flavobacteriales_D > Crocinitomicaceae > UBA952. Next base: position 3,200 of record JBIIZI010000102.1, on the reverse strand, counting down.
TACAATAAGTGACTTGCCCTCATTTTTTGGTAGCCTTCCCAGAGTTTTATGCTGTTCAATTGCCGATAAATTTCCGTTTCAAATGCAATTGCAAAATTGTATGCAGGCTTGATCTGTAGTTGTTCGGCTAGTTCTGCAAGATGCTTTAAAAAGGATTTGTAATCGTTTATGAGGTGCAGATGGTATGGGTCTTGAGTAAAGCGTTCAGGATTGATTTTTTCCGATAGCTCCAGATAGGTCATGATCTTCCAGTCTTCAAAGGTAAGTTCTTCAAACCAAAAAAGTGTGGCCAATACAAACTCAACATCTTTGCCTTCAAATGCCTGTTTAATTCTTTGCATTTGTTCGGTACTTGGAAAATCTTTCACCTTGTTTTCTACAACTACAGCCCCTTCGATGTAGAGATCAATCTTTGCTTTGTGCTCTCCAAATTTTTGATTGTGCTCTCTGATAAAACGCTTGTCATCTGAGAGCACTTTTTTACTAAAGAGTTGGATCGCCTGCTTTTTATTGACCTCTGACAGCCACAACCAAAAGTTGGTATGAAACAACTCTCTAGATGATAAAAACAAGTAAAACAAAGGGCTCGCCTTAAGTTTTTGAATGGTGTGAGTGAGTGAGGTCAAAACGGCGAGGGATAGTACTTTCTGGTTTGCTTAAAAAACAGTTTTTCCGGACAACGCTTTTACATCTTCGATTTTTGTACATCCGTTGGTCTGAGCCCATTCATTAGCTTTGGTCAGGCTGAGTTGGTTGAAAAAATCTCCAATAGGAAAATAGAGTTTATGGCCACTGTAATTCTGAACAGCAATCTGACAAGCAATACCGAGGTCTTCTAAAAACTTCTTTTCCATGTTTTTTACCATTGTTCTCCCATTTAGGGAAAGTTCGTTGTTGGAAAATTTAACACGAATGTCAGCAATCCTTTCATTGGTATCTAAGGATCTTACATTGACCTTTTTATGGTGGTCTTCTGTAACAATAAATGCCAAGAAGAGGTATTCAAACTTTTCACTGAATTCTCTTTGCAATGTAGCTAATTTCTTTTGACCGTTTACTGATATCATATCTTTTATTTTAACATTTAGATAAGGTGCAATCTACATTTTTCCAGCTTGAGTAAGCGTCATTTCGTTGTCAGCTAATTTACTCGCATCGCTATTTTTAATTTGGACTTTGATGCCAAAAGCCTCATTGAAATAACCTTCTACATTTCCAACACGTGAACGTGCGCCCAATTCCAATTCACCACCAGCGTAATCCGCTTTTGCGATTTCAAGGATTTTGATTGCGTCATCTGCAATTGTATTATTGCCTCTGTACACGACTAATGAGCAGTTGAATTCTTCTGTGAATTGACGCTTTAAGCTTTTAACTGTAGTCGCTTTTGTTACTCTGATAGTTGACATATTGATAGTGTTTTAAATTTGTTCGAAATGTAGTGCTTAGTTAGTTGCAAATTGATACACAACCGGTACATTTACAAAATGGTCGATGAATTGAAATTAGAACTCGAGAAAACGTTTAATCGCAAAATCACGGACAGAGGTACTTGTGAGTTACTCGTGCAAGATATCTACGAAAAGACAGGAGCAGTGCTGTCTTATAATACCTTGCGCCGTATGTTTGGTTTAGCCGAATACAGAAAACCACGATTAAGTACGCTCGATCAGTTGGCTGTTTATTGTGGCTTTCGCTCTTTTAATGATTTTTCTCAGCGCTATACTGAGGTCGATACCTGGCCAACCTGGGAAAATCTTTATGTGAATTTGTCTTCGAATGAAAGCGCGCATCTGATTGATATGTTATTGTTTCGCAAGCGCCGCAATGACCATTTCACGATTTCATTTACCATCGTTGTACGCGAATTACTTCATCGGAAAGATATAGCAGGTTTGCGTGCTATTTTTCAAGAACCTGCCTTTCAATTTGCGCAGTTACCTTATGACGAAGTAGCTCAAATTGGCGTTCTTATTGGCTTGCACTTTAGAAATTTCTCCAATCCAGAACTTGAGCAACAACTCTTATTGATCCCCAATTTTAGGGACCTCATTTTAAAGATTTTTGTGGATTATGGCCGCATTCAAGGGAAATACGGTCAGTGGATAGCATATTTGGCTACGGTACCAGATTTAGATGCCGAAACACAGACATTCATTTCTTGCTTGGAAGCTTGGCGCTGTATTTTGATGAAAGAGCCAATCCCTGCAGCTCTTAGCCATTCGATACCACCGCTGGCTATGGAACAGCATCCTATTTTGTTTGGTCGCATTTTTAGTTTGAAGATGCTTCAAGCGAAAACCAAGCAAGCAAAACATAGACTCAAAGCGCAAATGCAAGAGCGCCTTGCTTTTGAACCCAATTATGCCACAGAATTACTTTATGAACCGGCAGTTCAGGGTTTGGTGCTGCGCCAGCCCGATTTGCTTGCTTTTGTTGCTCAAAAACAATACCTGATTCACGATATCAAATTTTGGTATCACTTTTCTCAAGTGTCGATTCACCGCGTATTTCAAGTATCAGTGCTGATTTCAGACAAACAATTTACCAAGGCCCTAAGTATTCTGGAAAATATCCCTTACGGTCATATCCGACATGGCTACCGAGAGTTTATTGAGATTTATGTATCGTTCTTCAGATTAGAAATTGCCAAAACAATGAAGAGTGGTGAGCTACAGGAATGGCAAGCGAATTTTGAAAACTGTAGAAAAGTACTAGACTATCCTATTTTTACCGACGATTATTTTGAAAATTACTTCAAGAGCTAAATGCCATTCAGCTCCTGATACGCTTTTTTGTAACGGCGTTTTTTGAGCGTATGAGGCACGTTGCGTACCATTCGGCGAATCGCTTTTCGTTGCATGTTTTCTTTGATGGAGCCGTATTGACCATTCAGTGAGGTCTGACCATTCCAAATTTGCTCGGCGCGTTTGGCATCGTAAATGGATAGGTTGAGATGCACAACATTGGTAATTGCAGTGAAGTTAGGATTGGCTGAATTGATCATAATTGCTGTTGCTTCGCTGATCGGTTCCAATACTTGAATATTTCCAAAAACAAGAGCATCTACATGCAGTAAACTACAGAGGTCGTTGTTGGTTTTGGGTGTAATGGGGTAGCCCGCGCCAAAAAGTATGGCATTGACTTCATCTGGTGTCATGAGTTCTGCATGGAGCGCACCACTGCGGGCATAAAACGAA
>JBIIZI010000101.1:0-7718 GCA_044346375.1 Crocinitomicaceae bacterium | reverse complement strand
ATCTTATCACATTAAAGGGTTCATAAAAACTAAACATAAGATTCATAAATAGAATATATTCTCTTGATTTTAAGACTGTTAATTTGTTTAAAAATTAAGATGATGAAAAGACAATTACTTCTATTGCTATTTATTGTGCCTTTCTTAGGAGCAAGTCAACAATCCTTGGTAACACACTGGGACTTCAATTCTTTGTTAAATGATGCCAATGCAGCAACAGGAACAAATATTCCAGTAAGTGGTCTAGGTTCTTTCGATGTAGTTGGTGGTGCTACATCTTCCTATGCGACGGGATACACAGGCACAGTGACTCCAACTGAAGCGAATACAACAGACAACTCCGGTTTCAATGCAAGTGGTTGGCCTACACAAGGTACTGGTTCCAAAACCCGTGGAGTACAGATCAACGCCAACTCAACCGGGTTCTCTAGAATTGGCATTTCATTTTGGCAACGTCTTAGTAATACAGCTCCTAACACATGGGTGTTGCAATATACCTTGGATCACACAGGTGCTACAACAGGTGGTACTGCTGTTTGGGTAGATACCACAGTTTTTACTTTTGTGCCTCAAGCCACCGGAACAGGAGACACTTGGTATTACAGAACAGCCTCTTTTGCAGCCAATACAAATTTCAATAACAAACCTAATTTAGCTTTTCGGGTGGTTGCTGCATTTGATCCAACTGCTGGTACTTATTTGGCAGCGCGTTCTACCAGTACATTTTCTACTACCGGCACCTCTCGTTTTGACCTCGTTCGTGTTTTTGAAGCGCCAGTGGATGTCTCCATTGCAACAGCGAGCAATTTCTTTGCAGTCAATGAAAATGCAGGCACAGTAAATATTCCTGTAACAATTGCTAACGCTAATCAGGCACCAGTTACAGTGAATTTTGGTTTTTCGACGTATCACAACGCAACCGTGAATTCAGATTTTACTTGGGCGGGTTCCTTGACAGTTCCGGCTGCGAGCAACGGTGTTTTTAATTTACCTATTCAAATTACCGATGATGTCGTTGCTGAAAAAGCAGAGCGTATTGTAATCAAATTGCTCAATTCGGAAAACGCGACAGCCTCTTTAACAAATAATTACAGTATTATATTTATTAAAGACAATGATTATGTGGCTCCTAGTCCTACCAATGAATTGAATTTGCAATTACTCACGAGTTTCTCTAACGGTGCAACTGGAACGAATTCGGCAGAAATTGTAGCGTTTGACCCAAGTACAGATCGTTTGTATATTGCCAATAGTATTGGTCAAAAAATGGATATTGTCAATTTCAGTAATCCAGCTGCACCAACCCTCGTCACAAGTATATCTATGGTGAACTATGGTGGCATTAATTCTATTGTTGCTAAAAACGGCATTGTGGCAATTGCAGTTGAGAATACCAATCCACAACTAAATGGTTCGGTAGTTTTCTTTGATCAAAACGGTGTTTTTCAAAATCAAGTTACCGTTGGCGCAATGCCCGACATGATCACCTTCAATCAAGATTTTACCAAAGTATTGACTGCAAATGAAGGTGAGCCCAATGCGACGTATTCTGCCGATCCCGAGGGGTCTGTTTCAATCATCAATATCGCTGGAGGAATCGCAGCGCTTACACAAGCCAACGTAACAAATATTTCTTTAAGTCAATTTAACGGGCAAGAGGTCGCACTGCGTGCGCAGGGTATCCGTATTTTTACTTCAAGCGCAAGTGTAGCACAAGATTTAGAACCGGAATATATTGCGGTATCTACAGACAATACAAAAGCTTATGTCACGTTGCAAGAAAACAATGCCCTACTTACTATTGATTTGCTTACCAACACAATTGTTTCCTTAACACCATTTGGTTATTCATCTTATGCGGCTGGTTCTAATAATGCGCTAGACGCTTCAGATCAGAGTGGAATGGTGCTTATTACTGGAGATTTACCCATTAAAGGCGCCTACATGCCAGATGCGATGACTTACAAAACAATCGGCAGTCAAGGGTATTTATTTACTGCAAATGAAGGTGATTCTCGTGAATTTGGTTCGGTAATCGATGCCAATCGCATTTCTTCAACGACCTTTAATTTGCTAGATGCTACAGCTTTCCCTGATGCGTCAATTCTTAGAAATAATAAATTTTTAGGTCGTTTGTCTGCATTGAAATATTCAGGCGACACCGATGGAGATGGCGACTACGACGAGTTACACGTGATGTCTGGTAGGTCCTTTAGTATTTGGAATCCGACAACTGGTGCTCAAGTTTTTGATTCGAAAGACATGATAGAGCAAATCATTGCCAACCATCCAAACTATAGTAATTTATTCAATGCTTCCAATACAGTTGGCACACCTGCTCTTAAAAACCGCTCTGACGATAAAGGTCCGGAAGTTGAAGGTATCGCAGTGCATCAATTCAATGGACACACTTATGTATTTGCTGCGTTAGAGCGAGTAGGTGGGGTCATGATTTTCAATGTAGATAACCCATCGACCCCAATTTATGTAGGTTATGCCAATAACCGTAGTGCCAGTAATCCTAATGGTCCTGACTTAGGTGCAGAAGGCATCATTATAATAGATGCTCAAGATTCACCAAATGGTCAAAATTTGGTTTTACTTGCAAATGAAGTAAGCTCCACACTTTCTATTTACCAAATGAACACTTGTGCTGTTGCTTCTGGAGCAGTTATTGCGGCTGCAAATAACAACATTTGTTCGGGTCAGTCTGTCAATTTGAATATCAATACGCTTTCGAATATTACCTACCAATGGATTGTCAATAATCAGGTCGTAACTGGAGCAACTTCCAATACGTTTAATGCAACAACTGCCGGAACCTACAAAGTGGCTGTTCAGAATTCTACGTTAGGTTGTGTGGATACTTCAGCTGTCTTTAATTTAACAGTGAATCCGCTACCTCTAGTGAATGCCGGTCAGGATATCAGTGTTTGTTCTGGTACCGTAGTTAACCTAACAGCTAATGGAAATGCAACTTCTTATATATGGAACAACGGACAAAGTGGTTCCCAATTAAATATCAATACCCAAGGTTTTATCGGGACCAACAATTATACCGTTACCGGAGTCAATACAACAACTGGTTGTCAGGCGCAAGATATTGTTCAGTTAACAGTTAATGCATTGCCACAAATGAATGCAGGTCAAGATCAAGTACTTTGCCTTGGCGATTCTCTTCAACTCAATGCAACTGGTGCACAAACCTACGCATGGGCAAATGGCGCTACAAATGGTGCTTATATAACGCCGCTAATTGGTGCTTCATCTTTTGTGGTTTTAGGAACAAATGTCTTCGGCTGTACAGCAATAGATACACTTGATGTTTTAGTCAATATTTTACCAAGCATTTCACTGGCGTCGAGTACCTCTATTTGCGAAAGCTCTTTACCAGCGCAGATCTCTGTTAGTGCCCCTAATTCAGTTGTATTATGGAGTACCAATGAAACTTCAAATACCATTGAAGTTACTGCTGAAGGTTCTTACAACGTGATTGCCACGGATTTATCAACGGGTTGTAGCAGTCAAGCAACAACGCAATTAACTGTTTGGCAAAATCCGATCATACAATTAAATACGCTTTACGGAATCTGTAGTTCTGAACTGCCTTATTCGATCAATCCAAACGTACAAGGTAATGGCTTGGTTTACAATTGGTCTAACGGGCAAAACTCCAATAACCTGAATGGTTCTAATGCAGGAATTTTTGAACTCAACGTGGTAGATGCAAACGGATGTCAGGCTTCCGCCCAAACCGAGGTAGCAATATTGACGTCTCCAAATGTCAACGCTGGCCCAGATCAGTTGGTTTGTGAAGATCTATTCCCAATCACAATTGCAGCAGCTGGTAGCGCAAATTCTATTTCTTGGAACACGGGTTCAAGTGCTGCATTACTTTCTGTCAGTTCTCCTGGCACTTATATTCTTACCGGTACAAATGCAAATGGATGTAGTGTTCAAGATACTGTTGTAATTACGGCTGACCCTTGTTTGGCGCTTCAAGCCCAAGAGGACATCTTCAATGTATATCCAAATCCAGTTTCTAATACACTTTTTATCAGTGCTTCGGAAAACCTCCAAAATGTAGCGCTTCTTAGTTCAGAAGGTAAATTAATAATGCACATCATTCAAAACGCTGCATTTATCGAAATGGATATGAGCCTTTTGGCAAGCGGAATTTACATTTTGGAAATTACTGCCAATACGGGTAAGTATACCAAAAGAATTGTCAAGCAATAAATTCAATTAATAATTGAAAAGGAGCACATTAGTGCTCCTTTTTTGTTTTCAACAATTCGCTTTTGAAAGATCTTGCGAAGCATAACTTTAGCTTAAAAACAAGGTTACAAAGCGCTGCGATCTTTACCAAAAAAAAACGATGAAGCGCAAAGTTGAATTAGTAGTGATTTCAGATGTCCATTTAGGGACCTACGGCTCTAGAGCAGCAGAACTAGTAGCCTATTTGAAAAGCATCGACCCAGAGACCTTAGTATTGAATGGTGATATCATCGATATCTGGCAGTTCAATAAACGCTATTTTCCTGCGGCGCACATGGAAGTGCTTAAGTCAATTGCATCTATGCTCACCAACGGCACCAAGGTGTATTATATTACAGGAAATCACGATGAGATGCTGCGCAAATTCAAAGGTTTTAAAATGGGCGGTTTGGAGATTCAAAACAAACTCTTGCTCAATTTGCCCACAGGGAAAGCCTGGATTTTCCATGGCGATGTTTTTGATACCACCATGAAACACTCTAAATGGGTGGCCAAACTAGGAGGGAAGGGCTATGATTTACTTATTGTACTTAATACATTTATGAATTGGGTTTCTGAAAAATTTGGTAGGGGAAGAATTTCCTTGTCTCAGAAGGTCAAGGACAGCGTCAAGGGCGTCGTGAAATACGTTAACAATTTTGAACAAACCGCTGCAGAAATTGCCATGTGTTCCGATTATCAGTTTGTCGTATGCGGCCATATACATCAGCCACAAATCAAAATGATGAAGGGCAAAGATGGAGGAGAGGTTTTGTACCTGAACTCCGGCGACTGGGTAGAGAATTCCACTTCACTAGAATACCATCAGGAAAAGTGGACGCTGTATCGCCACGACCGCACGCAGGTATTTAATCCTTCGCAAATCATTTCTCAAAATAAGGAAGCTTTGAATTACGAGCAATTATTGCAAGAAGTGATTTCAGGTCTGCAAGTCAACTAACGATGAAAGTTCTGTATGCCATACAAGGTACCGGAAACGGTCATTTGAGTAGAGCGCATGAAATTGTACCGCTGCTCAAGCAGTTTGTGGAAGTCGATACTTTAATTAGCGGTAATCAGGCCCAAATCAAAGCTGACTTCACACTTGATTACCAGCGAACAGGCCTGACTTTTCTCAGCGGAAAGAACGGCGATATCAGTATTTTGAAGTCCTTGAAAAATACGCACCCGATTGATCTTATTAAGGAAATAAGGTCCTTTCCTATCAAGAACTACGATTTAGTACTTTCAGATTTTGAGCCGGTGTCGGCATGGTCTGCGCTCTTGAGCGGTGTGCCATGCATAGAAATGAGTCATCAGGCTGCGGTGGTGCATCCGTTGGCTCCCAAGCCACACAAGAACGCGGCGTTTGGCCGTTATGTGCTGCAGCATTACACCCCAGCTCGACAGAAGTATGGTTTTCATTTCAAAGCATACGATGAGCGTGTTTTTACCCCCGTTATCAGAAAAGAAATACGCAGCGCCGCACCCACAGATCTCGGACACTACACCGTGTATCTTCCGGGTTACCACGACGACGTCCTGATGCATTTCTTGCGGCAATTTGAGGTCAAATGGGAAGTCTTTTCCAAACATGCCAAATATGCCTACCGAGTAGACAACGTTTTTATTGAACCGATTAGCCAGGTGCGTTTTCAAGAGAGTTTGATAAGTGCAAGTGGTGTGCTTTGTGGTGCAGGTTTTGAATTGCCTTCCGAGGCTTTGTTTTTGGGTAAAAAAACGATGGTCATTCCAATGAAAGGTCATTATGAACAAGCATGCAATGCACTTGGTGCAGCTGAGGTTGGTGCAAGTACTATTGCCGAGCTCGACCTCATTTACCACCGCCAAATCAACTATTGGTTAGGACAAGACAAACAAGCGCCGCTTTTGTACGCAGATCAAACAGAGCAAATTTTGATCGATCTGCTCACACAATTCGAAAAGCAAGGGAAAGCAGCGTATCAGCCCCTAGAAGAATTCCAAACACTCAAGCAAAAGTTGGGCCTACTGCGCTACTTCTTCTGAAAGTCTTTTGTAGTGTTCATACAACTCACGCTGCGCATGAAAAGGTGGCAGATTGCGTTTGGAGTAGGCATTTTTGTAGTCGGCAGAAATACTTCTTGCTTTGACGCTTCCTTTCAATTGGTATTCAAAAATAAGGTCAATTTGTTGCTGAATAGCAGGGTCTTTGAGAATGGTGCCTACTTCCACGCGCTGATCTAGGTTGCGTTCCATCCAGTCTGCACTCGAGATGAAATACTCGGGCTTGCCGTTGTTGGAGAAAATAAAGAAGCGCGCGTGTTCTAAATAGCGGTCTACGATGCTAATTGCAGTAATGTTGTCGCTGAGCCCTTTGACACCTGGTTTGAGACAACAGATGCCACGGATGATGAGTTCTATTTTAACACCAGCTTTGCTTGCTGCGTATAGTTTGTCGATCATTTTGATATCCGTGAGGTTATTGAACTTCAGGCGAATATGCGCAGGTTTTTTTGCCTTTGCAAACTTGATTTCTCTTTCAATTAAAGCCATTAACTTGCGGCGCGTATTGAAAGGCGAGACCAACAAATGCCTAAAGGCGTGGCGTTCTAAGTTGTTTTCGAGCATGCCAAACACACGGCTTACCTCTAAAGAGATTTCTTTGTTGGCGGTAAGCAAGCCCAGGTCGGTGTAAATTCCCGCGGTGGCTTCATTGAAATTACCCGTTCCGATATAAGTGATGTAATTGATTTTCCCTTCCGAGCTGCGTTTGATTTGCAAGAGCTTGGAGTGTACCTTTAGGTTTTGTAGGCCATAAATGACGTTGGCGCCATATTCTTTGAGGCGGTTGCTCCACCAAAGGTTGTTTTCTTCGTCAAAGCGCGCTTGTAGTTCAAAAATAACGGTCACCTGTTTGCCGTTGAAAATACAAGCGAGTAGGGCGTTCATGACCTCAGAATTCTTGGCCACGCGGTAAATATTGATCTTGATTTCCTTTACTTTGGCATCGAGGCTCGCTTCGCGCAGTAAATCAACTACGTGGTCGAATTGTTGATACGGGAAATGCAGCAATACATCTTTGGAATTGATTTTAGAAATCAGGCTTTTGCAATTGAGGAAGTCAGGGTGCGGCGACGGTATTTGTGGCTGAAAACGGTAGTTAGGGTTGCCAAAATCCGGGAAGCGCATGAAATCTTTGAAGTTGTGGTAACGCCCGCCAGGTATGGTATTGACTCCTTTTTTGAGGTTCAGTTGCTGCAACAAGAACAACAAGAGGTCATTGGGCATTTGGGCGTCGTATACAAAGCGCACGGGTTGACCTTTTTTGCGTTGCTTCAAGCTTTTTTCAATCTTTTCGAAAAAAGAAAGCGAGAGGTCGTCGTCGAGGTCGAGTTCGGCGTCGCGCGTAAATTTGAAGGTATAGGCTTCAATTTGCTCGGCTTGGTACACCGCAAAAATCTCTTTTAAATAGAGCCTTA
>JBIIZI010000244.1:0-3345 GCA_044346375.1 Crocinitomicaceae bacterium | reverse complement strand
AAAACTCAAAGTGGTTTGGCTTCACTTGAGTTATTGGATTTAAATGGAAAAGCATTGCACCAACAAGTCATGGATCAGCCCCTCACCCTGGATCTTTCCAACTATCCAAAAGGACTATACATGGTAAAAATCCAAATGAATGGTGCGAGTGTCATCGAAAGAATCGCTGTTCAATAATTTCAATCACAACAAGCTATGAAATCAATTATATATCCAATTCTCAGTGTTGTAGTTTTCTTTTTTGGTAGCTACGTAAATGCCCAAACTGTTATCTCAACCAACTTTACCAACAATAATGGTTCAAGTATGGTCACTTTCAATTTTCAGAATACGAATACGAATGACGTGATCATTACTGAAGTTGCATCGGTAACGGGTACAACTGGTGCAAATACGGCAACACTTTGGTACAAGCCAACGCCGATCAACCAAACAACAATGGTTGTGAGTACTGCTAATGGCTGGACACAAGTTGCCGCACAACCTTTTACAGGTGTAGCCAACACAACCACAAATATTGGTCAACCAATGCTAACGGGTCTTAACTTGATTATTCCTGCAGGTGCTACTTACGGTTTGGCCTTATCACTCACTAGTGGCCTACGCTATTCAACTCTCACCGCAGGAGTCTATCCTTTTGCTGGAGGTGGTTGTAATTTGATCACAGGAACAGATATCGGCTTTGGCGGAACCTTAACAAGTGGTATCAATAACCGTGGTTTTTTAGGTTCAGTTTCTTTTATTTCAGGTACGGCATGTACCGGTACACCAAATGCGGGAATAACTTCTACTAGCGTTAATCCAATTTGTCCGTCAGTGCCATTTAATTTAAGCATGGCCAACGCAACATTCACATCGGGGCTTACCTACCAATGGCAATCTTCCTCTTCCGCTTCAGGCCCGTGGGCAAATATACCCGGAGCAAATACTTCAAGTTATATAGCAAGTCAAACGGTTGATACCTGGTACCAATGTATCGTCACTTGTTCTGCAACTTTATCCTCCTCCACATCAGCGCCCCTTTTAGTAACGACTAGTAGTTTTGTCAATTGTTATTGTGCGAGTAATGCCACGAGTGCAACGAATACTGATATTTTCAATGTTACCGTGAGCACCCTCAACAATACTTCTACCTGCGGTGTGGTTGCGCCAGGCCCTGGTTCTATACTTAATCAATATTCGGACTTTACAACGGCTGTAACCCCTCCAATCTTAGCTTCGGGTGTATTTTATCCGTTTTCTGTTGAAGTAGGTACCTGTGGTACAAACGTTAACAACTGGACCAAAGCATGGATAGACTTCAACCAAAATGGTTTATTTACCGATCCAGGAGAAGAAGTTTATTCTTCAGCTGTAGTTACCCTAGGCCCGAGTTTTCAGACAGGCGTTATTTCCATACCAACTACAGCAACTCCCGGTATTACACGTATGCGTGTTGTCACCAATCAAACTTCTGTGACAACTGCTGTTACTCCTTGTGGCACCTATTTCGGTGGCGAAACTGAAGATTATTTCGTTCAAATTGTAGCCCCACCAACTTGTCCACAGCCACTTGCGCCAACATTGGTAAGTGCTACGCTTAACAATGCGACAATTAATTGGACGCCAGGCGGTTCAGAAACACAATGGCAAATTCAGTATGGCACGCAAGGTTTTGCGCTGGGTTCAGGTACTATTTTAAATGTAACTGCTTATCCGTATACCATTCCTGGTCTTACACCATATAGTTTCTATCAGGCGTATGTCAGAGCAATTTGTGGCCCGGGCGACACCTCTTTTTGGACGCCATCGGTTTCTTGGAATACTTACAACCAAGGACAATACATTACTTTTGACAACGAGTGCCCGAGCACAGGATTTATTGATATCTCTTCAGACCCGGCTGCAACCAACACCAACTTAGCCTATTTAGGTGAAACAGGCGTTACGCTTCCTTTCCCGCTTTTGTATCAAGGCACACTCTTTACCACCGCAACAATTGGTGCAACGGGTGGTGTCAAATTAGGCACCACAACTGCGGCTTTGAATTATGTGATGGAAGCCGGGAATGGTCTTTACCCGTATATTCAACAACTATATTCTGCGTACCCTGTAGGAAGTGGTGGTGTTTATTACCAGCAAATTGGCACTTCACCGAACAGTAAGTTTGTTATCCAATGGAAAAACTTACCGCGTTGGAACTCGCCGATTATCCCGGACGGCGCCACTTTCGAGCTCATCATCGATGAAGCAACCCAAGAAATCTACTACGTCTACGACGACGTCATTATGGGCAACCCAACAGCTTGGGACTATGGTGCTGACGCAGAAATTGGCGTTCGCGGCGCGCAGAACATTAATGTTTCAATGAACAACCAAGCGTATTTACAAAACAACAGCTGTGTGCATTTCTACTACGTGAACTGCCCGAATCCTGTTGCATTAACAACTACTTATTTGTTCCCTAACGAGGCTGCCTTTACCTGGACGGCAAGTGCTGCTGGTGAAACATCTTGGACGGTTGTTTATGGCCCAGCAGGTTTTGACCCTTTAACAAGCGGCACCACTTTAACGGTAACTGCAGCTTCAGTTCAACTTTTGAACCTCATTCCACTTGGCAACTACGACATGTATATCTATTCTGCCTGTGCAGGTGGTTTGCAAAGTGCTGGTTTGTTCTACAACTTCCAAACGCCACCAATTTGTTCTACCCCAACTGCCTTTACAAGCGCAGCAGGTGTAGATAGCCTTATGAGCAGCTGGAGCTGGAGCCCTTACACGAGCTTCTATCCTTCTACAGGTTTCAACCTACAAGTCGTAGCACAAGACTCCGCGCTTTACACCGGAACAGTTTATGCTCTAGACAACAACTTTACGGATACCACCACAAATGCGGCATGGTACCCAGGCCAAGCAGTTCAGGTGTATGTTCAGGCAGTATGTGGTCAAGATACTTCGGCTTATGTGGGCCCAATTAGCCTAATTATGCCAATCAGCAATGACAACGCATGTGGCGCACACCCAATTACAGTTGGTGCCCCAGGTTTGTTGTACAACAACACCGGCGCCACAGTAAGTGCCGAAGAATTAGGTATTGTACCGCCAGTTACAGGCGCACAAACCACCACAGGTTGGGCCAACAACACGCTAAACCACACTACATGGTTTAAGTTCACAGCACCAGCATCTGGTAATGTACGCATCGATGCAACAGGCGTAGCCTACAACGGTCAAATAGGTGTATACTACGGCACAGACTGCAGCATCTTACCAAGCTTCACTTTAGAGGGCGCCAACGACAACGAAATCGACGGTACTTCAGAAGCACCAAACTTCACGGTTTGTGGCCTCACACCAGGAGTGGAG
>JBIIZI010000115.1:0-6748 GCA_044346375.1 Crocinitomicaceae bacterium | reverse complement strand
TGATACGAGTTTGCTGCTGCTGTCTTTGAAGCCGGTGTTGGCCAAGGGGAAGTCTTGGCGCCAATCTTTGATGGAGTTGCGCACCGGTAAAATGAAGTCGGTGTGTACACCTGATTTCATAAGAAAAATTTGGATGTTTGCCCCGGCGTTGTCGCGGCCTTTTACGGTTATCCTAGATAAAATAAAAGTGCTCAGGACATAAAGTAAAATAGCAGAACCCAAAATGGTAAAGAAATAACCAGCAATTTTTCGCAAGCGTTTGAGTGCGTTGCGAACTTTTCTTGTTTGGTACCAGTGTAACTTGCGTTTTTTTTCTTTCATATGTGAATAACAAAGTTAAACTTTCTGAGCAATTTGCAAGCTGAGTGTTTATTTTTGTAGTTCGTAAATATACTGATATGCGCCTCCTATTTTTAAGTTTAAGCTGTGCCATGAGCGCCCTCGTTTTTGCACAACAACCAGACGCCGCAGCCGCAGCTGCTAAAAAAATGACCGAAGTACTCTACAACGTAGAGCGTTTTTATGTAGATGCACCCAATGCCGACAAACTTTCAGAAGCTGCAATTGTGGCGCTTTTAGAAGAACTTGACCCGCACTCTACCTATATTCCAAAAGAAGATCTCGACGACGCCCAAATGCAAATCAACGGAAGTTTTGTGGGTATCGGTGTGCGTTTCCAACTCATGAAAGACACCATTAGCGTGGTGGCCACCATCCCAGGTGGGCCCTCTGAAAAATTAGGCATTTTACCTGGCGACCAAATCGTGCAGGTCGATGGACAGAGTGTAGCTGGCATAGGAATCAAAAACGATCAAGTCCGTCAAAAACTCATGGGCGACCTCGGCACCAAAGTAAAAGTGACGGTCAGTCGAAAAGGTAAATTACTAGACTTCAATATCACCCGAGACAAAATTCCAGTGTTTTCCGTTGACGCCGCCTACATGATCGACAAAGAAATCGGCTACATTAAGCTCAATAGTTTCTCCAAAACGACCGTTCAAGAAGTACAAAGCGCTTTGCTAAGCCTTAAAGAACAAGGCATGAAAAGCCTAATTTTCGATTTGCAGGGCAATGGCGGTGGTTTGCTAGATGCTGCACATAAACTCGGCGACGAATTCCTGTCAGGCGACAAACTGGTTGTCTATTCAGAAGGTCGGGCACAACCGCGTTACGACCTGAAAGCAAGTAAAAAAGGACTTTTTGAAGACGGCCAACTCGTTATACTCACCGACGAATACAGCGCCAGCGCCAGCGAAATTTTATCAGGTGCCATTCAAGATTGGGACCGCGGCCTTATTGTTGGTCGTCGCACCTACGGTAAGGGCTTGGTGCAGCGTCCAATGCCTCTTTCCGATGGTTCGGAAATGCGTCTCACCATTGCGCGCTACTACACACCTACGGGTCGCCACATTCAAAAACCGTATCAAGATACCGAAACCTACCGCAAAGATTTAAACCAGCGCTACCTCAATGGTGAATTCTTCTTGAAAGATTCCATCAAAATGCCTGATTCGCTAATGTACAAAACCCTCAAAACCAAAAGAACAGTTTATGGCGGCGGCGGCATTATGCCAGACGTATTCGTAGCCTTAGACACCACTGAAAGCACCACTTATTTTTCTAAACTCATCCAAGGTGGGCACGTCAATAGTTTTGCATTTAAATACATCAATGCCAACCGAACGGCTTTAAAAGCACAATACCCAAACATTACTGCTTTTAAGAATAATTTTTCCTGTGACAAAGCTTTCATGGATGAATTCTTTGCTTACGTTACGCAAGAAGAGCCAAAGTTGTTATTTGATGAGAAGGAATACGCTATCAGCGAAAACCTCATAAAGTTGCGCTTGAAAGCGGTAATTGCCCAAGACCTATGGGGCACCAACGAAATGTTCCAAATCTACAACCAAACCAATGAAATTCTACAGCAAGCCATTCAAGTCTTGCAAACCAAACAATACAGCAAATACGAACTCGATAAATAAACAATATGTCAGACGATAAGAAAATCATATTCTCAATGGTTGGGGTATCGAAAGTTACTCCGCAAGGCAAACAAATCATTAAAAATATTTACCTCTCGTTCTTTTATGGCGCCAAAATCGGCATCATCGGTCTGAACGGTTCTGGTAAATCTACCGTCATGAAAATCATTGCGGGTCTCGACAAATCATTTCAAGGTGATGTCGTTTTTTCTCCTGGCTATTCCGTAGGTTACCTTCCGCAAGAGCCAGAGCTCGACCCCAACAAATCCGTACGCGAGATCGTCTTGGAAGGCGCTCAAGAAATTGTAGACGTACTTGCCGAATATGAAGAGATCAACAATGCTTTCATGGATGAAGACGTCATGTCTGACCCCGACAAAATGGACAAACTTATTGCCCGACAAGGCGAAGTTCAGGATAAAATCGACGCGCTAGACGCCTGGGAACTCGACACCAAAATCGAGCGCGCCATGGACGCTTTGCGTTGCCCTCCAGACGACCAACTCATCGGAACACTCTCCGGTGGAGAGCGCCGCAGAGTTGCGCTATGTCGTTTGCTCTTGCAAAACCCAGACGTATTATTGCTAGATGAACCTACCAACCACTTAGACGCCGAATCCATCGATTGGCTAGAGCAACACCTCCAACAATACAAAGGAACCGTTATTGCCGTTACCCACGACCGCTACTTCCTAGATAACGTTGCCGGCTGGATCCTCGAACTCGATAGGGGCGAAGGCATACCTTGGAAAGGAAACTACACTTCATGGCTCGAACAAAAAGGCAAGCGCCTGCAAGAGGAAGAAAAAACTGAATCTAAGCGCCAAAAAATGCTCGCCCGCGAGCTCGAGTGGGTGCGCATGAACCCTAAAGCGCGCCAAGCCAAAAGCAAAGCCCGTTTGCAGAACTACGACAAAATGTTGTCTGCCGATGCCCGTGAAAAAGAAGCCAAGCTCGAAATGCCCATTCCAAATGGTCCGCGCTTGGGCAACAACGTTATCGACGCGCTACATGTCGGCAAGGCTTTCGGCGACAAACTCCTCTACGACGACCTCAACTTCAAATTACCACCTGCCGGTATCGTCGGTATCATTGGGCCAAACGGCGCAGGCAAGACCACCATTTTCAAAATGATCATGGCAGAACTTTCGCCCGATAACGGCGAGTTCACCGTAGGTGAAACCGTCAAAATTGGCTACGTCGACCAAAGCCACAAAGACATCCATCCAGACAAAACAGTCTTTGACGTCGTGTCCAATGGCCTAGAATACGTCGAGGTGGGCAACGACAAAATCAATGCTCGTGCATATTTGTCTAAATTTAATTTCAACGGATCAGACCAAAATAAAAAGGTTGGTATCCTTTCTGGAGGAGAGCGCAATCGCTTGCATTTAGCCATGACCCTCAAAACCGAAGCCAACGTGCTATTACTCGATGAGCCCACCAACGACATCGATGTCAATACCCTTCGTGCACTAGAAGAAGGCATCGAAAACTTTGCGGGCTGTGCGGTAGTGATTTCCCACGACCGCTGGTTTTTAGATCGCATTTGTACGCACATCTTGGCTTTTGAAGGTGATTCTCAGGTATATTGGTTCGAAGGTTCTTACTCAGAGTACGAAGAAAACCGTAAAAAACGCCTTGGCGATGCCGGTCCTAAGCGCATACGCTACAGAAGTTTGAGTTAATGACAACTCCGTTGTTTCCAACGGACACTTGTTTTTTGAATGGTGTCTTCGTCTGGGCTTTCGGATTTTGAATAAGGATCCAATTTCAATTGGCTTAAATCAGGCTGACCGGCGTCTACCCATGCTGTATACCACACACTACTCACCATTAAGATAGCAGCACGCAAGCGGCGTTCTACCATTCCGTTTAGGCTTTTGTGATACGCTTCGCAGAATTTTCGGGCGTAAACTTTCGTGAGGGTGCTGCCGCGTTGTTCGTAGCTGTATTTTTCAGCGGAGCCAATTTGTGCGCTTACTTGCTTTTCAAACTTCAAGACGGAGTCTAGGGCTGCATGAGAAGCCCTAACAGCAGCCCAAATTTCTTTTTGAACAGATGGGAGGTATTTGGCCTTGCCAATCCAATAGTTGTAATTTTCGGCTTGCAGCTCGATTAAGCGACTTTCCCAGAGGCCATGGATACCGTACTGATTGGTGAGCTGCCCATTGTAGTTCTCAGTGGTATGCAGCGGCACATGCGCATCAGCAATATAGTGGCCTATTTCTGCAGCGTATTTCAAGACAAGTGCAAGGTTGCGTTCTTCATAAGCTTTTTGCAGCCGGTATTTCATGCGCACCACATGCCAAGGTACAATGCCATAAGCCTGCAGCGAGTCTTCGGTGTGGCAATCTACGGCTTCTTGCCAATTTTGTGGGAGGTTCCAAAAAGGGTCTTGGCCTTTTGTGTAATAGTGATCGAGGTCGATATAGTGGCGCGCAGCTTCCTGCTGTACTGCATAACGGCGTTGGTCAGGTGCAACGGCTTGGCTCACCATATAGGGGAGGTGCTGCATGAAAACTGCCTGAAGCTCTGGTGGCAACAAATAAACAGCGAATTCATTGATGCGTTGATGACCTGCAAAACCCCAAGAGGCGGCTTGTTTGGTTTGGCTGCGTGTAAAAAGTAGTCCTAAAAAGAGTAGAATTAGAAGTTGTTTAAGCCTCTTGTAATTGAATGAGTTTGCCATCTTTGAGTATTGGAATAACCTCCGTTTGATTTGGAGTAAGGCAATACTTGATGTCTTCGTTGAGGTTCAGATTTTTAAGCCTGCGGCGATGCGAACTCGACTTGAGGTAACCAAGGAAATTGTCCTTGGCCGAAAGGTATAAATACTTGGCAGCAATAGAGGAGTCTTCGTCGGAAATATAGTTGCCCGTTCCGATTAAATACTGACAAATTGCTCCTGCACAGATAGTGTCTTCTAGGTTGAATTTATCTTGCCAGCCCGAACAAAGGCAAAGCACATTCTTATTTTGCTTCTCTAACCATTTGCAAAGGGCGTCTAGGTTTAAAAACGCGCCAACAACAACCGTTTCGGCGTCTTTGGCCACGTCTAAAGATTTGGTTCCGTTGGTGGTGGTGAGCACGACGTCTTTTCCTTTGAAGTCTTCGCGCATATAGGAGAAAGGCGAGTTGCCAAAATCAAAACCGTCCACAATTTGACCTTTGCGCTCCGCACCCGCTAAGTACCCTTTTTGCTTGTAGGCCCAGGCTTCTTCTACGGTAGGAACAGGAATAATGGAATTGATGCCGTTGTCAAAAGCAGCGCAAATGGCTGAGGTGGCCCGCAAAACGTCAATTACAACTACAATTTCAAATTCATCTTTATAGTAGGTGTATTCGCCTGGCGTAAAACAAACCTCTACGTGCTTTCTTGTATCCATGCTGCAAATTTACGATTTTTCAAAAGAACAATAAAAAAGGGGGCCGAAGCCCCCTTTCAAAATCAAGTTGTCAGTTCAGATTAGAATCTCCAACCAATGCGTACTGAACCATGTGCAGCACCGATGTTGGTTTCTGTTTTTGAATTCCCTGGCTGATCAATTGACATTACAGCTCCTGTTGGGTCAGTAATTTTAGTTTGTTTATTTCCGTATTTCGTATTTTGACTTGTGAGATTAAGCTCTAGTCCTAAATAGATGTTGTCGGCAACATAATAGTCAAAACCAGCTCCTAATCCCCACATATTTGTGGTGTAACTTCCATTTGCACTAACAGTGAAACCTTCAGTATAGACCAATTCGGATATTGGATTTCCGGGCGTCTCATAAAAAACATTGGTCCAATTTTGCGCTTCTTTGCCATTGCCAAAGCCAAACATTGCCGTAAAATAAGGGGACATGCGATCTGTTCCTGGCAAATGGTATTCTGCACCTAATTTAAAGTCAATGGCACTGCGATTGACCTCAATTGTTCCGCTTTTATCTTTGGTTTGATTGAAATAATATGTTGTTTCTTTGCTCGGTAAACCTACAACGGAAGAACCATCTCCGGCAAAACCAAATTGAATTCGCGCAGCAAATTTGTCATTTATAAAATAGCGCAATCGTAGTGATGGCGCTAAAAATGACATGCCTTCCGAGCTATTTAGATTTGCGAGGCCTTCAAGAGAGAAGTGTGCGTCATCAGCAGCTGGTTTTTGAGCAAACAAAGACCCAGTCAATGTCAAAGCTCCAACGAAAATCATTATTTTTTTCATAGTTGTTTGTTTTAAATGGTTTAGCCGAATGTACGCAACCGTTTGCGTCAATGTTTCAAAAAAAGACAAACAATTGATGGTTGATAAAATTTGTATTTGCTTTGTTTGAATTGATTTTCAAGGATTTAAAAGGATATTATCGCATTTTGTTTTTGAAGTTCAATTGTTCTTAAACTTATGTAAGGAGACCTTATTTTACCTTTTAATTTACCTTATTTATCCTATTTTTTGTAGGATTTGAAAGGCAATGAATCTAAATTCAAGCAGCGGTTTCCGAAAAGCTATAAGAGTAGGAGTAAATTAAAACGAGAACTATGTTTAAAAAAATTATTTTTCTTAGTGCCTTGACATTCGGGCTTTGGAGTTGCAAGACTTCAGTTCAGCCAATGTATGTCAATACAGCTGAATTGGCATCTCTAAACACAGGAATGTCAAAAACTGAGGTCAAATCAAAATTGGGTAATTTAAGTCCATATGATATCCTTATGTATGAACAAGGAGGTTGTGAAGTACACCAATACAAATACAAAACACCTGCAAAAATGACTTTGTTGACAAG
>JBIIZI010000100.1:0-7852 GCA_044346375.1 Crocinitomicaceae bacterium | reverse complement strand
AGCGATGTCATTTGCCATGATCCGCGGCCAACATGTGCAACTCACCGTACTTGGCGCCATGGAAGTTTCACAAAATGGCGATATCGCCAACTGGAAAATACCAGGCAAAATGGTCAAAGGAATGGGTGGCGCCATGGACCTCGTTGCCTCAGCCGAGAACATCATTGTAGCCATGATGCACAGCAACAAAGCAGGTGAATCCAAAATACTCAAAGCATGTACCTTGCCCTTAACTGGAGTTGGTTGTGTGAAGAAAGTAGTGACTGAATTGGCCGTCATGGAAATCAAAGATGGTAAATTCCATTTACTAGAACGCGCACCAGGTGTAAGTGTAGAAGAAATTATTGCCAAAACGGAAGGTGATTTAGTAGTGCCTGAATTTGTCCCAGAAATGCAATTCTAATTGCAAGCATTTCCGATAGCATATCGCTTTGCCATTTCAGCTGCACTTGCCGCTAGCAAGGCCATCATGGCCATTTATGAACAAAATTTCGAAAGCCAAGACAAAGCAGATGGCTCTCCGGTAACTGCCGCGGACCTCGCTGCAAGCGCCTGCATTGAAGAAATCCTAGCCCCACTTGGCATTCCTATCACTGGTGAAGAAAGCGACAAAGCTCCGTATGAAGAGAGACAGCATTGGCAACAGTGTTGGTGCATCGATCCACTAGACGGCACCAAAGAATTCATCAAGCGCAATGGCGAATTTGCCGTCAATATCGCCCTCATTGAAAATGGCAGGCCCATTTTCGGGCTCATCGCGGCTCCTGTCCATGAAAAAATCATTATTGGTTCCAGAACATTTGGTGTTTTTATTTTTGAATTCACAGACGCTGTCCATTTTGACAATTGGCAGAAACTTGATATTCCCCAACAATTCAACAAACCATTAGTCATGGCTTGCTCGCGAAGCCATCATAGTGGCGCTGTATTGCAAATGATAAATGAACTCAAGGCGCAAGGACATGACCTCGATTTTATCAAAAAAGGATCAGCGCTCAAATTCTTTGACTTAGCAGAAGGTCGGGCGGATATTTACCCGCGCTTTGCCCCCACCATGGAATGGGACATCGCTGCCGGGCAAGCTATTTTAGAGGCCTTAGGTGGAGAGGTTGTACATGCTGAATCGGGTGAGCCACTTCATTACAACAAAGCCAATTTAGTCAATCCGTATTTCATTGCCCGCACCCAAGCTATGAAAGACAGCAAGCCTTAACGCTTCGACAAACAATCGATTTCTACGGTTGGGCCTACCATACAAATGCTCATCATTCCCACTTCATGGTACTTCACCCAAACCTTCATGCCGTCGGTTGGCGTGATATTGAAATCATTAAGGTTGATCGGCTCTAGTACCTCGCCACTTTGCAGCTTGATCACCAAACCACAACCATCTAGACCAGTATAATCTTGAATTGTTGCCGCCTGTGCATTTTCACAAGATGTGCGGTTGCAGGAAACAAAGAATAAGGAAATAGTAAGTAAAACAAATAGGGACTTCATAACTAGAGTGATAAAATTACCTTTCGTAAATGTATTCGGATGTAATCTTTGATGATCAATAAAAAAAATAGAAGAAAAATAAGGCGGCGTCTTCACCTCTAACTCCTTCGTAATAACCAATTGTGGAGCGATTGCCATCCATCACACGGCCATTATCGATGTAACCTATTGTTGATCGATTGCCGTTCATGATCCTACCGTTGTCGATGTATCCAATGGTAGATCTATTGCCATTCATGACGCGGCCGTTGTCAATGTAACCAATGGTAGACCTACTTCCGTTCATTATTCTGCCGTTGTCTATATAGCCAATCGTTGAACGAGACCCGTTGGTTACCCTACCATTTTCAATATAACCCACCGTAGAACGGGATCCGTTCATGAGGCGTTGCGCATTAGAATTGAGCGCTAAAATCACAAATGCGGTGAGAAGGAAAAACTTTTTCATGAGCTTACTTTTCTTTTTCCAAAAATACACTTCTTCTACTTATCCAAAGCATAAAAACTGCTATTAGCGCGCCTAAAACAATTAATATAATGCGCTCCCATCCTTCTAGTGAAAAGGAAATACGGGCTAAAAATGTGGCCAAAACATAACCTGAATTTCGAATGACGAGGATCGTGTTTTGCAAATTTTTGGCACTACTCAAAAGCAGAAGAACATCGACAAAAGTGAGTAAGGTAAAAAATTCAGTGTAAAATATATGAGAAGGATCCATGAGGGCAGCATGGTTGTCGGCATATTTAACTAAATCAACCAGCCAAGTAGAGAAAGAATAGAAGGACAGCGCAAAGAAAACAACCAAAAGAAATACTGACATGCGCTCTTTGAGTTTGATAAAAGCTGCCGTGAGTTCGTATTTAACTTCCGTTCGTTTGGCGTCGAGCTGATAAAAAATCCAAACCAACAACAGCAGGGCCACAAAACCGGTGAGGTCCTTGAGTAATTCACTATTTAACAGCGAAACCTTTCCTTCAGTAAGTTGACCAATATCTTTAAAGCAGTTGCGCAAGAGGATCAGCGCCATGATTTCAAGTTGCTTGGCCACACTTTTGGTATAACTCTGGCGCAAGTAGAAAATCAATAAATATACTTCGTAAACGAGCAAAGAACTAAATGGAGAAAACAAAGCCGCAAAAGGATTTCCAAAAAGATTTTCAGGAAAATATTGAGGATTTAGCAAGCCCAAGCGCAACGCAAAAATAATGGCCGAATGCACCAAAAATGCAGTGATGCCGAAATAGAGTATCAGCTTCTCAAAGCGAGACTTAAAAGCAATAGTAAACATCAGCAATGGATTAATCCATTGAAAGTAAGTTAATTAAATGACAATAAGCTCTTTGTAAACTTTTATTTACGCTTTCTTCACAAACTCGGACTTCAAGCCCATTGCGCCGAAACCATCAATTTTGCAATCAATGTTGTGGTCGCCATCGTTGAGGCGGATATTCTTCACTTTTGTGCCTGCTTTAATAACCGGTTTTGGAGCGCCTTTAACAGGTAAATCTTTGATAACGACAACTGAATCGCCAGTTTGAAGCCGAGCACCGTTGGCATCTAGAACAACGAGCTCGTCGGCAGCAGCTACATCTGCGACCTTCCACTCAAAAGCACATTCTGGGCAAGTATACTGACCTTCTCCGCTCTCGTATCCGTACGGTGATTCACACGAGGGGCATTTTTGCAATTCTTCTGACATAAATTTTATTTATAACAAAGATAAAATTTACTTCTTCAAGTTGCGCTCATAAAGTGCTATCCATTGTTCAGCTGTCATTTTCTGCATGAGCTGACCTAATAATTCATAAGGAATATGTTCGGTTTTTTTAAAGCGCATGCAGCTTTTACCGATATCTAATTTCTGCTTGCTGTGCTTGGGATATTCTGCAACAAACCATTCCATTAATGCCGGATCCATGTAGATACCCATATGGTAAAAATTGATGCTATTCTTTTGAGAAGCTATACTTGCAAAGGGCAAAGGCTCTGACGGTTTACAATGATAGCCTGCTGGATAGAGATGATGCGGAATGACATAACCTAACATGCCGTAACTGATTCCGGGTTCAAAACCCTTAGGTAGGTTAGCAACAATTATCTGATGAAGTTTTGAGAAAGCTTCCTTTCTGTCTTCAGGGACGTTGTCCAAAATATCTTGAAACTTAAACATTCACTCCAAATAAAGTACCTACTCCGGCAGAAAGTGCCATGGCGATGCTGCCCCAGATGGTGATGCGTAAAATTGCTTTTCCAATATGGGAACCACCCGTACGAGCAGCAGTAGCACCTAATAATACCAAAGCAAGAATGGTAAAGCCATAAAGCCAAAATTCCATGCCTTTTACCGGTGCAAATAAGATCACCAATAACGGAAAAACGCCGCCCACAGAAAATGCCGCACCAGAAGCAAGTGCTGCTTGTATCGGGTTGGCTTGTGTAATTTCATTGATGCCGAGTTCGTCGCGCACATGGGCAGCCAAGGCGTCGTGGGCGGTGAGTTCTTGGGCAACTATGAGTGCGGTTTCTTTCTTGAGCCCTCGTTGCTCATAAATTTGAGCCAAAATTTGCAATTCTTCTTCAGGCATTTCGGCGAGTTCTTGCTTTTCTCTTTCGATATCGGCATGTTCGGTGTCCATCTGAGAACTCACAGAAACGTATTCGCCTGCAGCCATGGATAGTGCACCTGCTACCAGACCAGCAACCGTAGCCAAAATGATGGGCTCGCGCGTCGAACTCGCAGCCGCCACACCAATGGCCAAACTCGAAACAGAGATGATGCCGTCATTGGCGCCTAAAACGGCCGCACGCAACCAATTACTCCTGTGGATGTAATGGCTGTCTAGGTAGTTGTCAATGTTGATTTCGCTCATGGTGTCATCTATTTTTGATCTTTGCAAAGTTAGTTATTCAATCCGTGATTGCGTTTGAATAAAACTATTCTTCATTTACATTTGAATCTTCGGATGCAACAAGAACCTCTTCGTTAGGGATACTATGTAAAACCTGTTCCATTTTTGCGTAGTCTTTGATTACCTTAACCGTAATGATGGCAAGGGGAATAGAGATCAGGTTTCCTATCATTCCAGCGATAGTGACAATTGATAAATCGGTAGGAATTTCTGCTTTTAAAGAGGTGCGGAATTCAAACTGAGATACGAGGTTGTTAATGAGCCAGAGTGCCCACCACCAAACTAAAAATTTGGTCGACGAAGCTTCTTCGGTCAATCCTTTTTTAGAAAAAATCCGAGCCGTTTCAACGTATAATTCTTTCATGATTTGAAAAGGCCTATATAAATTTAAAAATGGCACAAACCAACTACCTGCGGCCCATCCGTCGGTATACGAAAGGTGACTCGAACGTAAATGAAGATTATAATAAGCCCGTCTGAACCATTGAATAAATACAATCCCCGAAACAATATATGTAATGCTATATAGCACCCCTACAATTTGCTGCCGAATATCATTGAATACCGCTTCAGCCGAAGTTACCATACCTCCGTTCGCAACTGTTTGCAGCAGATCGTATTGAAAATAGCTAGATATAAAGGCGATAATGTCTAATGACATGACAATCCAGATAAGTGTAATCGCGTTTTTTGATCGTTGGTCGTTGGGCTTGAGGTCTTGCATAAAACTAAATTATCGTTATTTTACTCTGATACAAACGTTGCTGCGTCTGCGTTTGCAACACATACATGCCAGGTGGTACAGCGCCGATGAAGAATGCGTTATTTTGAATCTGCTGTTGGTCAAACGCTGCAACTTCTTTCCCATCTAGACTGACAAGACGCATGCTTTTCACCACATTACCTTTGGGTAGCTGCAAAGAAAAATACGAACGAACCGGATTAGGATAAACTAATAGTGGTTCATGAATGGGCTTTGAATCAAAAACATTGGCATTGATGACTTCAAAATTGATATGATAAGTGATGGTATCTCCGTTACTTACAAAAGCAAACTGCAAGGAATCTGCACCACAACGATCGGCATTAAGCAATGAATCCGTTTCATATACATTAATAGTGCACGTATCGTCATTTATAAAGTGTGCATCGCGATTCGATGGGATGGTGCTTGCTCGTGCGACCAGTACTCTTTTTTGGACATCTGAAAAATAGTAAGTCACCATGTAGGCTGTCCAGTCATTGATGACATACATTCCGGCATAATAGGGCGCAGCATTTGATGATAAAACATCTTGCCAAGTTTGACCGTAGTCTTCGGTGCGGTAGATGCGATGGTGCTCCAAAGGCGTTCGCAAAACCATAAAACCAACGCCATCGTTCACAAATTTCAAATCTACACAAGTTGGCGTATACGGCAATGTTGCCGAACCACTATACACTTCTACGCCGTCGCGGTAAACTTTAAAGCCACCCTGCTCTGTCAACTGATTGAACCAATTGGAATAGGTGTAATTCATCGACATCGGGTCAGGACAATAATTGTGATCAAAACCCAAAAATTGCATTTGCCCAAAAGCCATGTTGCTGCCAAAAACAAGTAGAAGTAGGTAGATGATTTTCATAGATTTAATTTAGAAAAAAAATTCCAGCTTTATGGAAAACCTCAGGTGGCAACCCACTATTTATTCAACTTCACCTTCAAGCCCAAAACAATATCGCTGCCGCCTCCCTTGACTTTCGCTTGAATAACGGAGCTCTGTTGGGTGAGTAGGTCGGTGTGTTGAATG
This sequence comes from Crocinitomicaceae bacterium, assembly GCA_044346375.1. Lineage (GTDB taxonomy): Bacteria > Bacteroidota > Bacteroidia > Flavobacteriales_D > Crocinitomicaceae > UBA952. The sequence goes on along the minus strand of JBIIZI010000100.1, from coordinate 1,652 downwards.
GTGGTATTGATGATGGTATTGAAACCAAAATAATGGCGGTAGCCTAGGTTCAGATAGACCCTATTGGCCAATCTGAAATCTTTAGAGGTGCCTAAATAAACAGCGCCCATATACTTAGAAACAACCGTACTCGAAACCTGAGTGCTGAATTCAAAAGGAGTACTGTTCATCTCACCTCCCCATTGACTAGAACTGGACCACGCATTACCTACTTTATCGAAAAGCAAACCAGAACTCAAGCCTGCATGAAAGTTCAAAATGGTATAGTTAGATGGGAGGGTCCAGCGATACATAGCGCCCAAACCTAGCTGCACATTATTTGAAGTACTCGTGGCCATTCGAGAATAAGGCATGACCGTGTACTTTTCTGTGAACCATACGCGCCCAGAAGAAATACTGGCCTCCAAATATAAATTTTTCCCAAGCCCTTTTTCGAATGCAATTTGAGGCATAAAGCCCTCAGAAGCACCTGAATTCATCACATTATTCGGATCATCGGTAATGGTAGTGCGCGAAAGGTAAACACCTCCACTTGTGCGCAAGAATGTACTATGCGGGTCGATGTAGCGTTTTTCTTTGCGATACATCTTTTTAGCTGCTTTGCGATCGAGTTGCTGCTCTTGTTGCAGAAGCGCAAGACGCTCTGCTTTGTTTTGTCCGTTGAGGGTATAACCAATTTGTAGATTCAAGAAGCGACCTTGGTTGTTGTAAGTGCCGTTGCTCGTTTGATTATACAGCATATAGGTTCCGTCGTAGATATTTTTAAAAGAGTGATCATAGCTCAGTTTGACAGAAAGTAAATTGGTATTTTTCAATTGGTAGGCCCATTGCGCTCCCAAACTGACAAAAGGTACTGATGGCTTTGAAGTCTCGAATTCTACGCGATACAACTCGCCCTGAGCCTCAGAAGACATACTTCCGTAGCTTCCATTGTTCATTTTACGTATTCCAACACCACCCAAGAAACTGTACGCAGAGCGGTAATTTTGGTAGAGCTCATAACCGCTACCTACTTCTATACGCAAATTACTAAGCGTAAACGTGCCCCAAGAAAAAGGCGACATGCGGTCTCCCATAAACGCGCCATTGGCTGGGGCCGACAATTTAACGCCCATTAGGCCAAAACCTGCGGTGAAGTTCAGCGGTACTTTCGGATGTACCATTCGGGTATATTGAAAATTTAAACCCGTTGTAGGCAGTATTGGCTCCGCAAACTTTTGATCGCCAAATAAAACTTCAGTTTGTGGACGGTTTGCCCCAACGGTCAAGCCATAGGTAAAAAGATGCTTTGAAGTTTGTGCAATTGTGCTTTCAGAAAGCAAGAAACCCAACAAAAAAAGGGGTAGCGCAATTCTCATCCTTATTGTTTAACGAAAACGTACTGAAAACCATCAAAAACCTCATCGCTCAACATAAGTGTATCATGATGTATATTAAATGACTGAGACAATTGCTGCGACATTCCGTTACCATAATGAACCAGGAGCTGATCTGTCTGACTCATAATACTAGGGCCCAATTGCAGTGAGAAACTAGATTGATCCAATAACTGACTACCCTTATAGTGCGAAAAAGTTCCATTTTCTTTGTATTCGTAGGTATCAGTTGCATCATAACTCGCATTTCCTGCGCCTGAAAAACCACCAGAACTT
>JBIIZI010000099.1:0-7856 GCA_044346375.1 Crocinitomicaceae bacterium | reverse complement strand
TACAACGCTGCGGGTTGTGCCGACACCATGAGCATGGACAGCTTGGTGTGTGCTGTACCAGGCCCACAGGCAAGCTTTACCGCTACAAGTAGCGTTATAGACTACTACACAGGTCAGTTGGAACTCAACAACAACTCACTAGGAGCCATAACGAGCAACTTCTGGACCTTCGGAGACGGCAGTCCGAACTCTGTCTTGGAAAACCCAACGCATTACTTCCCAGACCAACAACCTGCCGACTACTTGGTGACCTTAACCGTAACCGATACCAATGGTTGTGTCGACACCGCAAGTGCAGTCTTTACGCTCATAGAACTCCTCAATGTGTATGTACCCAACAGTATCACCATAGACGGCGATGGCCTCAATGATTTGTTTTTGCCAGTGTTCTCGAATGTAGATATCATCGAGAAGTACCAGCTACAAATCTTCAACCGCTGGGGCGCAATGGTATGGGAGACCGACACCCCTGCAGAGGGTTGGAACGGCCGCTACAAAGACAGCAAGGATGTCCAGTTAGGGCTCTACAATTGGAAGATAATATACACAGATAACAAAATGGTTACCCGAACCATAGCGGGCCATGTCAATGTACTGAGATGATGAAAAACAGTTTATGAATGGCAATTATTTGAATAATCTACCCACTGTAAAGGTCCAGCATCTTGGCTTAATTGACTACAAAGAAGCCTGGGACTTCCAAGAATCCCTACTTAAAAAAGCGGTTGACTGCAAAATTGAAAACCGCAAGAACGATACAGCAGTACTGCCAGAGCAGTATTTGCTGTTTTGTGAGCATCCGCATGTGTATACCCTAGGTAAGAGCGGAGCGGCGGAGAACCTCTTACTTGATCAGGCGCATCTCCATCAAATCAATGCGCAGTTTTTTAAAATCAATAGGGGAGGAGATATCACTTACCACGGCCCCGGACAGCTCGTGATGTATCCTATCCTAGACCTCGAACAATTTTTTACAGACATTCATAAATACATGCGCTTTCTTGAAGAAGCCGTGATTGCTACTTTAACACATTTCGGCATCAGTGCAACACGGTTTGAAGGGTTAACAGGAGTATGGCTCGATCCTGAAACACCAAAAGCAAGAAAAATCTGCGCGATGGGTGTCAAATGTTCGCGTTGGATCACTATGCACGGTATAGCGCTAAATGTGAACCCCGACCTCAGTTATTTCAGCAATATTGTTCCGTGTGGTATTCAAGATAAAGCAGTAACATCCATGTCCGCTGAATTGGGCCGACAAATTGACATAAACGAAGTCAGGGAGGTGCTTTCTCAACAAATGGCTTCCTTATTTAACTATCAAATTACCCAAGAATGAGACCAGAATTATTAGGACCTAAAGTGGAAGGGATTTCCTTAGCGCTTGTTGCCTTACCAATTGAAGGTGGAGAACCTGAATATATTGTTTATTTGCTCAGCACGCGTGAAGATATCATAGAAGGCATTATTGTGACTTCAACAGGTTACGGAAATGATCCTATTACAGGTCAAGAAATCAAGACATCTACGCTGCGTAAAGGCATTGAAGTCATGTTGCCTTCTGAAGCCGCAAGAATAGAGCCTATTATGCCTGACCTTTTCGTGCTGAACAATGAATATTGGGTTAGTTTTTGGGCAGACGACGTGATGTACGACAAGCGTTTTGTCTTTGAAGCCGGCAGTATTGACCCGGCAAAGTTTGTAGACATCCCTCAGCTAAATGCGAAGGGAATCGTTTTAAATTAAACTTTTTCCCGTCATTTCTTTCGGGCTAGAAAGCCCCATTCGCGCTAATATCGTTGGAGCTACATCGGCTAATATACCACTATTGAGCTGTATGTTTTCTTCTGAACTCACAAGAATGATCGGCACAGGATTCAGGCTGTGTGCTGTGTTTGGCGTGCCGTCGGCATTGATTGCATAATCTGCATTGCCATGATCTGCAATAATCAAGAATTCATAGCCCAGCGCTAGGCCAGCTTCCACTACTTTTTGAAGTTGGGCATCGACGGTCTCGACTGCTTCAAGAATGGCAGCATAGACGCCAGTGTGGCCCACCATATCTGGATTGGCAAAATTCAGACATATGAAATCGGGTTGTTGTGCCGTCATGTGCGCAATGAGTTTGCTTGCTACTTCTGGTGCGCTCATTTGCGGTTGGAGGTCGTAGGTAGCTACTTTAGGAGAGGCTACTAAGATGCGTTCTTCGCCTTCAAAAGTGGCTTCGCGTCCACCACTAAAGAAAAAGGTAACGTGTGGATATTTTTCAGTTTCGGCTATTCTTACTTGCGTTTTTCCTGCTTTTGATACCACCTCGCCAATAGTCATTTCCAGATTGTCTTTGTCAAAAATGACTTTTGTGTTTTTGAAACTTGCGTCATAGTTGGTCATGGTACAAAAGTGGAGTTCGAGTGGCGTCATGTTGTAGTCATGAAATGCTTCTTGTGTAAGTGCTACCGTGAGTTCTCTTGGGCGGTCCGTTCTGAAATTAAAGAAAATGACGGTATCTCCGGGCTCAATTAGTCCGTTTGACTCAATGATGTGAGGTAAGACAAATTCATCGGTTTGGCCCTTCAAATAAGATGCCTCTAATGCAGCACTTGCGCTTTTTACAACTTCGCCTTGACCGTTGACCAGTAAATGATATGCCTTGGCCACGCGTTCCCAGCGTTTATCTCGGTCCATGGCGTAATACCTTCCAATTAGGGTAGCAATCTTGCCTTTTTGTTTGCTTAAATGTTGTTCAAGTTTTTGGAGATAAACCAAGCCACTTTTGGGATCGCAATCGCGGCCGTCTGTAATGGCGTGTACAAAATAGTGTTCAAGCCCAAAGTTATGAGCCATATCGCAAAGTGTATGCAGGTGAGCCTGACTGCTGTGTACGCCACCTTCAGATACTAAGCCAACAAAATGAACTTTTTTATTGGACTTCATGGCTTCTGCAAAGGCGCCAAGTATAGTAGGGTTTTGCTGAAATTCGCCATCGCGGATACTCTTATTGATGCGGGTGAGTTCTTGATAAACCACCCTTCCCGCTCCAATATTGAGGTGTCCAACTTCTGAGTTGCCCATTTGCCCTTCAGGTAAGCCTACAGCCTCTCCGCACGCCTCTAGGGTTGCGTTGGCATACGTCGAAACAAGTTGGTCAAAAAATGGCGTTTGTGCATTGTAGATGGCGTCTGAGCTCGAATGGTCACCAAGCCCCCAACCATCAAGAATAATTAAACCTACTTTTCTGTTCATATGGGTAAGATTAACTCGAATACGCTTCCTTTAGGTGTATTTTCAAAACAGCGTATGCTGCCATCGTGCAGTCTGACGTATTCGGCCACGATATAAAGTCCTAAACCACTGCCAGCTTGCTTTCTGGTTTCTTCTGAACCAATTCGGTAGAACTTTTCAAATATATGCAAACGCTCTGCAGCGGCAATTCCAGGGCCTTCATCGGCTATTTTGATTGCAACAAAACGATCGAGTTTCTCTATTTCTATCTGAATATGTTGGTGTAGACCTCCGTATTTAATTGCATTTTCAAGGAGGTTGACAAGAATAGTTTCGAGCATGTGTTGGTCAAAAGAACCAATAACACTTGCTGGTGCGTTCAAGTCAATTAGAGCGGTGTTGAATCGGGTGTGGTATCGGTGAATAATGGCATTGCTCAGCGTTACTAAATCAACTTCTTCTTTTTGAATTTGAAAAAGTTTGTTTTCAGCTTTGGAGGCATTCAAAATATTCTCAATCAGGTTACTCAGGCGTTCGTTTTCTTCTAAGGCTCCTTTCAGAATGACTTCTTTTTTATCTTCTGATAAGTTGTGCTTTTGGAGGGTCTGAATGTAGAGCTTTAAGGCTGCAATGGGTGTTTTGAGTTCGTGGGTAATAGTGAGCAAAAAGTTTTGTTGCTGTTGCTGAAAAGCCAATTCCTTAGAAATAGATTTGCGGATGCGGTAAATACCAAAGGATAGGATCAGCAGAAAGACAGCTCCTTCGCCCAGTACCATACCGATGCGTTTGGAAAGTTGCGCATCTTGCTGTGGAACAGAGGAACTGAGCTGAATGAGGTGATAGCCCCACCAAATAAATTGAATAATGACGTAAGCGCCAAGAAAATAAAGCCAGTATGCTGATTTGCTTTTTTTCAAGGGGTTGGTTTATTGTTGGCTCTTTTTAAAGATATTACCTACTTCGCGACTTATTTTTTGAATGGTTTCTACACCGGCAGCTAATGGAGCTGCATTGATGTCATCATAGTTGGAGAACGCTGGGTCATTACCAACAGCACCTGGGTACACAAGTAAATAGTCGTTTTGGTCAAAAGCAACTTCTATGGACTGTAATAATTGCTCCATATGTGAGTCATAGGACACGCTTCCTTTTCTACAAGAAATTAAGACAATGAGGTCGCTTGATTTCTTTTGGTAACTTGGGTAAAATGCATCAAGGGTTTGTAGTTCGTTTATCTGAATTTCAGCTTCAATTTTATTGGCTTGCGCTACTTTTTCAAGCCTTTCTTTAGTTGTTGGAGCCCCATATAGCATTATGGGTAATTTCAGTTCTTTCCCAAGTCGTAATATACGTTCAGACCATAGTATAAATGCCTGCTCTAGTTCAGCAAGTAGGGGTGCAACCACAACTATGCGTTCATAACTCACACTTGGCTTTTCTAAAGAACAGAAAAATACTGTCTTCTCACAAGTAGCTAGTAAGTGTTCGCGGTCGTCACCAACCATTCTCTTGATGATATTCGTGTCTTTCGAATCGTTAACTAAAACGATGTCAGCAACAAGTTCTTTGGAAACTCTAGAAATTCCTGAAGATAGATTGTGATCTATGGTAGCAATCGTATTGAGTTTGGATTCGTGACCAGAATAGTGTTTGATGATTTCCTCTAAAGATTTTCTAGATTTTCGGATCATCCGCTCGGCATTTTCGTTGTCAGGGTGTACGCTAACTATTGAAATAGGATTAATAACTTGAGTGTCCGAAATGAGTAGCGCAAAGTCTAGTAAGCGTTCGTTTCCTTTTAATTCGTTCATGGATACCATAAGGTGCTTGTTGCGCAGGCGCATCTCGTTGTCTTCGAGGTCGCTATTTTCTGACAGGTCTAATAACAATCGTTTACCCGTATTTTCAGTAACAAATGAAGAAGTCATGCTTGTGAACAAAATGAGTAATACGGTTCCGTTGACTATATTCAAACTTAAAATTCCATTGCCGTCGTTGTAACCAACCATGATTATTGCTAGGGTCGCTGCAGCATGCGCCGTACTTAAGCCAAATATCATTTGACGTTCGTTAGGAGTCAGTTTGAAAATCAGTTGTGTTGCTAAAGCAGCGAGCCATTTCGAGAAAATTGCAAAACTGGTCAGAACTGCTGCTATGAAAAGAGGCCAGGAGCCTTGAAAAAAAGCTTTGTAATCAACGACCATTCCAACGAAAATTAAAAAGAACGGAATGAATAAAGAGTTGCCTATAAAATCTATGCGATTCATGAGGGTAGAGTGGTGGGGAATCAGCTTATTGAGCACTAGCCCTGCGACAAATGCGCCGATGATATGTTCTACTCCAGCCACTTCCGCCAAAAATGCGGCGAAGAATACTACTGATAATACAAAGATATATTGTGACGTTTTTTCGCTGTCAAGTTTACTGAAAAACCAACGAGCAATTCTTGGAATAACAAAAAACATGATGAGTGAGAACATCAATAATGATGTGAGTAAACGCATCCAAAAACTAAAGTCGAGATCCCCTTGGGCAGCACTAGAAATAATTGCTAAAATGATGAGAACCGCGGTATCTGTAAGTATGGTACCGCCTACCGTAATTGCTACTGAACGGTGTTTGGTCAGTCCGAATTTGCTAATAATGGGGTATGCTACTAATGTGTGAGTTGAAAACATACTTGCAGTAAGTAGTGCGGCAAGTGGAGAAAGATGCAGTACTTCAGTACAAAGTGGGTAGCCTAAAGCTAAAGGAATAATAAAGGTTAGAAAGCCAAATCCAACACTTTTTTGAAAATAACGTTTAAATTGACGAAGGTCTAGCTCTAGGCCTGCCATGAACATGATATAAAGCAAACCAATTGTAGAGAACAATTTAATGCTTCCCTCTGCTTCCATAGTGCGCTCACCAATGAGACCTAAACCATGAGGTCCAATTAATACGCCTGATAGAATGAGACCTATGATGCCAGGTATTTTCATTTTGCGCAGTACAATTGGTGAGAGCAAAATGATAAAAAGCAAAATAGAAAAAACCAACACCGGATTCTTCAGCGGAAGATGAAACTCTTCAATCAGATGTTGGAAAAAATAGCGCATTTATTTTTCTATTGCATCATGCGGTTGGTGTCACCTTGTCCGGGTGTGCCTAGTGCGTTCACATCGATGTTGGTAGCAGGCGCAGGTGTAGGTGCGGTTGTACGGTTCACAACGGGCGCTTTAACGAGACCGTAGTGTTCGGCATAGGCCCCCATGTAGGTTTGCAAGTTCCCTAAACGACTCGTGTAAAGTCCTTCGCCCATGCCCATTTCGCCATTTTCTGTGGCGGCTTGCTCGAGTTCGCTGTAAATGCGCGGCAATACTTTTTTGTAAAGCGTCTGAATGCTGCGTTCGAGGTCTTTGCTAAATGCGTTAGGTTTGCTACCTTTTGCCGTTTGTTCTTTGATCGTTGTGCGCATTTTCAATAAGGCATCTGCTACAGCGATTAAATCTTCGGCATTCTCTTCATTGCCCGCCATTTCGATGTCGCTGTGTTCGAAATACGCGATCACAGTTTTGTAGTTATCGAGGATTTTCTGACCAACCACCGCTGCTTTTTTAGGCTGTCCGAGCAAGTAGTAGAGCTGTACAAATTCGTGAAGAATACCCGCATTGAGTGGGCGAATATCTTGGCCTTGATACAAGAACTGATTGTGGATTTTGTTGTAATTCAAAGAATTGAATGGGTCAACGGGGTTGATATCGCCGTAGTCGATAACGGTTTCTACTGGCATCAGTTGCATAGAACGGTCGAGTACTTTAATCGCTTCGTTTTTGCGACCAAGCATATAGAGCTGTTCTGCTAACAACAAGAAGTTGGCGCGATACTGAATGGTATGACGGCGTGCGTAGTAGTCAGTGAGTACGTTCGGGTTGGCCATGTCGCCGAAGATATAATGCTCGAGCATGTTTTTCTCCATTTGATCGACGTCCATGAATGCTGGTTCTTTCTTGGCAGGCGTGAGTGCGTATGCCATTCCGACTTGCTTGATGCAGCCGGCGCTAAGTAGGGCAATAGAAAAACTTGAACCTCGGTTACTAGAAAAATAAATACCGCGCTTCCAGTCGTTGTTAGCTACAACATCCATCATCATGACTTCGTCGCGCGCCAGCGCTTGGTTGCGTTCAGGGTCGAATTCAAAGACGATTTCGTCGCTGATATTGGCCGCTTTGGTATTCGGATCAAGCACACCTGATTTGATGGCGTTCTGACGGTTTACTTTCAAGGCGAATTTCGAAGATGGGAAGAAACTAAATTTGTTTTGTTCGTCGGTTATCATGTTGGCGTCGTCTCTTACAAATGCCATTGCATCGGCGAAATCGACAGTAGACCATATGCGCTCAAATTGAGTAAGAAGCTCTTGTAATTCTTGGGCACTGTTGTTTTTAAACTCAATTTGACCGTTGCGAGCTGCTTCGTACAAACTAAATACTTTTTGGTATTTGTCTATGGTAGCTGCAATCATATTGAGTGAGTCAGTGCTTGCAATTTGGGCTTTAAGTAACTCGGCCTCAGGGGTGGTGGCAACAACATTAGTGAAGATTACTTTTGCACGTTGGTCAAAGTAACCTGCCGCCATTTTGGCTTCTGAAGGG
>JBIIZI010000098.1:0-7874 GCA_044346375.1 Crocinitomicaceae bacterium | reverse complement strand
TACATTGGCGTAGTTGGATTCATCCATGACGAGGATGTGATCGAAATTTTGAAAGTCTTTGCTTGTAAATTGACGCGCGCGTAGAAATGACAAGTTTGTGCCGTGTTTAGCGGCAGTTTGAATCATGCGAGGGTCTGGTGCCTTACCGATATGGTAGTTTGCAGTACCTGCGGAGTCTACTTTTATGTCGAGATCTTGCTCTTGGATTTTGCGCAGCAGCAAACCATCAGCAAGTGGTGAGCGGCAAATGTTGCCTAAGCAAACCATAAGAATACGCTTGGTCAATAGCTATTTATTGGATGGTCAGTTTCTTCTCGAGTTCTTCGAGGTAGTGACGGAATTGTTTATCCGTTTCTGATAAATTGACAACCGTACGACAGGCGTGTAATACAGTGGCGTGGTCTTTGCCCCCGCAATGTGCACCGATACTCGCCAAAGAAGACTTTGTCATTTTTTTGGAGAAGTACATAGAGATTTGTCGCGCCTGAACAACCTCGCGTTTACGGGTTTTAGACTTGAGCATTTCGATTGGGAGGTCAAAGTAGTCACAAACTACTTTTTGGATATATTCTATAGAGACTTCGCGCGCAGTGCTGCGGACAAATTTGTCCACCATTTGTTTGGCGAGCTCTAAGGTAATCGCTTTTTTATTCAAAGACGCTTGTGCAAGAAGGGTGTTGAGTGCTCCTTCAATTTCGCGCACATTTGTATTGATGGAATAGGCTAGGTATTCGACAACTTCACGTGGAAGTTCGATACCACTACCGTACATTTTCTTTTCGAGAATGGCAATGCGTGTCTCGAGATCAGGTGTGCCGAGATCAGCAGACAGACCCCATTTGAATCGGGAAAGCAAACGTTGCTCCATGCCTTGCATTTCTACAGGTGCTTTATCGGAGGTCAAGACAATTTGTTTGCCGTTTTGGTGCAAGTGGTTGAAGATGCTAAAGAAGACATCTTGGGTACGTTCTTTGCCAGCGAAGAATTGGACGTCGTCAATGATCAAGACGTCAATCATTTGATAGAAATGAACGAAATCGTTGGTCGTTTGATTTTTAATGGCGTCTATAAATTGGTGCGCAAACTTTTCAGATTGCACATACAATACGGTTTTATTTGGAAAACGCTCTTTGATTGAAATACCGATGGCATGAGCCAAGTGCGTTTTACCTAAGCCAACGCCACCGTAAAGTAACAACGGATTAAAAGCGGTGCCTCCAGGTTTGTTGGCAACTGCAAAACCAGATGCTCTAGCTAAGCGGTTGCATTCACCTTCAATGAAGTTCTCAAAAGTGAAATTTGGAATCAGGTTAGATTCGATGTTTACTTTTTTGAGACCTGGAATGACAAACGGATTGCGTATTTGTTTTTCGTCGACATTGATAGGCATGTTGACGGGTGCGTTTTTTAAACTGCTGGAATTATTGGTAGGGAGCTTAACAGTATACGGGCTTCGTGATTGTGTGTTGTTTTCCATCACGATGCTGTACTCCAAAGTACCTTCTTGCCCAAGTTCTTTTTTGATGACTTTGCGCAGTAAGGTGATGTAGTGTTGTTCGAGCCATTCGTAGAAAAAATGCGACGGCACTTGGATGGTAAGCACATGACCCTCCAATTTGACGGGTACAATTGGCTCAAACCAAGTTTTAAAGGCCTGTAATGAAATGTTATCTTTGATAACTTTTAAGCAGGACTCCCATGCACTTTCGTGACTCGTGTTCATAGTTGTTAAGGTTGTTCTCGTTGTTTGTAAATAATCGTGTAGTCACGAAATTCGCTTGAAATAAAGAGTAAGCAAATATTTACAAAAAAAAGTTAAAAAAAAAGTGTCAGGGGTATTGCTTATTAAAAAAAAAAGACTTGTACCTAATATTTATTTAATTTATGTTTAATAACCCGAGACCTTGGTAAATTTACGATAGACTTCAGGAACTCACAAGTAAAACACAAGTAATTCATCATAAATCTTACAAAAATGCAAAGCGAGCAAAATAGTGCACTTTTAGAGTTTTCAACAAAAGTCAGGGTACGTTACTCCGAAACTGATCAAATGGGCTTTTGTTATTATGGAAATTATGCCAGTTATTTTGAGGTAGCACGAGTAGAAGCCCTTCGCGAATTAAACATATCCTATAAAGAGTTGGAGAAAATAGGCGTTCTCCTACCTGTCAAGAAGTTTGACATCGCCTATCACCATCCTGCCAAATACGATGATTTATTGGAGATACGGACTCGTATTGTCCAGCTTGAAGGCGTTCGCATTGGATTTCAATACAAAACATATAATGAAGATGGTTTACTTTTGAATGAGGCCTATACTTTGTTGGTTTTTGTAAGTGCTACAACACAAAAGCCGATTCCGGCGCCGCCTGCGTTTTTAAATTTAATTACGAATAAACCATGAGTGCATTTGAATTTCAACTTTTTGATCCGAGCCTTCGCAAACTCCAATTTCAAACTAGAAATGGAGAAATACGTGTTGGAGAGCATATTTCTCAGCAAGTGTTAAGTACAGCAAAATATGTACTCATAGGCATTTCTGAAAACGTTGGACCTCAAGCAAATTTGGGTAGACCCGGCAGTGAAAATGCATTTCAGGCCTTTTCAAAGGTATTTTTTAACACCCAATTTTACCCAGAAGTTCCGCTACAAAATTTGGCATATTTAGGTCAGATCAAACAAATCAAGCAACCTTTGGACAGGCCAGAAGCGACCGAAATGGTCAAGGAGTTGGATCATTTTATTTTCGATGTTTTAATGAAACACCTCGCCCCACATCAAATTCCTATTCTTGTTGGCGGCGGACACAATAATGCCTTACCGCTCATGCGTTGGGCTGCCACCAAAGGCAAGTTGAGCGTTGTAAACATTGATGCGCATGCCGATTTACGCCCTACAGATAAAAGACATAGTGGCAATTCATTTTCATTTGCGCTTCAAGAGGGTTTGTTAGAAAATTATGGTGTTTTTGGCTTGCACGAAGCATTCAATAACACCGCTATTCGAAATCAATTGATCAATCCTCGAATAAGTCACCGCTTTTTTGAAGATTACTTACAAGGGCCTTATCAATTGCTCGAAGACATCACGGGTTTTGTTTCGCGCCAACACCATGCTATAGGCATTGAAATCGATATGGATGCCATTGCTTATATGCCAAGCTCTGCTTTTAGCCCGTCAGGATGGACTTTAGATCAGATCCGTGCTGTTATTCTTAAGTTGGGGCATCTCAAGCCGCAAATGGCGTATTTGAACTTAACAGAAGCAGCGCCCTTAGATGAGCGCGACGATTTGATTGTCGGAAAGGCCTTAAGCTATTTAGTGCGCGACTTTGTGCGCATGGCATAAATAAAAAGAGGCCCCAGAAGGAGCCTCTTAAAATCAACCTGTAGCAAAGTTAATTTGGAATCTTGGTAAACGGAGGTAATTGCAAAAGGTTACACTCAATTAACACTTGACCCTTGAAAAAGTTATTGAAGGCTTGCTACCCATGTGAATTCAGGGTCTATTTTTGTCTCGAATGGATGCAAATGCAACAATACAAGCCTTGGTTCGCCTCATCGATGATCCCGATGAACTCGTCTATCGACAAGTTCGAGATGAGCTCATGAAGTTTGGCACAGAGGTATTGCCGGTATTGGAACAGTCTTGGGAGCAAGATTACTACGGTTTGCTCTTTCAAGACCGCATCGAGAACCTCATCCACGACATCCAATTTGAAACCGTAAAAAGTCAACTGAGTGCTTGGTTGCAATCTCCAGATAAGGATTTATTGAGTGGAGCGATCATCATTGCGAAATACCAATATCCTGGCCTAGACGAAGCCATTTTGAACGAGCGTATTCAAGCGATTCGCCGCGATATTTGGCTTGAACTCAATGACCATCAAACCGCTTTTGAACAGGTTAAGATTTTCAACCGCATCTTTTTTGGCATGCATAAGTTCCGGGGCGATGGCCAAAACTACCATACGCCTTCTCATTCTTATGTCAATACTGTATTAGAGAGCAGAAAAGGAAATCCGCTGAGTTTATGCATCATCTATAGCGTGATTGCCCAGTCTTTAGACTTGCCAATTTACGGCGTTAATTTGCCCAATCATTTTGTATTGGCTTACATGGACAGCAAGTATTCTTCCTTCGGTCTTCAACAAGAAGACAATTACGGTGTTTTATTTTATATCAATGCATTTGCAAAAGGGAGTATTTTTGATGCTGCTGAAATCAAGGCTTTCATTCAAGGCATTCATTTACAGCCCGACCGCAGTCATTTTGAACCTTGTTCAAATTCAGCAATTTTGAAGCGCATGCTCTCTAATTTGATCTACGCTTTTCAACAAGTAGGCAGCGCTCAAAAAGTTGCCGAACTTCAAGAGTTAAGGAGCCTGATTCCATAAGTCAATTGCGCTTTTCTTTGTATTTTTGACTAAAACAAATTCATGTCGACAAAATACACTGTGGCGGAGCGTTTCATGCGTTATGTTCAAATAGACACTACCGCAGACCCCAACTCAAGTACGTTTCCTTCGAGCGCCAAACAGCGCGACCTCGCTTTAATTTTACATGCCGAATTACAGCAATTAGGTTTGCAAGATGTAGAAATAGACGAATGGTCTTATGTATTTGCAACCATTCCTTCTAATGTAACACAACCATTGCCGACCATCTGCTTTTGCTCGCACATGGATACCGCCCCAGACTGCAGCGGAACCAACGTAAAGCCTATTTTACACCAAAACTATACCGGTGCGCCAATTACTTTGCCCGACGACACCAATCAGGTACTGCGCACAGAAGACCACCCCTATCTTCTTCAAAAAATTGGCGACGACCTCATCACGGCCAGCGGGCTCACTCTTTTAGGAGCCGACGACAAAGCTGGTGTGGCCATCATTATGGAGCTTGCCGCATTTTTAATGGCGCATCCGCAAGTCAAGCATGGTCCAATTCGCATTCTATTTACTCCCGACGAAGAGGTTGGAAGAGGCGTAGAGCAGCTCGACATGCAAAAATTAAATGCCGATTTCGGCTACACACTCGACGGCGGCCCATTGGGCGACATCGAAGACGAAACATTTTCTGCTGACGCAGCCACACTCGTTTTTCACGGCGTGAGCGCACACCCAGGTTATGCGAAAGGCAAAATGGTCAATGCCATCAAGCTTGCTTCAGAATTTGTTGCAGCGCTCCCAAAAGAGAAATGGTCGCCAGAAACAACAAAGCACCGCGAAGGTTTTGTGCATCCTACTTCAATTGAAGGTGGTCTAGAGAAAGCAACCGTCCAACTCATTCTCCGCGATCACGACACCCAACTCATGGAAACCTATCCGCATATATTGGAGGCGCTGGCCCAAAAAGTGGTGTCTGCATATGCTGGCGCTCGTTTTGAACTCAGCGTTCAAGAACAATACCGCAACATGAAAGAAATACTTGTGGGTGTTCCATTTGTAGCCGACTACGCCGAAGAAGCCATGCGCAAAGCGGGCTTAACGCCTAAACGCTCCATTATTCGTGGGGGTACCGATGGCTCCCGACTTTCATTTATGGGCCTACCTTGTCCAAATATATTCACTGGTGAAATGGCCATCCATTCCAAATTAGAATATGTGAGTGTACAAGACATGGAAAAAGCCATTGACACCCTTGTTGAACTCGTCCAAATCTGGGAAAAACATCCATGGACGCTAGCTTAATCATCAAAGACATACAAGCCAAAAAGTTTGCTCCGCTGTATTTTTTACACGGCGAAGAAACCTATTATATTGACCTCATTACCGAAGCCCTACAAAAGCATTGTTTGGAGGAGCACGAGCGCGATTTCAACCAAACCATTCTCTACGGCAAGGACGCCGAGCTATTGGCGCTGCAAAGCGAGCTCAAAGCCTACCCAATGATGGCAGAGCGCCGTTTGGTCATCTTAAAAGAGGCCCAAGACTTCAAACATTTAGAAGCACTAGAATCTTACTCAGAAGCGCCAAGCCCCTCGACTATTTTTTTAGTTTGCTACAAGCACAAATCCTTCGACGCACGCAAAAAAATACTCAAAAATTTTGCAAAGAATGGCCTCATTTTCAAATCGGACAAAATCCGCGATTACCAGCTTCCCGACTGGATTGCTAAATATGTCAGAACACAAGGCCTACAAATCAATGGAAAAGCAACCATGCTTTTGGCCGAATTTTTAGGCGCCGACCTCGGGCGCATCGCCAATGAAATTGAAAAGCTTCGTATCATTTTAGGACCAAACGCCAGTATAAATGAGCAACACATTGAACAACATATTGGTATTTCAAAAGACTACAACATTTTTGAGTTGGTCAATGCCATTGCGCAAAAACAAGCAGACAAAGTCTTCAAGATTGTTCAGTATTTCGAGTACAACCCCAAAGCAGGTGAGCTCGTCGTTATTGTTCCTGCCTTATTTAAGTATTTCTCACAACTGATGCGCGTACACTTTACGCCTAACAAATCCAGAGAAGGCATTGCCAGTAGCATTGGAGTTCATCCCTTTGTGGCTAGTGAATTACTTGCCAATCGCCAAAACTACGACCCAAAGAAAATCGCTGCAATTATTGCGCTACTCCACGACTACGACCTCAAGGCAAAAGGGATGGGTAATAGTCAAATGTCTGGCCCCGAATTACTCAAAGAGTTGGTTTTTCAAATTCTTTACGCATGAGTACGTTTTATGCACCAAGCCTGCAAAGCGCGCATTCTCACTACCAATTAAGCGAAGAGGAATCCAAACATTGCGTGAAGGTATTGCGCATGCAAGTAGGCGCCCCAATTGAACTGATCAATGGAAAGGGTTTGCAAGCTTTTACCATACTTGAAGACGCCCATCCAAAGCGTTCTTTACTACGCATAGAATCTTGTATATTTCATGAAAATACCCCGCCTTTGCACATTGTTATGGCGCCAACCAAAAACATGGATCGAATAGAGTGGTATCTCGAAAAAGCAACTGAATTGGGCTTGTCTAAACTGACATTCTTATTATGTGAACATAGTGAGCGAAAGCAAGTCAATATGGAGCGACTCGAAAAAATAGCCATTGCAGCCATGAAGCAATCCAAAAGATTCTATTTACCTGAGCTTCAAGGGCCAATGCGCTTTGAGGATTTCCTTCAAAATCATCCAATAGGATATTTTGGACACTGTGAAGAGGGCAAGAAGATAGGTATGAACGGCTTGAACAATACTTTGCCTTTTTTAATTGGTCCGGAGGGCGATTTTTCTCCAGTAGAAATAGCGGCTGCGCTGCAATCTGGGTACCAAGCAGTTGAAATGAGCGCTTTTAGACTCAGAACTGAAACAGCAGCCCTTTTGGCAACTACAGCATTACTTCCTCAGTAAGTGCTTATTTCGTGTATTGATACACTTCAAAATTGGCCTCGTGTTTTTCGTCGATGCCTTGTTTGAATAGCAAGGATTTTTTGTATGCAGTTGCATCAAAATCAGGGAAGAAGGTATCTGCACCATATGTTTTGTCGATGTGCGTCAAGAAAATTTCTTTGACCAATCCGCTTTCTAGTGCCAACGCATAAATTTGTGCACCTCCAATAATAAATGCCTTTTGTCCGGCTTGGAGTTCTAAATTTTGCAAACAAGTAGTTAAAGAATCAAATACCAAACAGCCTTCAGCTGCAAAATTGGCTTGTCTACTCAAAACTACATTGGTACGACCGGGTAGGGGTCGAAATTTCTCTGGAATGGAGTCGTAGTTTTTGCGTCCCATGATCACGACGTGTCCTTTGGTGCTGTCCTTGAAGAATTGCATGTCGGCAGGCAAATTCCACATGAGGTCGTTGTTCTTGCCAATGCCGTTGTTGGCATCTAGAGCTGCAATCATGGAAAGTGCGTTGATCATATGGC
>JBIIZI010000097.1:0-7877 GCA_044346375.1 Crocinitomicaceae bacterium | reverse complement strand
GGAAGCAGATCTGCACGCAGCATAGAAATGCTACTGATAAAAAGGATACTCCAAATCAGTCGTTCCACATGTAATATTTAGGCGTAAGCAATTGTTCTCTGTTCAATTCTTCTTTGGTATACCGACGATTAAATATTTCAATTTCCATATCTGGATAGATAATAAGTGTGAGTGAACTCGTCGCATAAGCACTTAGATCCATCCAAACAATGGGGCCTTTACGGCGCAAATTGATGCGCAGAAAATGATTGTAGTCGCGCAGGCGGTTGTATTCCGTTTGCGGAAGTGGTTCAAATTGTTCGGGAATAAACTGATATGCCAATTCAACCAGGGCTTCTATCTCTTTTTTGGAGAAAAGTAGTGTGTCGAGCCTTTGCATTTTGATGAGCCGCTCCAGGCCCTGTTTGGTTTCTGAAGTTAGACTAGGTAAGTCTTTTCTTTTATTGACCGACGCATATTTTGGATGAGGAATGCCCATCTCGTAGAAGCTTTCAAAAATCAACTTCCCATCCGCATCGTATTCGCGACACCAACCATCTCTAAGACCTGCAGTATACCTGTAATCCAGCAAAAGCTTACCAGTAGTATCTATTTCTTGATACGGGCCATGCAAGCTATCCGAAATGGTATGTAAGGAGCGTGTTTTGATGCCGTTTGAGGCATAAAATTCTTTATAGCATTCTTTGTTTTTGTAAAGCACCGTGTTTTGAAGTTGGCCATTTGGGTAGTACTGTTCTTGTGACTGACTAAAAAACCCGTCTTGGCGGGTTTGAGCAATAAAAACACTTTCAGGTACCAACTTCGGATACCAACGGCGGTTTTCGCGATAGGTATCCGAGCCCTTTTCTCGGTATATTTCTAAGCGTTGGAGGTCTCCATTGGCATAAAATTGAATCATGGTGGTGTCCTGCCCTTTTCGGTAGTCTCTTTTCCAATTGAGTTGTCCGTTGTCATACCACCAGGTTTCAACGCCCCTAGTGCGTTCCAACATATAAATATCGACATCGTGGGTCTTGATCCCTTGAGGGGTCCACTCGCGCAAATAGCCTGTTGCGCTGACATCAAGCACTTGCTCTAATGTTAGCTGACCGTTATCGGCCCATTCTTTTTTGTTGGGCTCAAACGGATGGGCTGTATTGAGGTCAAATTCATATTCATAAGAAGGCTTTCCATTTGAATGCCAGCCCTGCCACTCGCCTACTTGAATGCCATTTTCATACCTGCCCTCACTTTGCTTTAAACCATTCAAATGGTAACTTTTGTAAGCACCATTTAACGCGCCGTCCTTGTAGTTGGCTTTTACTTTTACTTTGCCATTCTCATAAAACTCAGTACTTGGACCATGAAGTGAACTATTTTCATGGTTTCCATTGCCAATAAACTGATGGTGCCGAACTTGTGTAAGTGCCCCAGTAAATGGATCATAGATCTTTTCTTCACCAATTGGCACCATGAGGTATGTGTAGCCATCGTCATCAACGGTATGTGGCGGATGCATGCTTTTGTCCGACTCATTGAGCTCTTTGTAGCGGATCCAGGCATAGGTGTGCTCAAAGCGTTTGTGCCCTGTAAGACCAAATTCTATGGATTTCATGCAACGACGCCCATTTGCGTCGAGATAAATGATGTTATGTGTTTGCAGCGGCCCGTTTTCGTAATATACCCTCTGATCAATGAGCAGCGAATCGCCGTCCCAGAGTGTGAACTTGCTCTGAACCCGCGGGTTCCCTTCAAGCGTATTGCAGGTTTCTTCTACCAAGCGCCCTTTCACAAAAACCCTGCGCTCATAAATTTTACCCATGTGTAAGGTCTGACAAACGCCATCGCGCGGCGTTTGAAGGTCGTCGAGGTAAAAAGTGGAGAAAAGATAATGTCCGCCTTTTTTATTGGTGGGCTTGAATTCACAGTTGTCCTGGGCAATTGAAAATTGAGCTAAATATAAAATTCCAAAAAAATAAGCGATCTTTAAATTCATACGTTGCGCAATCTTGACGCATAAATTTCGGAATAATAACACAATTTAAGGAACTCAAAGCTATAAAATCGTCAATTGATTCAATTAATAACCTTTTTGAAAAGCATATCTATTTAGTGGCAAGTACTTGTATCGTAGCTGAAGCACCATTGTGATAAATGCCTTCATGAACTTCTCTAAACACTTTTTCAATATGACATTGATCAAATTGATTACCTAGTAAATCTTCAAGCTCTTCTATAGTGTATAATAAATCTGGGTGCTGTGGGCCACCAGTGCCAAAGCGCAATTGTTCTTGGTCGTAAACCTCCATGATCAATTTTCCACCTGGCTTTAACGCAGTGAAGATTTGAGGCCAGATTTGGCTTTTGACAGGAGTTGGAAAATGGGCAAAAATAGCTACAATGACATCCCAGGTATTAGCTTGTAACTGCATTTCTCCTAGGTCAGCGCAAATGCAAGAAACTTCTACCCCATTTTGTGCCGCCAATTGGCTTGTTTTTTTCAATCCTTCCTTTGAATAATCTATACACGTGACGTCATTTCCAAGACCTGCAAGATAAACGCCATTTCGACCTTCACCTTCAGCCAAGCACAATACTTTTAAATCGGAACCTATTCGTTGCGCTTTTAAAAAATCATTGGCTTCTTGGCCATACGCATAGGCCGTTTCGGCATAACGCTCGTTCCAGAATTCTTTCATAAGACATTGATGTGTTTGGTGAGGGTTTGTTGGTCGTCGATGATAAATTGCAAGGTGTAAGACCCTGGCTTCAGATTCAGTGCTCTCGTATCGATTGTTTTTTTGGCGTTCTTCACCTTTTCATAATAAACTTCGTGTACCAATTTTCCATTGCCATCGAGTATAAAAAGTTCGACGTTGTGTCTTTGCCTGAAATCGAACGTTAAATTCAAGTCGCCCGCGCTTGGATTCGGAAAAACCTCCACATTGAGTGCCAATTCTGGCCCAAGTACTTCTACCCCATTATTTGGCGCACGTTTGAGCCATACTTCATAGATCACGGCATTGGCAGCGGTAGAATTGGTATTATTCTGGGTAAAAGGATTCAGACTTCCACTTTTGATTCCCCCAATAATATGTCCAACCAGGAGAGAATCGGAAATAATTGCCGTCAAATCGATAATTTCACCAAGATAATGAGGCACATTTTCGTTGACCACCAACTCAGCACTCGACCCTAGTAAACCTGGCATTTCATTCGACAACACATACTCTTGATAATTGCCATTAGCTCCTTGCGCTAACCTACTTATGGTTTTGACAAAAGGCACATTGGGGTCGTTGACAAGTGTGCTATTTAGATAATAATACTGACTAATACCACCTAAGAATAAATGGTGCATCGATTGGGTTGCGCTGTCATACAAACTGAACTTACTCGAATGGTAATTGCTCAAGTACTGACTAAAATTATTGACCGGCGTATGCCCGCTACTTTTGATTTCAACTGGGTACAAAAAAGGCAAGTCGGCATTGAGTTGAAAAACCCCTGACGACAGCAGGTATCCGAATTCTCCATTTGGATAAATGTGCGGCAACAAATTGTAATCTCTGCGATGCAAATTCACCTGATCTGTCACTAATTGGTAATTCTGCACTGCAAGTGTTTGACCAGGTGCGCTCAACTCAAATTTCTTTAGGCCATCGACATAAGCCTGAATAAACGTCGGGTTATTCATAGGATTGTAGCGGCCATCAAAACGGTGCCCACCAACAAGATAGTACTGCGATCCAATTTTACCCATATTGCCGCCTGTTACTGCAAATCTTTCGTCTTGGAGCTGCTCAAAATATGGAGTTAGCGTAGTGTTGGCCAAAATGGCTCCAATCAAACCATCTAAATCAATGCGCGTTAAATATGGAAAGGTAATGTGGTCATTGGCCGAATTACTGTAGGCATAACCCCCTGCTAAAATCAACGAATTACCATCTTGGTAAAAATTCATGTTGGTGCTCTGCAATTGTTCTTGTAACGACACGCTTAATTCCGTTAAGGTCCTAGACCAATATTGCTTGGTTTGCAAATCCATTACCTGTAAGATTTGGTTATTGAGACTCGCCGGAAAAGCATTAAAGGGTTGGCGCGCATGAATACCTTCTGGCCTTCCGCCAATCAACAAAACCTTGCCATTGCGCTGCCCGTAGGCAAATGAATGCAAACCATCAAAGCCTGCAATGGAGTCTGCTTTGAGGACAACTTCAAAGGGAAAATTGCTGGTTTGGGCATGTGTATCGAGAAAAAATGCGACTGTAAAAAGAAATAAAAACAGAGCTTTTATAATTTTCATATTATTGATTTTTAATAACTTAAATATAATAACCTCTATTTTCAATTTAATATTAAAGACGCAAGAATACTACTTTTTTATTCGAACTTGTAAGGCACACCCGTTACTTGTGTCAGGAGTGTTTGAGGCGCATCGAGCACCTTGGCATTGCCCTGAGGGGTTGGTGTTACAACTTTGTGCGTTGTAAGGTAACTTTCCATCACTTTATGCAAGGTATGAACGGTATTTTGCGCGTTTTTTACGCCTTTAATGCGACAAAGCATATCGGCAGGGTCTCCGTCGCGCTCACAAGCTAAAATACTATATGTTTTTGTTTTGTCGAGAGGCTGCCCTCCAACAATGGCTTTTTGAACGCGCTTGCCTTGTTCTGCAAAGGCCAAAAATTCAACTTCCATTCCTTTGAATTTGATGACCCAGCCACCAAAGCGCTTAGACGCATCTTTTGCAAAGACATTATTGAGTTCTTTCTCGAGCCAATCTGCTATTTGTTGACCTGTTACCTCTGCGGTGCGCACTGTAGAATCTACAGGTAGCATATCAAAAATAAAGCCTTTAGTGATCGGGATATTGCCCGTATGATCTGGAGTGGTGCGCGGCGGACAAAAACGAAAACCATTAGACAAAACAATATCGATTTCTGGAAATTTCCAATCCAAGGCGTTTAAGATCATCGTATCGATCGGATTTTCAACTACAAAATAGCGGTAAAGTGGAATGGTGCTGTAACCTACTACCCTGTTAATTTCAGCTGCAAAAGTAGCTTCATTAGACTTTAAAATCGCCTGCATTTGGACATCAGGCTTGAGCGATGGCGCTTTCACCTCTAGTAGTTCGTAACGCTCTGCCTTGAGCTTGCCATTTTCAAAATCGAGTTCTAAAGAACCTACAAATGAACCAAAAGCCCCAGGCTCAACAACTTTTGAATAGGCACATTGAATTGGTTTGCGCACGCGCTCGTGGGTATCGCCACCAAAAATGTAATCAACACCTTTGCAAGATGGGTCGTTGGCCAACGCGATTTGCTGAGACAAACCAAGATGAGCTAGCATAATGACAACCTCACATTGCTCTTGATTACGCAAAACATCTACGTAATGCGCTAAGTTTTCTTCGGGTTTGGTATAAATAATGCCTTTGCTGTAATTAGGGCTCTGGCGCAGAGGTACCAAAGGATCGGTATACCCTAAGAATCCTATCTTAATGCCTTCGTGTTCCCAGATGTGATAAGGTTGGAAAATAAGCTCACCTTTTTGTCCATTGCCCAAGTCATGGTACATGTTTGTACAAACTTTAGGCGCGCGCAGCGCGCCCATGAGCTGCTGCATTTTTTGCTTTCCATAAATCACCTCCCAGTTGCCCGGTAAATACAAATGGTAGTCCATGGCATTCAAAATAGGTACAAAAGCTTGCCCTGTGGTCTCGACACTTAGTTGCGAACCCTGAAACATGTCGCCGGTATCCACCAAAAATGTATTGGGATTCTTCTTTTTAAGCTGCTTTAAAAATGTCTGTAACTCAGCATAACCACCTGTTTTTCTGAAAACCGCTTTGTCATTCTCCCAAAAGAGTTCGTCGTGCGGATAAATCTGACAATGCACATCGGTGGTTTGCAAGAGTTGCAAGGTAAGTTTTCCGTCTTTCTTTTTTCCAGCAAGTGAGTTATTGTTTAAATCACTATAAGTACTTTCTGTGTTATGCTGCGCCAATAAATTAGGGGCCAGTAAAGAACCCAAACCTGCTGTACCAAGTGTTTTCAGGAAGTTTCTTCTTTGTTGTGGTTTCATAGTATAGTTGTGTGGTTTGAGGTTCTAATATAAAGTTAAGGACTTAATGCGCACTTGTGCCTGGAAATGCAAGTTCTTTGACAATGATATAAATGCCCATTACCAATACAAACCAACCAAAGCCTTTTTTAAGGGCAGCGCCATCTACTTTCTTAGAGAGCTGATTTCCTACAAAAATTCCAACTACTGCAAGTGAGGTAACAATAGAAAGCAGTGTCCAATCCATTTTATCGGCGTTTTCCATGACATCCCCCGTAAAACCGATCAGAGATTTAGCGGCAATGATCAATAAACTAGTACCAACTGCTTGCTTCATAGGCAACTTACTGAGCATTACAAGGGCCGGGATAATTAAAAATCCGCCACCCGCACCTACAAGACCTGTAAGCACCCCTACAACCGCTCCCTCGAGCAAAATCATGGGGTAATTAAACACGCGCGGTTCATCCGTTGCCTGCTCTTCTTTTTTCTTATCTCGGATCATAGAAACGGAAGCCGCGACCATGAGGACTGCGAATAAGATCATCATGGCCAGTGCTTTGGTTACTGAAACACCAGCAATTTCAAAAAGAGTTGCCGGGATTGCCGGAACCAATACTTTCCTTGTTAAAAACACTGCAATAATTGATGGAACGCCAAAAACAAGTGCTGTTTTGAGATCAATCATGCCCGCTTTGTATTTTGGAAATGCGCCAACTAGACTGCTCAGACCAACTATAAACAAAGAGTAGGCTGTTGCCAAAACCGGATCTACCTTAAACAGGTAAACAAGTACCGGAACAGTCAGAATAGAGCCGCCGCCGCCAATTAGGCCGAGCGAAATTCCAATGACGGTGCTAGCTAATAAGCCAAAAATAGTGAGTAGATCAAAAGTCATGTTCAAAAGTTAAAAGTGATAGTTTAAGACAAAATTGGTCAATAATAAATTGACCTTGTTGAATTCAAATTTTGGATTATTGTAAGTATCCCCAACGCCGTATTTACAAACCAACAACAACTGCCCTTCTAGTCCATGCATGAGTTGCTCTAGCTTTACTCTTAAGTCGAGATTTGCTTGTAGGTAACTCGGCATCCCGTACTTGTTGAGTGCAAAATCTTTAACATCTGGCAATTGAAAATACCCGAAAGAAAAACCAGATTTACGCCATATTGATTTAGGGTCTTGATTTTCTATCTTGAATGCAAATGCATGCACGTCGCCAAACCCTTCATTGCGCTCACGCGGCATGAATGTAAAAAATGGGTCTCTACCCCATTCGCGTGGAAATAAATAACGCCCCTCTGCCGTAATGCGGTTGTAATTCACGGAATAATGCCATTTTGCAAACTCGAGCTCAGAACGAAAACCAAAGGTCAAAGATTTAGAACCTCTTGCCATATATGTCTTGGACTGATCCTCATGTCCGCCGTCTGCGAGCGCCCACTGCCGTAGCAATTGCGCACCATTTTGCCATTTCAAATGCTTGAACTTGGAAAGATGTAATACTTGGTGAAAAGTACTATTGAACAAATCAGGTAAATGGTAATCCCAGGCTTGGTATTCAAGATTTTGAAGAGGTTTCCAAGTAAAAGAAGCGACCGCTACAAAAGGCAATTCGAGATTCCCTTTGAAATTGGAAGGTGTACCGTCTGGATTGACGCCTTGGCTATACAAACCAATAGATTCAGCTCCTCTGTACCATTTAGTTGTGCTCCGCGGTGAAATAGACGTAAGTACACCGCCCTGAAATCGCAAATTAGGAATGATTTTTTTGTCAAACCACAACCCTTCAACACCTGTGCCCCGCATGCGCCCGTCTTGAATATTG
>JBIIZI010000096.1:0-7900 GCA_044346375.1 Crocinitomicaceae bacterium | reverse complement strand
CAGGGCGAAATTGCAAAAACGCTCGAGACCAAATTAGCCAAGCTATCACGTGTGTTTAAAACTGATTTATTCATCTTTGACAGCGATGGCTTTTTAATTGCATCATCTAGACCCAAACTTTTTGCCTACGGTTTAATTGGTGAATACATGAACCCACGTGCCATGGATGCGCTCATTGGACAAAACCAAAGTTATTTTTCGCATCAAGATCAGATAGGAAAGCTCAGTTATCGAAGCGCCTACCTGCCAATCACCAATCATACACTCCAACAAATTGGCTTCGTCAATATTCAGCTTTTCGGGCAACAAGAAGCCTACGAACAACAAATTGAGCGCTTCTTCAAGGCGGCAATAAATGTTTTTGTGCTGCTTTTAGCACTCTCTGTTCTCATTGCATTGGTAGTCAGCAATTGGCTCATTGGTCCATTACAGGTAGTAGCGCGATCGGTACGCAACCTCGAGTTAGGAAAAACCAATCAGAAAATTGCCTACCAAAATGACGACGAAATTGGCGCGCTCGTCAAAGCTTACAATGAAAAGTTAGCTGAACTAGAGCTCGCTGCAGTGCAAATTGCACGTAGCGAACGCGAAAGCGCATGGCGCGACCTCGCACAGCAAATTGCCCATGAAATCAAGAATCCGCTGACTCCAATGAAGCTCAATATCCAACATTTATTGCGCAAAATGGAAGCTCAAGACGCCGACGTACAACTACTTGCTCAAAAATCACTGCCTTCCCTCATCGAACAAATAGATGCCTTAGCGAGAATGGCCAACGAATTTGCCCGCTTTGCCAAACTCCCAGAGCCCAATTTTGAAAAAATCGAACTGGGCACATTTATCTCCCAAACCATTGCCCTTCTTGACGAAGATCAAACCATGATTCATTTTCAAGTACCTGGATCAACGCTTTGGATCAACGCAGACAAAGACATGCTCAGCCAAGTATTTCACAACTTACTGCTCAATGCCCGACAAGCCACCGATCTGAACCCAGAACCAAGGATTGAAATCCAACTTCAGATTAAAAAGGAAAGCGTCGAAATCGCAATCCGAGATAACGGGATTGGAATCTCTAAAGAACAACAAGAGCGTATCTTCACTCCTTACTTTACCACTAAGTCGTCAGGATCCGGTATTGGCTTGAGCGTAGTCAGACAAATTATCGAAAAACACAATGGTGAAATTCGTTTTGAGAGCAAGGAAGGCGTTGGGACAATATTTTATATAGGCTTGAACTTAGTTCGATAAGCGCTACTTTTTATATGGTTTCAAATCAAAAATCTGAATGTTAGCCCGCTCATAACAAGAATGTCCCAAGAATCCCTGAATATCCGGATGATTTAATTCTGTTTTGAATACGACTAATTTAGAAGCCCCCTTTTGAATCAAGTTTTGAATTTGAGGGGCAAATGGCAAATCTCTTGATAGATTGTAATTTGTATAACCGATTCTATCGATAGCAGTTAGGTGAACATTTGGATACGGATCTGAAAAACATAATACAGTATCAGTTGGCAATACCTCCCTTTGAATTGCAGCTTTTTGTTGTTGAAGCTGACCTAAATGATCTTGGTGATTGAAATAAAACCAGCCCCAATTTCCTTTGATAAAAGAAGAAATAAAAGGCGTGTTTTTTACTATAAAATTTTGATTTCCTGCTGCTATCTGGGTAAATGATATGGTATTAAAGAGTACGGCCGTCAGAAACAAAACTTCGGCTGTCTTTTGCCATTTTTTATAAGAATTCCATTGAGGCATATATTTCATATAACTACCCATAAGAATCAACGGGAAAAAAAGTATTTCAATAAAGTAGTAATCATGCACCTCAAAAACCCAGAACCAAAGAATCAAATAAGCTAAAACGCCTAGCAATGAAAATGCAACTAAATATTTGATATAACTCGGCACTTGTTTACTCCAAAATGTCCATATGAATAATGCCAAAAAAATAGGCCATGTGACTAGCGGAAATACTTCTCTCGAGTGTTCACTAAAGACTAATTTGATAATTCTCCACTGCTCGGCCACATCCACCTCCCAAATTGGTCTTATGGTTGTTGAAAAAATAGTCGATCCGTATTGGGTATTATATTGAATTGCAAAAAGATACCATAAACCAGCCCCAGTTAAGGTCAGCAAAAAAATACCATAAACGAAATATACCTTTTTTACTTTCAAGCTAAAAAGTAGTTTTTTCGCAAAAAAGCGCTCTAATGTATATGCGCCAAAAAAAGCAAAAACTGCAATGAGCGCAGTAATTTTGATCAGAACTGCCAGGCTTATAAATATAAAAAATAGCACTAAAGCAGACTTTCTTTCTGTTTGCCAAAAACGAAAAAACTGTGCAAATGCCAATAATAAGAAAGCCAACGAAAATATATTTGGAAGTAAGGTGTCAGCATAGTAAACCAAAACCGGAAAAGAAAAAATAAGTCCGCAAAAAATCAGTGTTTTTAAACTTGACTGAAATGCCCATTTAAAAAATGGAACTAATGATACAATTCCAGTCAAAAGCATCCCTAAGGATAATAACTTTGCGATCCACAATTGAAAACCTGTAATTTTCCAGATTTGGCCAACCAAATAATAAATGATGGGGAACTCAGCTGCCGCATTTTGGTTTCCGTTAGTAGCAATCCAATTCGTCTTGGGTTCAAAAAAAGAGGTTCCGCGAGCATATTGTACTGCCTGAGTTAAGGAGTCGGACTTTCTGCACTCGTGAATTGGAAGGATGTCCGCAGAAAAGTGCTGCCAAAAACCATAAATAACGGAAAGAAATAAAAGTAAACCAATGGCCTTGACCCGCAAATAAAAAATAGGAGCAGCTTTATTCATGCATTAAAGATAAGCGCTATTATTGAATTGCTCAGAAACTAACCTTAATTGGAAAGGTAAACTCCGAAACCACCGCAGCACCATTCTCATCTTTAGCGGAGTTCCAATTTGGCATTCCAAGAAGGGTTAAATTCAGGCGGTTTTTCAAAATTTCCAATTGCTTGTCCGTAAATTTCAAGAATGTCACTTCTCGAACTTTCCCTTTAACATCAATGAGCAAGCGCATGTAAATCTTGCCCTCTATACCCAACTCCCTGAGGTAAGACCACTCATAACTGTTACTGATTTTGTTATCAATATACTTGAGCAATTCATCTATTGAAACACCAAAAGATGCTTGAATAGTAGGAAAATTGACGATGCTGTCTCGAATTGTTTTTGGCAGTGGGTCTGGAGGGCCCACACAAGTAATAACTGGATCTGAAATATAGCCCGGTGGATCTATCGGATGCGGATCAGGATAAGGGTCAGGTAGATAACCTGGGCCGGGAACAACCTGCGGAATAAATTCTGGTTTAGGTTCCGCTTTAGGTATGAAATGAGTGGAATGAACTACCTGCTTTGTCGATTTCACCTTTGCTTCCATTTTCTTTGGCCTCGGGCGTACATTCACTTTTTTCTCCTCCTTGCAAGAAAAGAAAAACCACAGTAAAGCAAAAAATAACAAGTGATTTCTACGCATATGAAAACCTTTATAACAAAGAACGCACAAACAATTGAATCCTTACCTTTGTTAGACTAAAAAAAACAGATGCAACGCTATTGTCTAGACCCATGGAAACGCACGCGCGTTTTGACACAAGAAGTTCAAATTGGAACGCTAAGCTTGGGCGGGCAAAACCCTATTCGGGTACAATCCATGACTACTACTGATACCATGGACACCGAAGGATCCGTAGAGCAATCTATCCGCATGATAGATGCAGGTTGTGAACTTGTGAGGCTCACCGCCCCGAGTAAAAACGAAGCCGAGAACTTACAAAAAATCAAAGCAGCGCTTGTTCAAAGAGGTTACAACACCCCATTGGTAGCCGACATCCACTTTACGCCAAATGCTGCTGAAATTGCCGCCAAAATTGTCGAAAAAGTACGTGTCAACCCAGGTAACTACGCAGACAAAAAGAAATTCGAAGAAATCGACTATACCGATGACAGCTACCAAGCTGAACTAGACCGCATCGAAGAAAAATTTACACCCTTAGTACTCCTTTGCAAAGCAAACGGCACCGCCATGCGCATTGGCACCAACCATGGTTCGCTTTCAGATCGTATCCTCAGCCGTTACGGCGACACCCCTGAAGGAATGGTTGAGTCTGCGTTTGAATTTATACGCATCTGTGAAAAACACGATTACAAGCAAATGGTCATTTCTATGAAAGCGAGCAACACGCTAGTGATGGTTCAGGCTTACCGCTTACTCATGGCCAAAATGCTCGAAAATGGGGTTGTTTACCCTTTACACCTCGGCGTAACGGAGGCAGGCGATGGTGAAGATGGCCGCATTAAATCTGCAGTTGGCATAGGCGCACTCTTAGAAGACGGTCTCGGCGATACCATCAGGGTTTCGCTAACAGAGGCTCCTGAAGCAGAAATACCAGTTGCACAAAAACTAATTGCCAAATACAACTCCTACAACCCACTTGAATTTACAATTCCAAACGGAAACTTAAATTATTCGCCATTTCATTACAGCAAAAGAGAAAGCCACTCCTTTCATAATATCGGTGGAAAAAATACCCCTGTTGTCTTAGCAGACCTCTCTTTTGTAGAAGCCATCAAACCAGCTCATTTCTTTGGTTTTGGCTATCAGTACAGCATTCCGCTCGACAAATGGAACATCCAAGATCAGGCCGCCGATTACGTTTACATCGGGAGCAATGAGCTCGACTTCGAAGTGCCAGGTACCTTAGGAATCATCATCGATTTCGAACTCTGGAAAGCAGCATTCAGCCAAAAACCAGGTTATTATCCGTTGGTCCTACAAGAACAACTTTCTGAAATCGCCCCTGATCAAATTTGTTTCTTGCCACTTGAAGCCGAAGATACAATTCCTCATGAATTGGCAGACAAACCAAATGTTTGTATTATTCTCAATACGAAATACAGCAATAAAACACAACTTTACCGCCGTTTCTTCCTAGAATTACAAGAAAAGTGCCTGAAAAACGCCGTGATATTATCATATCAATACCAAACTGCTGAACTTGAATCTTTTCAGCTCTTTGCAGGGGCCGATGCCGGAGCACTTTTAATTGACGGTTTTGGTGATGGTATTTGGCTCAATGCCGAGTTAGGTGCACAACACATCAATTCTACTGCTTTTGGTATTTTGCAAGCAACCCGCACACGCATTTCCAAAACAGAATACATTTCTTGCCCCTCTTGTGGTCGTACCTTATTTGACTTACAAGAAACCACCGCAAAAATCAGACAGCGCACTGCCCATCTGAAAGGCCTCAAAATTGGCATTATGGGTTGCATTGTAAATGGTCCGGGCGAAATGGCTGATGCCGACTACGGTTATGTAGGTACGGGGCCAGGGAAAATCAATCTGTATAAAGAAAAAACGATTGTCAAGCGCAATATCGAAGAACTACAAGCGGTAGAAGCACTTGTAGAGCTCATCAAAGAATACGGAGACTGGCAAGAGCCAAGAGCTTAAAAATCAGGTTCGCAATTGAGTTCCATCCATTCGTTTGTGTACGGATGATAAAAACCCAATTTGGCCGCATGCAAGTGCAATCTTTCGGCTTTTTGACCATATAAATCATCACCTTTAATGGGGCAGTTCAAGCCAAGATGATGCGCTGCATGCACACGCAATTGATGTGTGCGGCCTGTTTTTGGAAATAACCTAATGCGCGTTTCTCCATTTACTGTTTCAAGTACCTCATAGGTAGTGTGCGCATAACTTCCGTACTCCTCACAAACCAATTGCCTAGGCCGGTCGTCTAAATCAACTCGCAATGGCAACTTGATTTCACCTTGCATTTGTGTTGGAATACCAGCCAACACTGCTATATATTGCTTTTTTACTTTTCTGAGCACAAACTGTCGCTGCAAGCGCTGGTGCATGAGTTTGGTTTTGGCCGCGAGCATAATACCGGATGTAGACATGTCCAAACGGTGCACCAAAAGGGGGCCTTCTGCCTCTGGAAAATATTTCTTTAAATCTTCTAAAGAATTGGGTTGTGGATTTTTGCCAGGCACGGATAAATACTCAGGTGCTTTGTTGATAGCAACGATGTAGTCATCTTCGTATATAATATCCAAAGCTTTAGGTGGATGAATTGCCGTTATTGGATTGGGATCGACATTCAATCCTTGCAACATGTGACCTAAGATAGGCTCGCATTTGCTTTTACAAGACGGATAAAAATGACCGTGAATGCGCACTTCAGAATCTGGCGACATTCCCCACCAAAACTCAGCCATACAGATCGGTCGAAGTTGATTGAGATAGGCATATTGCAGCAACTTTGGAGCTGCACATTCTCCGGCTCCGGCTGGCGGTGATTCAGCAAAAAGGTTCAGTACGTTTTGGGTTTGGCCTAAGGCATTTAAAAAAGTATAACGTTCAAAAATCCGCTGCTGAAGATCTGCAGAATGGGCCGCACGCTTGGCTTTTAGTTGTTCGATTTCTTCTTGGAATAAGCGCAGTTGTTCGGAGCGCACGTATAACTCCTCTTGGGCTTGTTTTTTTAAAGCCTTCATTCGGCGGCTTTCGTGCATGCTTTGCTCGCGAAGTTGGCTTTCAAGAATTGCTATGTTTTGCGGATCCTGAACAAGTGCTTCGCTGCGTTTGATATCACGTATACTTTTACTTTCTTTGTTTTTCAAGCGCTGTGCTTCTAATTGATTTGCCCATTGTGCTTGAAATTCTTGATACGCAACTTTCAAATTATCTAATTCATTTGAGCCCTCTAATTTTTCCATCTGGATGGTAAGCTCGTGGATCTCTACTTCTTCTCTTCGAAAAAACCCTTGTGCCTCTAGTATATCAAATACGGGCGGAACAAAACCAATGTGGTCGTTTGAATTTCCAAGCTTTCCAGAAAAAGCAGCTAAGTAACCTAATTCTCGATTTGAATTTTGTACTACTAGTACACCGAACATTTTTCCGATGGCACCCCTGCGCTCTTTTCTACCCAAGCCGAAATCATGACCGAATTCTTCGGTGCTTAAACGTTGTTGCAATAAATCTACGGCGTGCTTGGCCATAGGATGAACGTCGTAGTAAAATGGGAAAGTAAAGCGCTCAGGTAAAGCGAGGTGCTGAAATTCTGATCCTAAAGGGATAAACATAAAACAAAGGTCAAAAAAAAACGCCCTCGTAGGAGGGCGTTTCATATTTCTTATGAAAGAAAATTATTTGATAACTACGTTTTTAGTAGTTGTAAGACCGTCTACAGTAACAGTTACGATGTAGCTTCCTTTAGCAACATTTTCAGTTGAGAAAGAAACAACTTGTGTTCCGTTAAGGTTAGTCATGTTTTTAGCAGAGATAACGCGACCTTGAAGATCCATTAGTGCAACTGCGTAATCGTTGTTTGTAGCTTCGAAAGAAACGTTTACTTCAGAAGAAGCTGGGTTAGGGTATACGTTCATTGCGATTGTAGCTAACTCATCCATTCCTAAAGCACCTGTTTTGAAAGCACGTGTGTCAATTTCTCCGAACTCACCACCTGAAGCGATTGTTGTTCCGTTTGCATCAACTAAAGAGTAAGCACCGTTACCGTAAGCACAGCAGATACCATCTCCGTAAGAGTCAGTGATTTCGAAAGTATAACATTGGCTAGGGTTAAGTGTAACCATTTGTGGAGCTTGTACTGTTTGACCAGCAGCACCAGTTGTCATGTCAGCCCAGTTACCACCACCTTGTGCTACAGTTGCACCAGCGCTATTCTTGATTACCCAAGCAGTTTCTGAAGCGTAGTAGTCAGTTGTGATGTTTACAGTTACAAACTGAGAAACAGCATTTGAAGCAGCAGCAACGGTTGTGTTCATGCCATTGTTTGCAGCTGAAGCATCACCTGCAGTTGTAACTGTACAAGTAAGT
>JBIIZI010000095.1:0-7921 GCA_044346375.1 Crocinitomicaceae bacterium | reverse complement strand
CATCGAAATTGCGCCGCTCGCGTTCATGCGCGGCCGAACCCTAGACAAGGCGTTTGTCATTTTAGATGAAGCCCAAAACACCACTCAAATGCAAATGAAAATGTTCCTGACCCGAATGGGCATGACCGCCAAATTTGTCATTACCGGCGACATGTCTCAGGTTGATCTCCCTTCGCGTCAGCGCTCAGGCTTGTCTTATGCCTTAGACGTCCTCCACGACATCAACGATATCAAAATTGTGCGCTTGGGTCAGTCAGACGTCATTCGCCATCGCTTGGTCAAGCAAATCATCGAAGCGTTCGACGTAGCCGAGCACCAAGAAAAGCTCGACAAACAGGCTAAACTTGAGGCCCAAGAAAAAAATAAAAAACAGAACTCCTAATATTCAAACTCTATTTATGCAAGCCCTCACCAGTAATTCATTTCAGTTTCAAGGTCAAACCAAAGTATACAACGGTAAGGTCCGCGATGTCTATACCCTAGATAACGGCCTATTGGTAATGGTTGCCTCTGACAGAATTTCTGCTTTCGACCACATTCTTCCGAAAGGAATTCCTTACAAAGGTCAAGTACTCAATCAAGTGGCCACTATGTTTTTAAATGCGACCAAAGACATCGTTCCCAATTGGTTGGTTGCTACACCAGATCCTGCTGTTGCAATTGGTGTAGCTTGCGAGCCTATCCGCATCGAAATGGTTATTCGCGGCTACTTAGCGGGGCATGCCGCCAGAGAATACAACGCCGGCAAGCGCGTTCTTTGCGGGGTTGCATTGCCAGAAGGACTCAAAGAAAACGACCGTTTGCCAGCACCTATTATTACCCCCGCTACCAAAGCAGACGAAGGTCACGACGAAGACATTTCCAGAGAAGACATCCTTGCTCGCGGTTTGGTTTCACCTGAAATCTACGCGCAAATGGAGCAATACACCCATGCCTTGTTTCAAAGAGGTACCGAAATGGCAGCAGAGCGCGGGCTCATTTTAGTCGATACTAAATACGAATTTGGCCTACATAACGGAGTAGTTACGCTCATTGACGAAATCCATACCCCAGATTCTTCACGCTACTTTTATGCCGACGGTTACGAAGCGCGCCAAGCAAACGGCGAAGCACAAAAGCAACTTTCAAAGGAGTTTGTACGTCAGTGGCTCATCGAAAATGGCTTTCAAGGCCTAGATGGGCAGCAAATGCCTTTCATGCCCGACGATTTCGTACAAACAATTTCTGAGCGCTATATCGAACTATACGAACGCATCACCGGCCTTACTTTTGAAAAGTCCGATACCCAAAATATTGTTGCCCGCATTGAAAATAACGTCAATGCTTACTTGCAAAACAACTAAACTATGTCTGTACACGCAGCTGCACCCAAAAAAATAACGACCCACACACTTCAAGAAATGAAGCATGCGGGTCAGAAAATCTCGATGCTTACCGCCTATGATTATTCCATGGCGCGCATCGTAGACGAAGCTGGCATAGACGTCATACTCGTTGGAGACTCCGCTTCAAACGTCATGGCTGGTCACGAAACCACCTTGCCTATTACCCTCGATCAAATGATCTACCACGCGTCTAGTGTGGTGCGCGCCGTACAACGTTCATTGGTGGTTGTCGACATGCCTTTCGGTTCTTACCAAGGCAATTCAAAAGAAGCGTTGTCGAGCGCTATTAAAATCATGAAAGAATCGGGAGGACATGCCGTCAAGATGGAAGGTGGAGCCGAAATCCTCGACTCCGTTCGTCGCATTCTTACAGCCGGTATTCCGGTTATGGGGCACCTGGGCCTCACGCCACAATCCATTTATAAGTTCGGAACTTATGTGGTGCGCGCTAAAGAAGAGGAAGAAGCCGCAAGGCTTATTGCCGACGCCAAAGCGTTGGAAGAAGTGGGGTGTTTTGCAATCGTACTCGAAAAAATTCCGGCTGCACTTGCCGCACAGGTTGCTCAAATGGTGCAAATTCCCGTTATCGGCATCGGTGCTGGTGGAGGTGTAGATGGTCAAGTACTCGTTATCCACGACATGCTCGGCATCAACAACGAGTTCAATCCACGTTTCTTGCGCAAATACAATAATTTGCATGCACATATGCTGCAAGCTTTTCAAGATTACAAAGCAGATGTCCAATCCGGCGACTTTCCAAATGTTTCGGAGTCTTATTAATTTTTTTGGTCTCGTCTTTTTCTTTTTTCTAGTCGGCTGTTCAGACCAAAAAACAAACGCACTTTCAAAAAAGGAAAATTTATGCCAGCACAGCCAGTATCTGCGCATTTTTAAAAACCAAAAAGGGTACAAAGTTGAAATCCTCGATCCGGATCAACAACGCAAGCTGCATGTTTTTCAAATCCAAAATCCCTATGCGCGCATAGCTGTACTCAGTGCCACCCACGTGGGCATGCTTGCGGCGCTTGGACAGCAAGAAAAAATTTGCGCGGTATCCAATGCTAAATACCTCCTTGACCCTCACGTTAAACGACTACTTCAACTCAAACGCATAGCAGATTTAAATACAGAAATGGGTTTTTCAGCTGAAAAATTGCTCCAAAAAAAAGCCCAAGTGGTGGTTTACAGTGGTTTTGGCAATGAGAGCCAACAACTCAAAAGACTTCCTTCCAATATGCTCAGTATTGCCAATTTTGAATGGCGCGAAAAAACTCCTCTGGCCAGAGCAGAATGGGTACTCTTGTTTGGGGCTTTATGTGGTCAGTTCGAGGAAGCTCAACAATTGTTTGAAAAGATAGCAGCCAATTACAACCAAATCCAAAAGGAAGTCCAACAAAATAACCATTCCAACCAACTTCCAGTCCTACTCAGTGGAAACCTATACGGCGATCAATGGATTGCACCTGCCGGGCAAAGTTTTGAGGCGCGCATTTACAAAGACGCGGGTATGGCCTATTTATTCAGTAAAGAAGAAGGCACTGGCAGTGTTTTCAAGAGTTTGGCTGAAATCCTTAAAAAAGGACCAGCTGTGGGTATATGGCTCAATCCGGGTTTGCCGACCAGAAAAGCAATTTTAAAGCAGTATCCGAAAGCACAATTTTTTCCATTTTTCAAAAAACCGATTTATTGCTATACTTCCAATACCAATAAATATTGGGAGCAAGCTGCCGTACACCCCGATTGGCTGCTCTCCGATTTGAGTCAAATCGCATCGGGTCAGACAAAAAAGTTGCATTTTTATGCAAGATTAAAATGAAGCAGCGCAGCATTTCACTTCTGATAGGTTCCGGCATTCTACTCCTTTTGTTGAGTTGGGTACACCTCTTTGTGCTCCAACAAGGGCAAGGAGCGAACGGCAACTTGATTTTTTGGGAATTTCAAGTGCCGCGCTTGCTGAGTGCACTCCTCGCGGGTGCAGGTCTTTCCTTGAGTGGCCTTCTGATGCAAAACCTTTTTCAGAATCCGATGGCGGGCCCATATGTCTTAGGGATCAATTCGGGTGCAAGTCTTTTTATAGCGATCCTTATTTTGGGCGTTGCGCCCACATTTTTAAATGAGTTTAGTTACGTAAGTGCCGCAATGATTGGCGCTTTTTTGGCAGCCAGCTTTATGTTTGTGGTTTCCAAACGCGTGCAAAATATCCAATCGTTGTTGGTAATAGGGCTCATGTTTGCAAGCTTTACCGGAGCTATTGAAGCTGTATTGCAGTCGTTTGCAGCCCCCGAGCAAGTCAAGCAGTTGTTCATCTGGAACATGGGTTCGCTCCAGCAAATGAGTGCTGCGCAAGCACCTTGGATGGCTACACTTGTTGTTTTTGGCATGGCTACAACCATGTTTTTGGTGAAAGGTCTGAATGCTATGGTACTTGGTGAAGCACATGCGCTCCAACTTGGCATTAAAGTCAAGCTACTCAAAATTGCTATTCTATTCGTAACAGCTCTTCTTGCGGGTAGCATTACCGCCTACTGTGGGCCCATCGCGTTTGTCGGCTTAGCGATACCAAATTTAGCGCGCGCATTGCTCAAGACCCAAGACCACCTCTTACTCATTTTGTTTTCGGTTTTGGCGGGTAGTTGTTTTCTGGTCGCTATTGATGTGCTTATTTTGCTACTAGATCCTTGGCTGAGCATTCCGGTTAATGTCTTAACAGCCGTTATTGGCGCGCCTTATGTTGCTTACCTTATGTTACGTCAAAGATGATTACGATTCAACACGCACAAGTCGGGTATCAAACAACACTTATTGACATCGCGCAATTGGCACTTCCTGCAGGACAAATTTACGCGCTCATTGGACGAAACGGTTCTGGAAAATCAACGCTGCTGCAATCTTTAATTGGGCAATTGCCTTTGCGAGCGGGCAGTATCTCTGTGGGCGCATTTTCACTCGAAGAGCTGCAAAAAAATGCAGCGCTGCGTGCAACGCAGGTATCTTATGTAGCGAGCATGTTTGCTGGGGTAGAGGCTTTGACGCTTCATGCTTATGTTTCGCTCGGGCGCGTGCCACACTTGGGTGCTTTTGGCCGCTTACAGGCAGCAGATTTACAATTTGTAGATCAAGTGCTCCATACGCTCAACCTAAGCGACTTAGCCCACAAGGATACCAGAAAGTTAAGCGACGGTGAGCGTCAGCTCGCTAGTTTGGCGCGCGCTATTGTTCAGGATACACCATTGATGGTTCTTGACGAACCAGCTTCATTTTTGGATTATTTCAATCGGGAATTATTGCTAGATCAACTCCAGCATTGGGTGCGGCAAAAACCTGAGCGCAGTGCTGTTTTTTCGAGTCATGACATCGATCTGTGTTTGCAAAAGGACATACCTATGTTGGTCTTACACCAACAAAAACTGACGCTGCTAACCAAGCCAACCAAACAAGAAGTAATGGCCTTGCTTTAGATGGTCATGATGTCTTTCTCCTTTAATTCGAGAAGTTCATCGACTTTTTTGATGTAGCTATTGGTGATTTTTTGTACTTCTTCTTCTGCATCTTTTGACATATCCTCAGACAAACCTTCTGATTTGAGGTCTTTGATCATGTCTAGAGCGTCTTTGCGGTTATTGCGAACACCAATTTTTGCGTTTTCAGATTCGGTTTTGGCGCGTTTCACTAGATCGCGTCGGCGCTCTTCTGTGAGCGGTGGAACAGCAATAATGAGTTGTTCGCCGTTGCTTTGCGGATTGAGGCCGAGATTGGCATTAATGATGCCTTTTGCGATGTCGTTGATTAGGGGTTTTTCCCAGGGCTGAACAATAATGGTGCGGGCGTCTATGGTATTGACATTCGCTACTTGTTGCAAAGGAGTCATGGAACCGTAGTATTCTACCATAACACTGTTCAACATTGCAGGACTTGCTTTGCCTGCACGGATTTTGAGGAGTTCGTTTTCGAGGTGATTCAAGGATTTTTGATTGGCTTCCTTGAATTCGTCGTAGATCATTGATAGTTCTTCTGTCATGATGCGCTAACTAAAGTTCCAACATGCGCTCCTTCCATTAACTTGCGTAAGTTGCCGGGAGTGTCCATGTCAAATACGATGATGGGTAAATTGTTTTCTTTGCACAGCGTAAAGGCTGTCATGTCCATGACATTGAGACCTCTTGCATATACTTCGTCAAATGAAATTTGATCAAATTTTACTGCTGAGCTATCTTTAAGTGGGTCGGCGGTATAGATGCCGTCTACGCGTGTTCCTTTTAGAATGACTTCTGCATTGATTTCAATGGCGCGTAAAGAAGCAGCAGAGTCGGTAGTAAAAAACGGGTTGCCTGTTCCGGCGCCAAAAATGACGACTCTACCTTTTTCTAAATGACGAACAGCCCTGCGGCGTACAAAAGGCTCTGCAATTTCTTTCATTTCAATAGCAGACTGCAAGCGAGTTGTGACACCAACAGACTCTAGTGCCGATTGTAGTGCCATAGAGTTGATCATGGTGGCGAGCATACCCATGTAGTCGCCGTGGGTGCGGTCCATGCCACCTTCTTCGGCTTGTACACCTCTGAAGATATTGCCACCGCCAATTACAATTGCTACCTCAACACCTAACTGATGTAGTTCTTTTATTTGAAGTGCATAGGCGCTGATGCGCGCGTTGTCTATGCCAAATTGTTTGTCTCCCATTAGAGACTCACCTGAAAGTTTGAGGAGTATGCGTTTGTATTTCATATGCAAGACAAATATACTATGAATCGGGTTTATTTGGGTTTAGGGTAAAAAAAAAGCTACCGGTATCGATAGCTTTTTTAAATATTTTTGTTTGCTTAGCTCAAAGAGAAACGTTTGAACTCAGAAACAGTAAGACCTGTTGAGGTGCTGTTTAAGAATTGTTCTACGGTGAGTTTGTTGTCGCGGACAAATGCTTGACTTAACAAAGTGTTTTCTTGGAAGAATTTGTTTAAGCGACCCATTGCAATTTTTTCAGCCATGTCAGCTGGTTTGCCTTCTTGGATAGCCAACTCTTTACCAACTTCGATTTCACGCTCAATTGTGCGCTCATCTACGCCGTGTTTGTCTATAGCGATTGGGGCCATTGCTGCAACTTGCATTGCAACTTGACGTCCTGCTTCAGCGACATCTTCACCAGCAACAGTTAAGCCAACGAGTGTAGCTAATTGGTTACCTGGGTGGTTGTAAGCAACAACATTCTCGGCACGAACAACTGCGTATGCAGAAAGATCTAGTTTTTCGCCGATGACGCCAACTTGCTCTGTGATTTTATCTTCAACAGAAAGTCTGTCGTCGTAGGCTAAAGCTTTCAATTCTTCAGCGGTTTCAGGAAGTTTGTTGAGTGCGAGGTCTACTAAAGACTGAACGAATGCAACATAACCGTCGTTTTTAGCAACGAAGTCAGTTTCACAGTTGAGGGTTAAGATAACACCTGCTTTGCTGTCTGCAGTAGCTTGTGCCATAATAAGACCTTCTTTAGCGTCGTTGCCACCGCGTTTTGCAGCGATTTTTTGACCTTTTTTACGAAGGATATCGATAGCTGTTTCGAAATCACCGTTGGCTTCTACCAAGGCATTTTTACAATCCATCATACCAGCGCCTGTCTGTTGGCGCAATTTGTTTACATCTGCAGCTGTGATAGCCATGTTATGAGAGTTTATGGGTGAATTATTCTGCGCTTTCTGTAGCGTCTGCTGCAACTTCTGCTTGTGCTTCAGCTGGAGCTTCGTCTTTGTCAGTAGCTTTCAAATTTTTGCGGTCTTCTAAACCTTCTTTGATGGCACCACAAATAGCGTCGAGGATCAAAGTAATAGATTTAGTAGCGTCGTCGTTGGCAGGAATAGGGAAGTCTACCAATTTAGGATTTGAATTGGTGTCTACCATTGCAAACGTAGGGATGTTCAAACGACGTGCCTCTGCAAGAGCGATATGCTCTTTAAGGATATCGACGATGAAAATAGCTGCTGGTTGACGTGTCATGTCTGCGATAGAACCAAAGTTTTTCTCGAGTTTCTCGCGTTGACGGCTTTTGAAAAGTTTTTCACGTTTGTTGAGGGTATCCCAAGTACCATCTGATTTCATTTTGTCGATGAGCGACATTTTGCGAATAGACTTACGAGTAGTTTGGAAGTTGGTTAACATACCACCAGACCAACGCTCCGTTACAAACGGCATGTTGACTGCTGCTACGCGCTCAGCAACGATTTCTTTAGCTTGTTTTTTCGTAGCAACGAAAAGTACTTTTTTACCAGATTTAGCAATTTGCTTCATTGCAGCACATGCGTGATCTAGGTGTACGAGTGTTTTGTTGAGGTCAATGATGTGAATGCCTTTCTTCTCTTCGAAGATGTAAGGCGCCATTGCCGGGTTCCACTTGCGCTTAAGGTGACCAAAATGTACACCTGCGTCGAGTAGGGATTCAAAAGTTAATTTAGACATATTGTGTTTTTGTTTACGTTCCTATTAAAAAAAGCAACATTGGAGGGGCCAAAATGGCAAGTGCTCCAATGCTTGGATGCTAAACAGTCCAG
>JBIIZI010000094.1:0-7993 GCA_044346375.1 Crocinitomicaceae bacterium | reverse complement strand
GGCTTGCTCTGGATTGACCAAACTCTGGAAGTGGTCAATGACTTGCGTTCCGTCGTGTTTGTACATCGCTAATTCCGTGATTTTGGAATCTTTGGTGTTGCCTCCTGTGGTTTCGACATCGACGATAACGTAGTTCATGTGTACGAAGTTAGAAAAAAGAGCGGGTCTGTGTTTTTGTCTGCTTTCAATTTTTTCGTTTTCTTTGACAAAAAATAGATTCCAATGAAAACCATCTTACTTTTTAGTGTGCTTTTTACATTATCAGCGCTAAACGCTCAAAGCAACCTCAGTATTTTTAACAACAACGGCCAGACCTTTTATGTGGTACTCAACGGTATTCGCCAGAATTCTAAACCGGAAACCAATGTGCAAGTGGCCCAAATCAAAAATGGCAGTTATGCCGTTAAAGTCATTTTTGCCGACGGTAAAACACCAGATATCGACAAAAACTTCATGATAGATGCACCTTACGACATCACTGCTCGCATTATTTTCAAAAAAGGAAAAGGCAAATTGCAATTGATGGGCCAAGAGCCAACGCATGGTGTAATCCAAGAAGCAGTAGTATATCGCCCGACAGATGCTGCCGTTTATTCAGATATGGTTGTTGTCAATTCAAGTACAAATCAAAATGCAGGAGCCGCACAAATCACTCAGACAATTCCGGTTCAAACGACCACGACTATTCAAACAACAGAAACAGGAAATACTGCGGGTATCAATATGAATGTCAATGTAAGTGAAACACCAAACACAACGATCCAAACTTCGAATACGACCACTACTACCACTACAACTGGAACTATTCCCGATGAAAACGTCAATTTAAATATGAATTTGTCCGTAGGTGGCGTGAATGTCAACCTCAATGCAAATGCGAGTGCAACTGGGTCTGGAACAGGTCTAGGTACTGGTGTCTCTGTTACTGAAACCACGACCTCTTCAAGTACAACGACGACAACATCTTCAAGTTCAATGACAACCACAGGTTCCAATGGCATTGCGAACCAAGGAAACAATCAGGTAAGTGCCAATATTCAGTTAAATGGAAATTCACAGGTTGCTCAGAATCAACAAAATCAACAAAATGTGCAACATCAACAAGTGATCGCTCAAGTACAACAAGCGCCGTTGTCTAATCGTGTGAATTGCACCAAAACAATGAACCGCTTGGAGGCATTTAAAGCAGAATTGCAAGACCAATCTTTTGAGGAAGATCGTTTAGAAGCACTGCAACTCGCGATGAAAAGCACTTGTTTAACGACAGCTCAAGCGGAGCAGCTCATTGACTTATTTACCTTTGACGAAAACCGCCTAGAGGTTGCTAAATATTTGTCAGATCGCTTAACCGACCGCGACAACGCCGGAGCGCTTGCCAAAAAACTCACTTTCGACAGCAGTAAAATGGAATACCGCCGCTACATCAGTGAGTAACGACGGTATTTATCTTCCTTTTTTGAACTGTATTGCTTAGATCTGAACGATCTTATCTTTAGGGTGGCGCACTTTGAAGTCGTAGTCAAAGGTTTGGTTATCTTTTGCTTTGAGCTTCAGGTTCCATTCAATGAGTCCGGTTTTCTCGTCGATTGTACCTTTTCCTAAATTAGATTTCTCGATGGTGATTTCAGGGTTGGTAGTGAGCGGAATTTGATCCTGAATAATGAGCTCAATTTCAGAAGACTTCAGGTTGCGTACCTCAATGTTGTAGGCAAAGCTGCGTTCCTTTTTGTCTTGAATAATGCGCTCTTTGCTTTGGTTTTTCAAGAGCGTACGCTTCACAACGATATTTGGATCTTTACCTAACGACAAATTGAGAGTGTCGTCCATGGTTGTAGGGTCGAGGTAGGTTTCGCCAATGTAAGTGCCATCAAAGAAGATGTTGGCTTTGGCTGGCACGAGCTGGAGTTCGTCTAGTTTGGTCATTTGGGCAACCAAATACACACCAGGGTCTAGCTTCGGAACAGCATAGTATCGGAAACTTGTATTGAGCTCAGATTGCTTCACCAACACCATGCGCACCTGATTGTCTGAGGCAATGCTGTAATTGAGGTCTATCTTGAACTCGGCTGAAATGAGTTGTTGTACAATTGTAGTGAATGCTTCTGCACCCTGTGCTGCTTGTTCAAACGTAGCTCCACTTGTTGAGTACAAAAAACCCATATTCATGGCGGAAGTATTGACCGCAGCAGGTACATTGTCTCCATAAGCTTCACTGCGTAATTTAGCTTTTTCATTGAGCTGTTTTCTGAATTCTTGGTAGTCGATATACCACGGGCTGAGTTCGGGTTTGGTTTTGTTGGCGTAAGGGTTGTTGGTCGAGATGCTGAGCTTGACGTCGTCCCAGTCTAAGCCGGTTTGTTGGCGCACTTGCGCTTTGTAGGTGAGGCTAATTTTGCCTGTTGCGGCTTCACTACGGATGTCGTAAAGCGGCGTCCAGCCGGCGTTGGAAGCCAGGTAGCTAAGGTCTATGCGGCCACTCGCCGCTTCTTTGGCCATAAAGGTAATGATGATGCGCGGAATGCCTTTGATTTCTGGGGTAGGGTTGTTTTGTTCGGCGTAGTTGCGCAGGTCGTTGAGTCGGGTGTCGAGGTCTGAGATGAGGTCGGTTTTCTTGACTTTTTGGCGGTCCAAGCCACTTATTTTTTTGTTGAGTTCAGAAACCTTAGTGGTGTAATAATCAACAGTAGATTTCAATAACTGAATGCTGTCATTGACCTTTCCTTGGCCTTTGACGGCACCATTCGAGATGATGATCTTGCGCGCAGCTACCAATACTTCAATTTCGTCATTGATGTCGCGCAATTCAAAATTGATGATTTTGATGGAGTCTTCGAGCACTTTAATGGCATTGCGAATTTTAAGAGGGAGTTCGGTTACATTCACCTGAACATTAGGCTGCGGGTAGTAATATTCGTATTTGGAATCTAGAATAACTACTGCGCCGGTTGCTTTTACTTGAATAGTTCCGGCTGAAATTTGTGGAGAAATCCCTTCGACAATGACTTCGCTAAGGCCGGCTTTAATGGTGTAGTTGGCTTTGTGCTGCAGCTGCGCGCCTTGGGTGTAGACGGTCACGCTGTGCAAAGTGCTTTTGACGGTGACCTTATCGTTGGCAAAGAGCGTGGTAGCTAAAAAGGTAAGGGAGAGGAGTAATTTGATTTTCATAGGTGATTTTTAGATTTCAAAAACGTAAAAGTAAGGTCTTTATTATAAGTCGTATCTTTGTGGCAATGAAATTCGAAGACTACCATATTGACCAAAAAATTAAGGACCAACTAGAAGTGCTCGGTTTCAGACGCCCGACCGATATCCAATATCGTGCCATAAAACACATTTTGGATGGCGAAGACGTCATGGCTGTGGCGCAAACCGGCACAGGTAAAACAGCAGCTTTTGTGATTCCAGTACTCAACAAGTTGCTCAAATACAAAAAAAAC
This sequence comes from Crocinitomicaceae bacterium, assembly GCA_044346375.1. Lineage (GTDB taxonomy): Bacteria > Bacteroidota > Bacteroidia > Flavobacteriales_D > Crocinitomicaceae > UBA952. The sequence goes on along the minus strand of JBIIZI010000094.1, from coordinate 4,556 downwards.
GCCACCAACTCTATTCAGATCCGCTGCATTGTTTTGGTGCCAACTCGCGAGCTCGCGCAGCAAATCACAGGTGTTTTTGAGCAAATTGGCGCCCAAACCAAAGTAAAAGTCATCGGCTTATATGGCGGTGTAGAGCAAGACGCACAAATCAAGCAACTTCAAGTTGGTGCTGAGGTCCTCATTGCCACGCCGGGCCGTATGTTTGACCTCATAGCACAAGGCCATCTAGATGTGTCGGGTGTACATACGCTCGTTCTCGACGAAGCGGACCTCATGCTCGATCTCGGCTTTAACAAAGACATCCAAGATATCATCAAAAAAATTCCGGCCAAGCACCAAACCTTGTTTTTTACGGCTACTATCGATAAAAAAATCAAGTCTTTGGCCTACGATGTCGTGCGTTCGGCCATTCGCATTCAGCTTTCTCCTCAAAATCCGGTTTCTAAGAATGTGCAGCACGCTGTTGCCTTCATTGAAATGGACGACAAACGATTTTTCTTGGAAAACATGATTGGCGAATACCCTGATGCGCGTTTTTTGGTATTTGCCAGAACAAAAGTGCGCGTTGAGAGAATTGTCAAGGCCATGGAGCGCGTTGGCGTTCATGCCGAGGCCCTACACGGGGGTGTTCCGCAAAATGAACGCTTTGGGCTGCTTGAAAAGTTTAGAGAAGGCAAAAACCAAGTGCTCATCACGACAGATGTAGCTGCACGCGGAATTGATATTCCCAACATGGAGTACGTTATCAATTACGACCTCCCCGACAACCCTGAAAATTACGTGCACCGCTGTGGTCGAACCGGTAGGGGTAACGCTTTAGGGCAAGCATTGTCTTTTTGCAGTCAGGACGAAATGCCGCTGCTTGACGCCATAGAAGCCTACACCGGTGAAGAAGTCTTGCGCTATGAAATTACAGAAGGCGAGTACAAAGCCATACTTTTCGACGCCGAAGACCCTAATTACAACTGGCAAAAACTCATCGACGAAAATGAAAATCCAGATTTTTGGGGGGATTAATTCATAAATAATTATTATTTTCATGAAAAATAATTTTAATCACTATTCATGAAAAGGAAAACTTACTTGCTAGCCCTAGTGTTGTGTCTAACGTCTATAACTTTTGCACAAACTAAAAAATTCCACGGAGTCAGTTTCAATACAGAATTGAAACTAGACGGTGAAAACCTAGTTATCAATGGTGCTGGCTTGCGCGAAAAATACTTTATGGACCTCTATGTCGCAGGTCTTTACGTACCAAAAAAGACAGAAGACGCTAAAAAAGTCATCTACGACGACACCGAAATGGCTATCCATATCAAAATCGTGTCGAGTAGCGTTACCCGCGAGCGTTTCATCGAGTCTGTCAATGCTGGTTTTGCAACTTCAAAACATGGCAGCGCTAGCAAAGAAGAAATCAAGAAATTCGCAGGTTTCTTCAGCGAACCAATCAAAGAAGGCGACAAAATCAACCTCGACTACATCCCTGGAAAGGGTGTTCGCGTTACTAAAAACGGCGATGTCAAAGGCACAATTGCTGGCCTAGACTTCAAAAAAGCACTTTTTGGCATTTGGTTCGGTACGCCACCAGTACAGGAGAGCTTGAAAAACGAAATGTTGGGCAAAGACTAGATCGTTTTCCAAATAAACAGTTCAAAAGCCACGAAAGTGGCTTTTTTTGTGTAACGCTAGTTACAAATAAGTCCGTGGAAGTTCTGCATCTTTGTATAAATTAAACTTTGAACATGATGAAAATTTTTCCCATTCTAGCGCTACTTACCCTGACGCTATGGTCTTGTGCTTCTTCCGCACAATCTTCTTTTAAAAATGCGCCAATTTCAGAACTTTCCAAAATGAAAGAAGAGAAAAAAGCAATTGTTATAGACGTGCGCACCCCTGCAGAGTGGCAGCAAGGTGTTATTTCTGGTGCAGATCTTTTTATTGATTACAACAGCCCAGCTTTCAAGCAGCAATTAGCTAAGTTGGATAAATCTAAAACTTATATTGTTTATTGCAGAAGCGGTGGGCGCAGTGCCGGCGCAAGTCAGGTGATGATAGACAGCGGCTTTAAAAATGTGATCAATATGCAAGGAGGAATCAATTCTTGGGGCGGTAAAATTATCGCCAAGCCATAAAATCTTGGTTTTTTTCATATGAAAAATAAGTTACCAGGAATCGTTTTGGCTGCAGGTTTAGGACTTGCAGCCATTTTTTTATCGGCCTATACACCTTCCTTTCTCAACTCCTATTTATTGGCCCTTTTAATAGGTATGCTATTGGCTCCTCAAGTCAATAAAGTAACGCAACTAGATGCCGGTATCACCTTGAGTTCTGCAAAAATGTTGGAGTGGTCTGTAGTGATATTGGCCTTTAGCATCGATTACAAAGCCATTGGGGCCATAGGCGTTACGGATTTTGTAGTGATTATCATTGTGATTTTGGTGGTTTTACTTGCTACCTATTATTTGTCAAGAGTCTTGTCTTGCCCCGGCAAGACCGGTTGGTTAGTGGGTTTTGGAACAGCTATTTGTGGGTCGTCAGCGATAGCTGCATTGGCTCCAAAAATCAAGGCAGATAAAGAGGATGTCGCTATTTCATTAGCTTCGGTTAATTTGTTGGGTTCTTTGGGCATGGTTTTGTTGCCGTTGTGGTTTCAATTTTATCCGCTTATAGAAAAAGAAATGGCCTTTTTGATCGGGGCATCTTTACATTCAGTGGGCAATGTGGCAGGTGCTGGTTTTTCTGTTTCAGAAGAGGTAGGTCAATTGGCTTTAGTTTACAAAATGGCTCGGGTAGCGCTTTTGTCACCGGCCCTGTTGTTTATGGTTTGGCTAGATTCTAGAAAGTCTAACGCGCAAAAATTTAGCTTTCAACTACCCTGGTACCTCATTGTATTTATTGTGATATCGATTTTAGTGAGTTTTTTCCCTTTGCCGGCATTCTTATTAAAGGGTAGTGAAACCATTGGCAAGATCATTCTAACCATTGCTATGGCAGCTATTGGTCTGAAAGTAGATGTGTTTCGTTTGTTAAAGGCGGGTCAACGGGGCTTGGTTTTCGCACTTGTCATTTTTACTTTACAAATCAGTCTGTTGTGGCTACTACATTCATCCTAAAAAAAAACAAGTAAAAATGAAAATTGATTTTTTAAGATTACTCAGATATGGAATTGGCGGATACTTGCTCATTGGTGGCATTTTGCAGCTTGACTACGTTGTTATCTTAATGGGGACTGTAATGACCCTCATGGCTTATTTCAATGTAGGCTGTTTTGGCGGGCAATGTGCGCCGAATCTACCCAAGAATAACAATGAAAAACAAAGTAGTATCGAAGATGTATCCTTCGAAGAGGTGAAGTAGCTTGCGCTATTTTAGATCTATGTAACACTTGTTACAATTGTTTGGAATTACTATTGATACTTTTGGTACATTCAAAGATTAAAAACATGAAAAAACTGTTTCTTTTTGCCTTGCTTTGGTTGGGCGTACAGCAAATTGCAATTGCACAAAACACCAAGCATCAAATTGTTTTTCAGCTTGTCACTTCTGATACAATAGCGCATAAAGCCTTCATGAAACAACTCAATAATATCTATACTGTTTCTCCAGAATCTATTGTCAAAGTAGTGGTTCATGGGCCGGGTATAGATATGTATACCGCAAATAAATCGGTGGTAGGACCACAATTACAATTAGCAGTTGAGCGAGGTGTGGTGTTTGAGGTCTGTGAGTTTTCTCTCAAGGAAAGAAAAGTTGAAAAAAATGCGCTGTTTACCCATGCCCAATTTACACCTGCAGGCATTATAAGAATTGTAGAATTACAAGAAGCTGGTTTCTCCTATGTAAAAGCTGGCTTTTAACTAAAATAAATCCAAAATCTGATTGAATAATTAAAAATTAAACCTAAAAAAATGAAAATCGAACAAATTTACACAGGCTGTTTAGCTCAAGGCGCTTATTATGTTGTGAGCAACAATGAAGCGTTTATTATTGATCCACTCAGAGAAGTTCAACCATACATGGACAGAATTGCAGCTGATGGCGTGAAACTCAAATATATTTTTGAAACGCATTTTCATGCTGACTTTGTTTCTGGCCACCTCGATTTGAGCAAGCAAACTGGCGCGCCAATTGTGTACGGGCCAACAGCCAAAACTGAATTTGATGCAATCATTGCCGAGGATGGACAAGTATTTGAAATAGGAGCGGTAAAAATTAAGGTATTGCATACGCCAGGACACACTATGGAAAGTACAACTTTTTTGTTGATCAACGAAGAAGGCAAAGATGAAGCTATCTTTTCTGGTGACACCCTCTTTTTAGGTGATGTAGGTCGCCCTGACCTCGCTCAAAAAGCTGCCGACATGACACAAGATCAACTCGCGGGTATGCTTTACGACTCATTAATGACGAAAATCATGCCTTTGGCAGATGACGTTACTGTATATCCAGCACATGGCGCAGGCTCTGCTTGTGGTAAAAACATGATGAAAGAAACGGTTGATACGCTAGGGAATCAAAAGAAAATGAATTATGCGCTCAATCAGCCTAACAAAGAG